>JAFAOG010000315.1 GCA_019237945.1 Deltaproteobacteria bacterium | reverse complement strand
ACTGGTCGAGTGGCTCAGCTTGGCCATGCGCAGAGCATACGCCCCGCACACGGGACGACACTGGTGGAAGCGAAACGCTACGCGCTCACTCGCGCGGCTCGATCACCAGGCCGCGATCTGAGTGACCTGGTTGACACAGGGTGTCTGGTCAGCACACGCCCTGGTTTCTCCCCCTGGAGTCCTTCGGGCCTCCCGGAGCGAGGAGCTCTCTCGCCCGTCGCGAAGGCGCGCGCACGCGCCGTGACAGCGAGCGCATGTGAAGCGCGTGCTGATCACGCGGAGATCACCGCGCGAGCTGGCGCGGGGCGATGCGCAAGCGCCGAGCAGGGCGAGAGCTCCGAGCGGAGGTCATGTGGACCGTGCGCACCGCCGGCCGCAGAGCGTCGACCAATCGTCGACCGTGATCCGCAGAGGCAGAACAGCTAGGCGTTCCCGTTGCCGCTGCCGTTCCCGTTGCCGCTGCCGTTGCCGTTGCCGTTCCCGTTGCCGTTGCCGTTCCCGTTGCCGTTCCCGTTCCCGTTCCCGTTCCCGTTCCCGCTCGGCGCCCGGCGCTAGTCGCCGCCGTAAAGCCGTCGCTTGGCCTCGTCCCAGCATCCAGCGCACAGGATCTTGAAGTCAGCGGCGCGGAACCACGTCTCGCCCTCGGGCCCTTGCGCGTCTCGGACCGACCGAAGTGACTGCTCGCACGCGCGACACCACGCGTCGGGGCGCGCCGTGTCCGTGTTGTCGCTCCAGAAGAAGCCGACGTCTTGCCTGTTGTCGATCGCATGCGCGACGTGCGTGCACACGAGGCCGATGCCCTGCCGCCCGTGACGTCCGCAGTCCACGTCGCGCATCAGTTCTCCGGCTCGTCGTCTCCGCCCGTGATCCCGTACTTGCGTAAGAGCTTATGGAGGTACTTGCGGTCCATGTCCGCGTCTCTCGCGGCCTTGGAGATGTTGCCGTCGGCGCGCTTGATCAGCCAGGTGAGGTAGCGGCGCTCGAACAGCTCGTTCCATTTTTCCTTGGTGTCGCGGAACGAGACGCCCGGCTCGAACTCGAGGCCGCCCGCGAGCGCGACGCCCTTGGTCGGCTCGGAGGCGGCGCCCAGCGGGGCGACGAGCATGCCGGGGTCCGCGCCCAGGGCCAGCGCGCGCTCGATGACGTTGCGGAGCTCGCGCACGTTGCCCGGCCAGTCGTGGGCCATCAGGGCGGCCCGGGTCGAGTCGCTGAGGGCGGTCGCGTTTTCGGGGGCGAGCTTGGCGAGCATCGCGTTGATCAGGAGCGGGATGTCTTCGCGGCGCTCGCGAAGTGGGGGCGCGGTGATCGGGACGACGTTGAGGCGGAAGTAGAGGTCCTCGCGGAACTTGCCCTTCTCGACCTCGGAGCGGAGGTCCTTGCGGGTCGCCGCGATCACGCGGAGGTCGACCTTGATCGTCTTCTGACCGCCCACGCGGCGCAGCTCGCGCTGCTCGAGGACGCGCAGGAGCTTGGGCTGGAGGTCGAGCGAGAGCTCGCCTAGCTCGTCGAGGAAGACGGTGCCGCCGGAGGCCAGCTCGAATGCGCCCTGGCGCGCGGTGTGGGCGCCCGTGAACGCACCTTTTTCGTGGCCGAAGAGCTCCGACTCGATCAGCGTGCCTGCGACCGCGCCGCAGTCGACGACGATGAACGGCTTGTCCGCGCGCGGCGAGAGTTGATGGAGGGTGCGGGCGATCATGTCCTTGCCCGTGCCCGTCTCGCCCTCGATGAGGACGGTGGCGTCCGTCGGGGCGATGCGCTCGACGAGGCCGAAGATCTCGCGCATCGCGGCCGACTTGCCGACCATCTCGCCCAGCGCTTCTTTTTCGCTCGGGAGGATCTCGATGCGTTCTTCGAACGGCGTGAACTTGAGCTCCGTCGCGCCGACGCCGATGATCGAGCCGGCGCGCAGGTACGCTTCCTTGACCTCCGCGCCGTCGAGGAACGTGCCGTTCGTGCTCTTCAGATCGCGCACGAGGTAGCCCTTGGCGTCGCGCATGATCTCGAAATGGACGCGCGAGACCGTCTCGTCGACGAGCGCGAGATCATTTTCGGGGGCCTTGCCGATGCGGATCACGTCGCCCGCGATCACGAATTCGGTGCCGCGCTGGGCGCCCTTGATGATGACGAGCTTGCAGCGCCGGAGGTTGACCGTGGCCGGCGTGGCTTCGCGCCGGATCCTGGTCCCCGTCAGGTGCTCCATCGGTGGAATCGTACCATGTGCTCGTTGTACGCTCGCAGGCGGTGCTACGCACGCTCGGGGGACTCGTGCTGGCCATGCTGGTGGCTGGCGGCATTGCGCGCGCGCAGCCTGCGCCCGCGAAGCCGAGTGATGCGCCGCTGCCGTCGTGTCTCGACCAGACGATCGCGGGGCAGCTCGGGGAGAACCACAAGCCGCGCGGCGTGCAGAAGAAGAACTTCCTCAAGCGCTACAAGGTCAACCTCGTCGCGCACGGCGGGCTGTACGGCGGCGACCTGACGAGCAGCAACTGGATCGCCGGCGGCTCGCTCGGGTTCTTCTTCACGGAGGACTTCGGCTTCTCGGCCGAGTTCGACATGACGCCGTTGACGCTCGATCTCGACGAGCCGCTCAACAAGTTCTTCGGCGACAACCGGTTCAAGCCCGGGATGGCGTACGTCGGGCTCGGCAACCTCGTGTGGTCGCCGATTCACGCGAAGATGAAGATGGGCGGCGGGATCGTGCACGCGGACATCATGTTGTTCGCCGGCGGCGGGCGGATGTTCCACGACGCGGTGCAGGGGCTGTCGTTCGATGCCGGCGGCGCGATCGACTTCTTCGTCAGCAAGGTGATGACGATCCGGATCGACGCGCGCGACCTGATGGCCGTCGAGGAGATCGCGGCGGAGACGCGCTACACGAACAACCTCATCGCGACGGCGGGCGTCGCGTTCTGGATCCCGACCGGGCTATGAAGGCGCTGCTCTTCCTCGTGCTGCTCGCTTCCGTGGCTCGCGCCGAGCCCGAGAAGAAGGTCGCGGTCGCGCCCGAACGCACGACGGAGATGTGCATCGATCAGGAGATCGCGGACCGCCTCGCGATCAAGCGCAAGCGGCGCGGCGCGGTCGATCGGTTGTTCGTCAAGCAGGGCCGGCACGAGCTGTCGATCGACGGCGGCTATTACGCGAGCGATCTGCTCAGCGGCACGTACATCGCGGGCGGCTCGTACACGTACAACATGACCGACGAGACCGCCGTCGAGTTCGCCGGCTGGTGGACGCACGCGAACGCCGACATCGTGCGCGCCCTCGAGGACAAGCGCGGCGTCGTGCTGACCGATACGTACGCGCAGATGATCTTCGCCGAGTCGCTGCTCGTGTGGTCGCCCGTGTACGGCAAGCTGCGACTTGGCGGCACGATCGTGCACTTCGACCTCCATGCCGATGCCGGCGTCGGCGTGATCGACTCGAAGACCAGCCGCGGCGCCGCCGGCATCGTCGGGTTCGGGATTAAGCTCTTCATGGGTCAAGCCGTGGCGTTCCGCGTCGATGCGCGGGACCGGACGTTCCGCCAGGACCTGCTCGACGAGCGCTTCCTCGTCAACGACCTCGCCATCACCGCCGGCTTCTCCGTGTTCCTGCCGTTCCACAACTGATCGGAGCCTCGTCATGCTGCGTCGCGCTTCCTGGATCTTGCTCGTGCCCGCTCTGGCGCTGGCGGCGCCGAAGCACCACAAGCCGAAGGGCGGCACGACGACGAAGCCGGAGACCAAGCCCGAGACGAAACCGGAGCCGACCGACGCGGGGTCTGCCGCCGGATCGGGCAGCGCCGCGATGGCTCCCCAGACCATGCCCGCGACCCCGGCCGTGCCCGCGGGCCCCGGCAGCGCCGCGCCTCCGCCGTCCGAGGTCAAGGCCGAGCCGACGCCGGAGACCGGACCCGATGTCGATTCGCTTCGCGCCGAGTACCTGAGCCTGCGCGACGAGCTGTTCAAGAGCCGCGCGCGTGCGAACGCGGTCGCGAGCCAGCTCTACTCGACGCGCGTCACGATCAAGTTCACGTGGACGAGCGGCCGCTACTACGGCGTCAGCAAGGCGAGCGTGCGGCTCGACGGCGCGACCGTGTACGAGGACGCGGGCGGCGCGATCGCGAACGACGACGGCGTGCGCTTCGACGGCTACGTCGCGCCGGGCCGCCACCTCGTGACGTTCCACGTCGAGGCGACCGGCAAGGATGACGATTCGTTCACGTCGTCGACGGAGTCGCAGATCGTCGTCAAGGCGGTCGCGCAGAAGGACCTCGCCGTGATCGCCAAGGCCCACGACAACGGCGACATCGCGTATCAGTGGAAGCGCGGCGAGCACGGCAGCTACGGCCTCGGCATCGACGTCGGCGTGAAGTCGGTCGCGCAGGCGGGGGCGGCGAAGAAATGAGGTCGCTCGTCATCGTCTGTCTGCTCGCCGGCGTGGCGCATGCCGACACCGATGATCTGCTCGCGAAGTACTACGCGCAGCTCGCGCAGGCGAAGCTGATCGACGTCGAGAGTGGAACGCTCGAGACGCTCAAGCACGAGCTGCAGGTCGGCGAAGGCCTGCTGCGCGACCAGTCGTACACGAACGCGGCGGTCGCGCTGTACGCGATCGTCAAGTCGCCGCGCTACGCGAGCTTCACCGAGTTCATCGAGTTCGAGAACGCGCAGTACGATCTCGCGGTCGCGCTCGAGCGCAGCGGCGCGTACGGGGCCGCGCTCGAGATCACCGACTCGCTGCTCGCGCGCGGCCCGGATTCGAAGTACTGGGGACCCGCACATCGCGTCGCCGTCGACATCGGCATCGAGACGCGCGACTACGCGGGCGTGCTCGCGCGCATCGAGAGCATCAAGACGCCAGAAGGTAGATCGATGGCTGCGTCGCAGCCGATTCCGCCGAGTGCGGCCGGCGAGCGCGCGTATCTGCGCGGGCGCGCCGCGTACGAGAAGGGCAAGCTCGCCGATGCCGAGGGCGAGCTGGTTTTGATCTCCAAGAAGAGCCGGCTCTATTCGAGCGCGGTGTACCTGCGCGGGGTGATTCGCGCGCGGCGCGGCGAGTACAAGGACGCGGCGGAGGCGATGTGCGAGGTCGCCGGCACGGGCGACGCGGACAAGATCACGTTTGTCGTCGACGATCGCTACTTCACGATCAAGGACCTCGCGCGCCTCGGCCTCGGCCGCATCGCGCACGAGCAAGGCGAGTACGACGACGCGTACTACCACTACTTCCAGATCCCCGACGACTCGTCGTACCTGCCCGACGCGCTGTTCGAGGCGAGCTGGTCGATGTACCAGAAGCGCGAGCTGGCGACGTCGCGCGACCTCGTCCACGAGTTCGTCAACACGTTCCCGAGCTCGCCGCTGTGGCCGGAGGCGTCGCTGCTCGCCGGCTACGTCGAGCTCGCCGACTGCAAGTTCGACGATTCGCAGAAGTGGTACGACACGCTGATCGGCAAGCTGCAGCCGATCGTCACCGAGATCGACAAGGCGCGCAAAGACCCCGAGACGCGCAAGCAGCTCGTCGAGAAGTCGATCGCGCGCTATCGCGAGGTTCTGCCATACGCGCACGGTCTGGCCGGCGCTGTCGGCGAGCTCCTTGCTGCCGGTGACCGCGTCGTCGAGCCGCAGGAACTTCGGATCGAGGCGCATCAGCGCCGCCATCTCGTCGAACGTCGTCGCCGGC
>JAFAOG010000314.1 GCA_019237945.1 Deltaproteobacteria bacterium | reverse complement strand
CGCCGCGCGCCGGTTCGCCGAGCAAGCCGCCGTTTGGTGCGCCCGGTGCGCCGGCAAGCTCGCCACCGTTCGCCGCGCCGCGCCCAGGCTCGCCGAGCGCACCGCCGTTTGCCGCGCCCGGCTCGCCGAGCGCACCGCCGTTTGCCGCGCCTGGTGCACCGCCGTTTGCCGCGCCCGGTGCGCCGCCGAGCTCGCCGCCGTTCGCGGTGCCGCCGATCGCGGGCCCGCTCTCGCAGCCGCCAGCGTCGGCGCCGATCGCGTCGCCGGGTCGGCCGGACTCGCGCGTGAAGCCGCCGACCGGCGCGCCTCCGCTGCCGGGCCTGGCGCCGCCGCGCACGAAGCCGACGATGCCGCCCGCACCGTTCGCGTCGCCGGCGATCGCATCGTCCGCGCTCGGCGCGTCGCGCCCATCGGCACCCGCGATCGCAGGAGCGCCCGCGATTCCAGCGGCGCCGGTGTTGCCTGGTGCGCCGAAGGCGCCGAGCGTCGGTGCGCTCGCGGATCCACTCGCCGCGACGATGCCCGCACCCGCGCGCGTCGCGCCGCCGCCCGCGCGTGCTCAGAAGATCAGCGTGCCGCCGCCGCGTCGCGATGCGAACCCGCCCACGCCGACGCCGTCGATCATCACGTCGGCCACGCGCCCCGGCGAGGAGCCCGCGCCGCGCAAGTCGCAGCCGACGATGACGCACACCGTCCCGCCGATGCCGCAGATCGACACGCCACCGCCCCAGCTCGTGCGCGGCACGACGCAGAACGACGACAGCCTCGAGACCGCGATGCGCGAGACGGAGCTGATCACCGCCGTCGAGATCGATCACGAGGCGAAGGCCGCGTACGAGGAGCAGAAGCGACGCGAGGGGCTCGCCGCGCACGAGCACTCCGACGTGCCGGGCGACGACACCGACGCGATCCAGACCACCGCGCGCGAGCGCGTCGACGCGGACGGGCTTCAGGACACCGTCGCCGCGCCGCCGATCCAGGTCGATCCGGACGTGCCGTTCAAGTCGCTGTCGGCGGCGAAAGCGGCGACCGCGAAGCCGGCGGAGAAGACGCCGGAGAAGACGGCGGAGAAGGCGGCGGAGAAGCCGTCCGCGCCGAAGGTCCCGATCTCGACCGCGCCCGCGTCGCTACCGCCTCCGAAGAGCGCGGCGATTCCGGCGAGCGGCCCGACGCCCGCGTGCCCGCAGTGCGAGGCGCCGATGGCGTGGGTCGAGGAGCACCTGCGGTTCTACTGCAAGAGCTGCCGGATGTACTTCTGATGGGACGGCTGGTGCTGATCCGGCACGGCCAGGCGTCGTACGGACAGGCGGATTACGATCGGCTGTCGCCGAAGGGCGAGGAGCAGGCGCGCGCGGTCGGTCCGGCGCTCGCGGCGATGCAGCTCGATGCGCTGTTCGTCGGTCCGCACCGGCGGCAGCAGCAGACCGCCGCGTTCGCGTGCGAGGCCGCGCAGCTGCCCGCGCCGACGACGCTGCCCGAGCTCGCCGAGTATCCGGGCTTCGAGCTGGTGAAACATTTTCTTCCGAAGCTCGTCGCGGAAGACGCGGCGTTCGCAGCGCTGCCGACGAATCCGAGCCGCGAGCTCGCCGACCGCGCGTTTCATCGGATCCTGCATGCGTGGGGGCGTGACGAGTGGCAGGCCGAGGGCGTCGAGCGCGTGACGGAGTTTGCGGCGCGCGTGCGGCGCGGGCTCGAGACGGCGATCGCGAGCGGGCGCAAGGTCGGCGTCGTGACGAGCGCGGGGCCGATCGGCGTCGCGGTCGGGCTGGCGTTCGGGCTCGGCGAGCACCGGATGGTGCGAACGAGCGTCGTCGTGCGCAACGCGTCGATCAGCGAGCTCTTGTATCGCAGCGCGACGTTTGCGTGGGAGCCGGAGCAGGTGTCGCTGCTGACGTTCAACAGCGTCGGTCACCTGCCGTCGGAGCTTCACACCGAGTACTAGTGATACAGATCGGGCGTGAACTTCGATCCCCCGGAGTCGGTCAAGCCGCTGCTCGACAAGGTCGAGCGGTTCGTCGCAGATCATGTCGTGCCGGCCGAAGGTGCATTGCTGCACGGCTTCGACGAGAAGGCGCTCGCGCCACTGCGTGCGAAGTGCAAGGCGGAAGGGCTGTGGGGTCCGCAAATTCCGAAGGAGCTCGGTGGATTGGGGCTCGGGCTCGTCGAGCATGGGCTCGTCAGCGAACGGCTCGGTCGCTCGCCGATCGGGCACTTCGTGTTCGGCGCGCAGGCGCCGGATGCGGGCAATCTCGAGATCCTCCACAAGTACGGCAGCGCCGAGCAGAAGGCGCGCTGGCTCGAGCCGCTCGCGAAGGGCGAGCTGCGCAGCTGCTTCTCGATGACCGAGCCCGAGAACCCGGGCAGCAACCCGACGCTGATGAGCTGCGCGGCGCGCAAGGACGGCAGCGACTACGTCATCGACGGCCACAAGTGGTTCACGAGCAGCGCGGACGGCGCGGCGTTCGCGATCGTGATGGCGGTGACGAACCCCGATGCGCCACCGCATGGCCGCGCGAGCATGATCATCGTGCCGACCGATACGAAGGGCTTCGAGCTCGCGCGCAACATCCCGATCATGGGCGACGCGGGCAAGGGCTGGGCCTCGCACGGCGAGATCTGGTACCGCGGCGTGCGCGTGCCGCAGAGCTATCGGCTCGGCCCCGAGGGCGCGGGCTTTCTGATCGCGCAGGAGCGCCTCGGGCCGGGCCGCATCCATCACTGCATGCGGTGGATCGGCATCTGCGAGCGCGTGTTCGACACGATGTGCAGGCACGTCACGCGCCGCAAGATCGACGACGAGAAGACGCTCGCGACGCGCCAGATCGCGCAGGCGTGGATCGCCGAGGAACGCGCCGAGATCGACGCGAGCCGCCTGATGGTGCTCAACGCCGCGTGGACGATCGAGAACAAGGGCTTCTCGGCCGCGCGCGAGAGCGTGTCGCTGATCAAGTTCTACGTCGCAGGCGTGATGATGCGGCTGATCGATCGCGCGATCCAGCTGCATGGCGCGCTCGGCATCACGAGCGACACCGTGCTCGCGCACTACTACGTCCACGAGCGCGGCGCGCGCATCTACGACGGTCCCGACGAGGTCCACAAGATGGTCGTCGCGAAGCGGATCCTCCAGAGGTACCAGCAGTGATCGACGAGCCGCGCGCGGTCCGGCAAGGCGAGGAGATCGACGTCGGCATCCTGACGACGTACCTCGAGCAGCACGTCGGCAAGCACGGCGCGGTGCGCGTCGAGCAGTTTCCCGGCGGCCACTCGAACCTGACGTACCTCGTGCACCAGGGCGATCGCGAGTACGTGCTGCGGCGCCCGCCGTTCGGCAGCAAGGTGAAGAGCGCGCACGACATGAGCCGCGAGGTCGGCGTGCTGTCGAAGCTCGCGCCGGTCTATGCGCGCGCGCCGAAGGTGATCGCGTTCTGCGACGACGCCGCCGTGCTCGGCGCGCCGTTCTATCTGATGGAGCGCCGCCGCGGGATCATCCTGCGCAAGGAGCTGCCGCCCGGCGCCGATGCCAGGCTCGCGTGCGAGGTGCTCGTCGACGCGCTCGTCGATCTGCACGCCGTCGATTACAAGGCGGCCGGGCTCGGCGACTTCGGCAAGCCGGCCGGTTACGTCGAGCGGCAGGTCAAGGGCTGGATCGAGCGCTACGGCGGCTCGCAGACCGACGACGTTCCCGCGATGACGAGCGCTGCCGCGTGGCTCGAGGCGAACAAGCCGCCCGAGTCGGGCACATCGCTGATCCACAACGACTTCAAGTTCGACAACGTGATCTTCGATCCGTCGCTGTCGACGATCACCGGCGTGCTCGACTGGGAGATGGCGACGATCGGCGACCCGCTGATGGATCTCGGCACGTCGCTGTCGTACTGGGTGCAGGCGGATGACGGCGTGCTCGTCGGCATTCCGCTGTTCGGCGTGACGATGAAGCCCGGCATGCTGACGCGCGAGCAGGTCGCCGCGCGCTACTTCCAGCGCTCGGGGCGCGCGACGTCGCACCTCGTCTTCTATTACGCGTTCGGCCTCTACAAGACCGCGGTGATCCTGCAGCAGATCTACTACCGGTTCGCGAAGGGCCTGACGAAGGATCCGCGGTTCGCGCCGCTCAACCTCGTCGTCAAGGCACTCGCGGAGCAGGCGCAGCGGGCGATCGATCGCGGCTCGATCTAACGACGTACGGAACGAACGCGAGCACGCACAGCACGGCGCCGCTTGCGCAGTACGCGTGCCAGCCACCGTGGTTCCACGCGAATGCGCTGATCGCCGAGCCTGCCGCGCCGCCGAGAAATCGCAGGAACATGTCGATGCCGTTGATGCGGCTGCGCGCGGTCGCGTCGAGCGTGAACGCCTCGGCCTGACACGAGATGTGATTCGCCTGGCAGCCGGCATCGAGCACGATCACGGCCGCGATCAGCGGCACGAGCGACACATCCGCGAACGCGAACAGCGCGAACGACGCGAGCGTCACGACCAGCGACAGCTTCTGCGTGAATTGCGGCCCACGCCGATCGCTCAGGCGCCCGCCGTAGCGCGCCGACGCCGCTCCGACGACGCCGATCAGCCCGAACACACCCGCCGCGCCCGGTCCGTAGCCGTACGACGCATGCAGCAAGAACGGCAGCGTCGTCCAGAAGCCGGAGAACACCGCGAAGTTCGCCGCGCCCGACAGCCCCACGCGACGCAGCACCGGCTCGCGCGCGAGCAAGCGCAGCATCGAGACCAGTGTCTCGCGGTACGTCAGCTTCGCCGCCGGCGCCTGCCGCGGGAACTTCGCGGCTACGAGCGCGGCCATCGCGAGCCCGAGCACCGCCGCGACGACAAACACCGCGCGCCATCCCGCGATCGAAGCGATCGTCCCCGACACCGTCCGCGCGAGCAGGATCCCGACGAGCAATCCGCTCTGCACGGTGCCGATCACCGTCGCGCGCCGGTCATCGCTCGCGAGCGACGCCGCATACGGCATGATGATCTGCGGGATCACCGTGAACACGCCGATCGCGAAGCTCGCCGCGATCAACAGCGGCAGCGACGGCGCGAGCGCCGATGCCACGAGCCCGACCGTCACGCCGCCGAACAATACGAGCATCAGCTGGCGTCGCTCGCGCAGATCGCCGAGCGGCACGATCAACAGCACGCCGAGTCCGTACCCGACCTGCCCGAGTGTGACGACGGCGCCCGCCGCCGCCGGCGAAGCGGTGAACACGTGCTGAAGCTCGGCGAGCAGCGGCTGCGCGAGGTACAGGTTGCCGACGGTGATCGCCGCGATCAGCGACAGCAGCAGGATCAAGCGGCTCTCGCGCACGCAGGCTGTCTAGCTCACTTGATCTCGATCTGCCACGCGCCGTGCTCGGTGTCCTCGCGCACCTCGACGTGCGGATCGTCGTCGCGGAACACGAGCGTCGTCTTGCCCTCGTCCGTGACTTCCTTCGGCTCGCCCCACTTGTGCTTGAACAGCTCGAACAGCGTGTCGCGCGCCTCGGGATGGCCTCGCCACGGCACGCTGAACGAGATCTCGTGCACCTTGGTGCCGGCGACGCCGAGCGTCAGCCGCGTGCCGAAGCGATCCCATTCGGTCGGCGGCAGCGTCAGGATCAGGTCCTTGCCCTGCTGCGTGATCTCGTCCTTGTAGACCTTCTTGACCTCGTCGACGGTCTTGCCGAGCACCGGTTCGCGCAGGCCGTCGAGCGAGTCGGGCTGATCGCCGAACAGCTGCGCAGCTGGGATGTAGTTCTCGAACGCGAGGTCGTGCGAGTAGCCGAGGGCATCGCGCAGCGTCGCGCGCCAGCCGGTCTCGGGATCGGGCCACACCTTGACCGCCTTGCCGACCGGCTCCGTCGAGTCGGCGCCCGAGCCCCACGCCTCCGCGATCAGATCCTCGGCGTGCGGCGGCAGGTTCAAATAGATCGAGCGCACGGTGCCGAGCCGATCGTCGATCGTGACGAACTCGCGCACGCCATCGACCTCGGTCGCGAGGCCCTGACGCGCGGCCACCGGACCCGGCGCGAGCGCCTTCGCCTCCGCGAGCTTCATCCCGATCCGCAGCTTCGCGAGATCGCCGGGCGGCACGACGTGCGCGCCGAAGAAGTCCGCCGTCAGCACCTTGTACGGCATGTACTCGACGAGGCAGTTGCGCTCGAGGCAGTCGAGCTTGACCTTCCAGCCGGTGCGCTCGCTCGCCCACGTCACCTCCGGCTGACCGAGCGAGTCGCGCGCGATCTGCGGCTCGCCCCACGCCCGCGTCAGCAGCTCGCGCGCGCCGTGGCCCTGCACGATCGCGACGATCGACGACACCGTGCCCGCATCGACGCGCACCGTCAGCGTGACGTCGCCGACACCGCTATCGAGCACGAGCTCGTCGCGCACGCCCTTGCGATCCGGCTCGTGCAGCTTCGGCACCAGCTGCTTGGCCTCCGCGACGCTCATGCCGGGATGCAGCTTCTCGAGCCCGCGCGGCGGCGCCGGCGAAGGCCCGAAGAAGTTCGTCGTCGCCGCAGGCGCAGTGCTGCACGCAGCCAGTGCGACGAGCCAGACAACGGACCTCACACGACGAGCATAGCTTGATACCGTCGTGAGTGATGAGGCGGATGGTCCTGCTGCTCGCGCTCGCGGCATGCGACCGCGTGCTCGGCTTGCAGGACGTGCCGAGCCGCGATGCCGGCGCGTGCTGGAGCGGCGCGATCACGACGCACGACGAAGATGGCGATGGCATCGCCGACGGCTGCGACAATTGCCCCGCCGATGCCAACCCCGATCAGCAGGACGACGATCGCGACGGCGTCGGCGATGCCTGCGATCCGTATCGCAACGATCCGCACGATCGGCTCGCATTCTTCGATCCCTTCGTCGCGCCGGATCCGGCATGGCGCACGGTCGGCGCGCCGCAATGGATGCACGGCCCCGACGAGGTGAGCGTCGACGCGACGAACGCAGCCGGCATCTACCTGCTCGCGATCCCGTACAACGATCCGACGATCGAATTCGTCACGATGGGCCAGATCGAGGTCGCGGGCGACGTCACGACCGTCGGCGGCTGGACCGATATCGCGCCCGACACGCACGCCACCAACCCCGACGGTCTGATCTGCGACTTCAACATGAACCGCAAGATGGGCGCGAACGTCAACGGCGTCGTGATCGCGCACTACGTCAGCGGCACCGCCATCGACACCGCGTATGCGAACCTCGGTACCGGCGCGCAGATGACGATGTGGATCGAGGGCGACGGGACGTGCCTGGCGCAGCGCGATGGGACGCGCGTGCAGGCGCACCTGGCCGGCCCGGTCGTCACCGGCGCGAATCAGGCCGTCGGGCTCTGGGCCAACGGATCGCCGGCGACATTCACGTCGGCGACGGTCATCGAGCGAGTCCCCTGAGCGCGTCGGCGACGATCGTCAGCGCGCGGCGCATCTCCTCGGGCTTCAGGTACGCATACGCGACGCGAAAGCCGTGCAGGTGCGGCTCGCCGTCGCCGACAAACGCCGCCGACGTGTTCGAGATCACGACGCCGCGCCGCGCGAGATGCGCTTCGAGCGCCGCGAGATCGATCGCGCGCGGCACATCGAGCCACAGCGTTGGACCACCGCCGGGACGCGTCCACCGCACGCCGTCGGGCATCAGGTCCTCGAGCGCGGCCAGGCACGCCGCGTAGCGCTCGTCGAGCGCCTTCTGCAGCGCCGCGAGGTGCGTGTCGTAGTAGCCGCGATCGAGAAACTCGGCGACCACCGCCTCGGTCAGCCACGCGTTGCCGAGCGTCGAGAGCCGCTTCATCGAGACGAGCGTCGGCACGAGCGACGGATGCGCCGCGACGAACCCGACGCGCAGCGACGGCAGCAGCTTCTTCGTGAACGAGTTGACGTACAGCACGTCCTTGCCGCCGAGCATGCGCAGCATCGGCCGGTAGTCGCCGTCGGAGAGCATGTCGCTGCCCCAGTCGTCCTCGAGGATCGCGACGCCGTGCTTCGTGCACAGCTCGAGCACACCGCGCAGCTCCGCCGACGAGTACGAGTAGCCCGTCGGGTTGTGAAAGCTCGGAATGAGATACGCGAGCGACGGCTTCTGCGCGAGCGCGCGATCCCACGCCGCGAGATCGATCCCGCCGAACGGATCGAGATGCAGCCCGACGAGCTCGCTGCCGAGCGACTCGAACAGCAGCTTCGCGTACGCGTACACCGGCGACTCGCACGCGATGCGTCGCACGGTCAGCGATCGCGCGACGATGTCGAGCGACTGCTGCGAGCCGGTCGTGATCACGACGTCGTCTGCATCGACATCGAGCCCGCGCGACGACAGCCGCTTTGCGATCGCCTCGCGCAACGGCCGGTAGCCCTGCACGTCGTACTGCGCCGGCATCTTCTCGCGCAGCACGCTTCGCGCGCACTCGGCGATCCGCTCGGTCGGCAGCAGCTCGGGATCGATGAACACCGTCGACAGCGCGATGCCCCCCTTGCCCGGCGCATCCGGCCGCGACAGCGGTGGCGGCACGACGAGGGGCAGCGGTGGGGTAGCGATCGGCGCGGGTGTCCCGACGCGTTCGCTCGCCAGCACGAACACACCTTCACGCTCGCGCGCCTCGACCAGCCCACGCGCGACCAGCTCGTCGTACGCCGCTTGAGCCGTATTCTTCGACAGCCCGAGCTGCGCCTCGAGCACTCGCACCGGCGGGAGTCGGCTGCCCGCGGGTAAGCCGCCACCCAGGATCTCGCGCTGCACGCTCGCGATGATGTCGGCGGAGGTGGCGCGACGCCCGTTCGCCTCGACGCGAAGCCGGATGTAGGGAGAGCGGCTCATCCGTAGGTAGTAGCCCGGCCCGACCGCCGCGCGAAGGGACAGCGGCCGCCGCGATGCAGGGACAGGTCGTGTTACGATTTCGGCGGTGAGGGTGATCGCGCTGGTCCTCGTGACCGCGGCTTCTGTAGCGCACGCCGACCCGTCGGCCCAGGACCTCCAGGCCCAGGGCGAGCAGCTGGCGAAAGACGGCCGGTTTTCCGAAGCGATCGACTCGTTCAAGGCCGCGGATCGACTTCAACCAACCGCCGGTCACGCGTGCCTGATCGCGCTCGCATACACGCGCCGCGAGCTGTGGTCGCAAGCCGAGATCTTTCTCGCGCGCTGCCACGAACGCGCCACGCCTGCCGACCCGCTGCCAGACTGGGTGCCGGTCGCCGAGCAGCAGATTCAAGAACGCCTCGCGACCGCGAACGCCGCCGCCGTCACCATCCAGGTCACGCCCGCGGGCACGCCCGCGCAGCTGACGGTATCGAGCTTCGCGCCCGACGAGACGTTCGCGCCGCGCACGATCCATCTGCCGCCCGGCCGTCACGTGATCATCGCGACGGCGCCGGGCCTGCCGACCGCGCGCAAGGAAGTCGTGATCGAGTCGAAGGATCCGCAGACGGTCACGATCGACCTCGCGCCCGCCGTGACGACGCCCAAGCCGCTGCCGCAGCCGGTGGTGCCGGCGACCGAGCCCGAAGCGAATCCGTGGAAGAAGCGGCTGCTCGTCGGCGGCGGCATCCTCGCGGGCGCCGGCCTCGTGACGTACGGCTGGATGAGCTTCGAGTGGTCGAAGATGCGCACGAAGGACGATGCGCAGTGGGTCGCGCACGAGGGGAACTACAACCTTTCGCGCGAGCTGACGATCGGCCTGTGGGCCGTCGGTGGCGCCGCCCTGATCACGAGCTTCTTGTTGCCGTCGTCGTCGGAGCGGCCGGCGGTGGCGGTCGTGCCGACCAGCGGTGGCGGCATGGTCTCCGTCGGATGGAGTCGATGACGAACACCGCGCAGGACTCCACCCCGCCGGGCGAGTACTACTGCCCGAGTTGCGAGAAGCAGTACCTCGCGGGTGAACGGTGTCCTGCGGATGGCACGAAGCTCGTCAAGCTCAAGGCCGTGGTCGATCCGTTGATCGGCCGCGAGCTCGACGGGCGTTACACGATCCTCGAGAAGCTCGGCCAGGGCGGCATGGGCGCGGTCTATCGCAGCTCGCAGCACTCGGTCGGCCGCGACTGCGCGATCAAGGTCGTCAGCGCGAACCTCGTCAGCGAGCCCGATGTCATCAAGCGCTTCCTGCGCGAAGCGAAGCTCGCGAGCCGGCTCTCGCACCCGAACGCCGTTGCCGTGCTCGACTTCGGACAGACCGAGGACGGCGTGTTCTACCTCGTGATGGAGCTCGTCGCGGGGCGCACGCTCGATCAGGTGTTCAAGGCGGAGAAGACGTTCAAGGCGGAGCGCGTCGTGCGCATCGGCTCGCAGGTGTGCGACGCGCTCGACACCGCGCACACGCTGTCGATCGTGCATCGCGACCTCAAGCCGTCGAACATCATGCTGCTCAACCGCAGCCGCGATCACGTCAAGGTGCTCGACTTCGGCCTCGCGAAGAGCCTCGCGCCGGACCAGACGTCGACGACGATGACCAACGCGAGCGCGGTGCTCGGCACGCCCGCGTTCATGCCGCCGGAGCTCGCGCTCGGCCAGCCGTGCGACGGCCGTGCCGACCTCTACTCGCTCGGCTGCGTGCTCTACCTGCTCGGCAGCGGCCGCTTGCCGTTCCAGTCGAATTCGGCGCACGAGCTGATCGCGATGCACGGCACGGACAAGGCCCCGCCGATGACCGGCGTGCCGCCCGCGCTGTGCGCCGTCATCGATCGCATGCTCGAGAAGGATCCGGCGAAGCGCTATCAGACCGCCGCCGAGAATCGCGAGGCGCTCGAGGCCGCGATCGACGGCCGTCTGCACACGCCGGCGATGGGCGTGCCGCTCACAGGCGGCGACGCGACGTCCCCGAGCATCGGCCCGTTCCCGAAGACGACGTCGGATCTGATCAACGACGACACGATCCCGCCGCCGACGCCGAACCGGATCATCCGCGCCGGCTCGCGGCCGCGAAGCGCGAGCGAGATGCACAGCCTCGTCAGCGGCGACACGATGTCCGCGACGAACGACACGCTCGTCAAGCCGCCGCGCGCGTCGGCCGTCTCCCTGGAGCCGGCGGCCGCCGTCACGCCCCCGCCGCCGGCGCTGAAGAAGAAGAGCTGGCTCGTGCCGGCGCCCGCGATCGGCGCGCTCGCGATCGGTGGCGGCGTATTCGCGCTGACCCGCGGCGGCAACGACGCGAAGCAGCCCGTCGCCGCGCCCGACAAGCAGCCCGAGCCGCCCAAGCCCGTCGCGACGCAGCCGGCGATCGCGAAGCCGCCCGAGCCGCCAAAGCCGCCCGAGACGCCCAAGCCGCCGGAGACTCCCGCGATCGCGAAGCCGCCGGAGACCAAGCCGACGCAGGCGACGGTGAAGAAGCCGACGAAGCCCGTGGCGACGACCACGACGACGAAACCGGTCACGACGACGACCACGAAGCCGACGACGACCACGACGACCACGACGACGAAGCCGACGAGCACGACGACGAAGCCCACCGACACGCACCAGGGCTCCGCCAAGCCGGCCCTGCCCTTCTGATGCGCGCGCTCTTCCTCGTCGTCGCGCTGCTCGGTGGCTGTTTCTTCAAGCCGGATCGTCCCGGGAACGCTCCGAATGACGGATCGACGGACGGATCCAATGGTGGCTCCAATCAGCCGCCACCGGGTTCGGCGACGCTGGCCGCGGGCGGCCGCTATGCGTGCTCGATCCGGCCGCCCGACGGCACGCTGATGTGCTGGGGCGACAACTCGCGCCGCCAGCTCGGCACGCCAACGGTCTCGTCTCCCGCGCCGCACGCGGTCGGTGGCACGGGCTGGTCGGCGATCGCGACCGGCAACGACTTCGCGTGCGGCATCCGCAGCCCGCAGCTGATGTGCTGGGGGTACTTCGAAGGCTCGTTCGAGGATCCGCACGACGTGCCGCTGCCGAACGGCCTGATGCCCGAGAAGCTGTTCGCGGGCGGCAACCTGATCTGCGCGTTCGCGCAAGGCCACGTGTACTGCCGCGGCGGGCTCGTCGACGACAAGACCACCGACCTGCCGACGTGGACCGAGATCCAGATCGGCCCCAGCGGCGCGGGACCGTGGGACAGCCTCGCGCTCGGCTATCCGCACTCGTGCGCGCTCGACACGAGCGGTCGGGCGTATTGCTGGGGCGGCAACAACTACTTCGAGGCCGGCGTCGATACCGCCGGCATGCCGATCGCGCTCGCCAGCGCGGCGCCGATTCCCGGCTACGCGTTCTCGCGCCTGACGATCGCGGATGCCGGCGCGTGCGGCGTCGCGACCGACAAGAAGCTCGTGTGCTGGGGCGCCGGGACGGTCGGCGGCGACGGCCATCCCAAGGTCTTCGACACGCACGCGTGGACGGGGATCACGGCGACCTCCTACACCCAGTGCGGCATCCGCGACGGCAAGGTCTGGTGCTGGGGCGATAACTACGACGGCACGATGGGCGACGGCTACGAGGCGCACGTCGATCTGAAGTCGAGCGTCTACGACGCGGCGACGGAGGTCGTCGGCGGTGGCGACTTCGTGTGCGCGACGAACGGCACCGACGTCAGCTGCTGGGGCTCGAACCAGTTCGGTGAGCTCGGCAACGGCAAGACGGCGATCACGACGACGCCCGCGATGATCGCACTCTCCGGCTCGACGTACACCTCGCTGGTCGCCGGGCTCGATCACACGTGCGTGCTCGCGAACGGCACGCCGTACTGCTGGGGCAGCAACATCGCAGGCCAGAGCGATCCGTTGTCGTCGGCGATGTTCTTCGACACGCCGGAGCCGGTCGCCGAGACGCTGATCAGCCTCGCCGCGACGACCGACCACACGTGCGGCCTGACAACCGGCGGCGCGAAGATGGACTGCTGGGGCGCGCAGGGGCCGATCGGCACGACGACCGGCCAGATGTCGTCGACGCCGCATCCCGGCGCCAGCGCGTTCGTCAGCGTCGGCGTCAGCGAAGATGACAGCTGCGCCGCCACCTCCGCCGGCCAGGTCGTGTGCAAGGGCTCGCCACCGACCGGGACGAGCAGCCTCACCGGAAACTTCGTCGCCCCGGGCTCGGAGCTCGTCGCGGTATCGACCGGCAGCACCGACATCCACTTCAGCGGCCACATCTGCAACAACGCCGATGGCGTGAAGAGCGTCACGTTGCCGAGCAACGTCTCGCAGCTCGTCGCGAGCAGCTATCGCTCGGCCCTCGGCGAGCCCACCGCCCACGTGTGTGCGCTCACCGCGTCGAACGACATCTACTGCTTCGGTCCGAACGGTTCGCACGAGGTCTCGTCGTCGAGCACGTCGTGCATCGATCCGAACGCGGGCGCCCCGATGATCTCGGATATTGCCGGCCAGTGGAGCAACCTGAGCGCGAATGGCCGCCACACCTGCGCGATCCAGGGCGGCGACATCTACTGCTGGGGACAGAACGAAACCGACGAGCTCCTCATGACCTTCGACCAGGCCGCCTCGCCGACGAAGCTCGAGACTGGCGGTCAGGTGTGGGCGTCGGTCGCCGTCGGCATCCATCACATCTGCGGCCAGACCACCGACAACCATCTGTACTGCTGGGGCCTCAACATCTACGGAGAGACCGGAGGCCCAGAGCGCTTCCACGACACGCCGACACCGGTCCAGTTCTGAGGTACGGTTGGCGCGAATGGAGCGCAGTTTCGCCCTCACTCCCGGCAAGCGCGTCCTGTATCTGACGAAGGATCCCGAGAAGATCCGCCGTCAGCTCGACGGATCGCTGACGCTGCGGATGTCGGACCTCTCGGCCGACGAGCTTCTCGACGACATCAACACCGACGCGATGACGCCGGCCTGGGTCTGCTTCGACTACGACCCGCGCGAGATCGCGAAGAACGCGTACGCGGGCCTCATCGTCAACGGTCAGCGGCTGATCCCGCAGGGCGCGATCGCGGCGGGCGGCTTCGAGGTGATCGTCGCGGGCGCGCAGAAGGGCGTCGGCAGCTCGCGCGAGCAAGCGGCGCAGTGCGAGGTGTTCTCGGGGAGCCGGCTCGCGATCGCGTCGTCGTTCGCGCCGATCCACGCGCGCAACAACATCAACATCGGCCAGCTGATGGGCGACCACGCGATGATCCGGCGCCTCGAGGCCGGTGAGCGGATCGAGCTTTCGGAGTTCACGCGCGGCCAGGATCCGATCACGGTGCTCATCATCGAGAGCGGCGGCCTGCTGCCGTTCTGCGCGCGGCTCGGGAAGAAAGAAATCTCGGTACCGGCGACCGGCACCGCGAAGCGCCCGATGAACCTGACGGAGAAGATCCTCGCCGCGAAGCTGCTGCCCGGCCAGGGCGAGTACGTCAAGCCCGGCGATGCGGTGCTCGTCAAGGTCGACGCCGGCTACTCGCACGAGTTCACGAGCGCGCAGGTCGACAAGTTCCTCGTCGACGAATACGGCGCCGACTACAAGCTGCAGAACCCGACGAAGTTCGCCGTGTTCGAGGACCACCTGATCTACGCGACCGGCGTGGCATCGATGGCGAAGTTCGCCGACAAGATCGAGAAGCTGCGCGAGCTGCAGAAGGCGTTCGCGGCGAAGACCGGCGTGCGGAACTACTGCGCGGTCAACGGCGTGTCGCCCGGCATCTGCCACCAGGTCGCGCGCGAGCAATTCATCGATCCGGGCGACTTCGTCCAGGCGACCGATTCGCACACGTGCATGGGCGGCGCCTCCGGTGCGCTCGCATGGGGCGTCGGCGCGACCGAGTACGCGGCGCTCTTGTACTGGGGCTTCACGCCGCTCGCGGTGCCCGAGTCGATCCGCTTCGAGCTCACCGGCAAGCTGCGGCCCGGCGTCAGCGCGAAGGACGTGATGCTCCACATCCTCGCGACCTACGCGAAGCGCGAGGACACGTTGAACCGCGTGATGGAGT
>JAFAOG010000434.1 GCA_019237945.1 Deltaproteobacteria bacterium | reverse complement strand
GCCGGCGAGCTTCGATCCCGGCGCGCGCGAGCTGACGGCCGTCGCGGCGCGCGAGGCCGGCTTCGAGAGGATCACGCTGCTCGAGGAGCCGCAGGCCGCGTTCTACGCCTACCTCGCGGCGCGCGGCGATACGTGGCGCAAGGATCTCAAGCCGGGCAGCGTGGTGCTCGTGTGCGATGTCGGCGGCGGGACGACCGACTTCACGCTGATCGAGGTCCGCGAGGACGGCGGCGCGCTCGCGCTCGAGCGGATCGCGGTCGGCGATCACATCCTGCTCGGCGGCGACAACATGGACCTCGCGCTCTCCGCGCTCGTCCAGCGCGACCTCGGCAAGCCGCTCGATGCGCTTCAGCAGCGCGCGCTCGTGCATGCGTGCCGGCGGGCGAAGGAGCAGCTGCTCGGCGCCGATGCGCCGAAGTCCGTGCCGATCGCGATCCTCTCGCGCGGATCGAAGTTGATCGGCGGCACGATCAAGGCCGAGGTCACGCGCGCGCAAGCGGAAAGCATGCTCGTCGACGGCTTCTTCCCCGAGGTCGCCGCCGATGCGCGCTCCGAGCGCCGCCGCGCCGGTGGCCTTCGCGAGATGGGACTGCCCTACGCGCACGATCCCGCGATCACGCGTCACCTCGCCGAGTTCCTCGCGCGCAGCGGCCGCATGCCGACGCACGTGCTGTTCAACGGCGGCGTGATGAAGGCCGACAAGCTCCGCGCGCGCATCGTCTCGCTGCTGCGCACGTGGGCGGGCCGCGACGTCGCCGAGCTGCCCGGCGCGGATCTCGATCTCGCGGTCGCCCTCGGCGCCGCGCACTACGGCCTCGTGCGACGCGGCAAGGGCATCCGCATCCGCGGCGGCACCGCGCGCGCGTATTACATCGGCATCGAGAGTGCGATGCCGGCGATTCCCGGGTTCGCGCCGCCGGTCAAGGCGCTGTGCGTCGCTCCGCAGGGCCTCGAGGAAGGCAGCCAGGTCGAGCTTCCGGATGACGAGCTCGGCCTCGTCGTCGGCGAGACCGCGACGTTCCGGTTCTTCGCAGGCCTGCGCAAGGAAGACGCCGCCGGCGCGCTCGTCGATGCGGATGCGGAGGGCATCGCCGAGCTCGATCCCGTCGAGAAGCTCGTCCCCGCCGACGGCGATCGCAAGCCGGGCGACCTCGTGCCGGTGCAGCTCGAGGCGCACGTCACCGAGCTCGGCACGCTCGAATTGTGGTGCGTCGCGCGCGACGGAAAAGGCCGGTGGAAGCTCGAGTACTCGGTGCGCGAACGCGAGTAAGCTCGCCGCCCATGGCCAGTGCTCTCGACACGATCGCGCACGTCGTCCTGCCCAACCTGATGAAGCTCAAAGGCGCCGCGACGCTCGTCTCGGCGATCGAGCGCCGCGATACATCGCCGTTCGCGCAGGTCTGGCAGCAGACCGGCGTCGCACACACGCCGCAGGTGATCGCGAAGGAGAAGAACGACTACCGGATCGGCGTGATGTCGCTGCCCGCGCCGAAGGAGATGGGCGAGGCGTACATGTGCGCGTTCGTTGCGAAGAAGAACGACGCCGCGATCACGCGCTACTTCACGCTCGAGCACGACTACGTGCTCGCGACGAAGCAGAACAAGACCGTGCTGTGCGAGCGCGAAGGCCAGCGCACCGCCAAGAAGGGCGACGGGCCGCCGATCACGGGTGACTTCCAGACCGACGCGACGGCGTTCGTCGACGCGCTGATGGAGGTCATCTCGCCGACGAAGGTCAATCCGAACCGCTCGTACTAGCGCCGCCGCCGCAACCGGCGCCGAAGCCGCAGCGCCGTAGCAGCAACGGTTCGCCGCAGCCGGAGCCGGCGCCGCCGCGGGGGACACATGGGGCGCGTGCCGGACAAGGTCCCCCACGTGGGCGCGCGTGCCGGACAAGATCCCCCACGTGGGCGCGCGTGCCGGACAAGCTCCCCCACGTGGGCGCGCATGCCGGACAAGCTCCCCCACGTGGGTGAAGAACTTCACTCGCGCCGTTCCCGCTGCCGTTCCCCTTCTCGTTCGCACTCGCGCCGTTCCCGTTCCCGCCGCCGTTCCCCGCGATCGCCGGGCGGCTAGCGCGCCGCCTTCAGTGCCTTCGCGAGCCGGCGCACCGCCTCTGCCATCTCCGCTTCCGTGTAGCGCGCGAATGCGAGCCGCACGTACGGCAGCGCGCGCCCCTCGCGGTCGAAGTCGCGGCCGGTCGCGAGTGCGACGCCCTGCTCCGCCGCGCGCTGCTTCCACCGCTCGACGTGGATGCCGTCGGCAGCGCGCGCCCACACCGTGATGCCGCCCGGCGGCAGTGCGAAGTCGAGCACGCCGGGCAGCTCGCGCTCGAGCGTCCGCAGGAGCGCGGCGCGGCGCTCGCCATAGATCGCGCGCGACCGCCGGGTGTGCCGCGCGAGCTCGCCGTCCTCGATCAGCTCGGCGACGGCGTGCTCGACGATCTGATCGCCCTGGCGATCGGTCACCGCGCGCAGCTGGCCGAGCCGCTCGATCACGCGCTCCGGCGCCGCGACGAATCCCAGCCGCAGGCCGGGCGCGAGCACCTTCGATAGCGTCCCGATGTAGATGACGTTGCCGCCCGCATCGTCGGCGGCGAGCGGTGCGACCGGGCGGCCGTCGAAGTGGAACTCGTGATCGTAGTCGTCCTCGAGGATCGCGACGCGAGCCTTGCGCGCATGGGCGAGCAGCGCCATCCGCCGCGCCGGCGACATCAGCACGGTCGTCGGGTACTGGTGGTGCGGCGTCACGTAGATCGCGCGCAGCCCCGCCGGCAGCTCATCGACGACGAGCCCGGCCGCGTCGACCGGCACGCCGACCAGCCGTGCGCCTGCCTCCTCGAACGCGCGCCACGCCTGGCGGTAGCCGAGCTCCTCGATCGCGATCGAATTGCCGAGACCCGGCGCCTCCCGCCGCGAGTCCGCGTCCCGCGGCGCCGGCTCGACCAGCACGCGCGCGCACAGCTCGAGCGCCATCTGGCTGCCGTTCGTGATCAGCACGTGCTCCGGCCCGCACGGAATGCCGCGCGCATGCCGCAGCATCGCCGCGACCGCCGCGCGGAGCCGCTCCGAGCCGCGCGCATCGCTGTACTCGAGTGCAGCTCGGTGCTGTCCGCGTAGCGCGCGCCGGTACGCGCGAGCGAGAGCGTCGACCGGCACGAGCCGTGGATCGGGCACGCCGATCGAGACGCGGAACTTCGCATCGCGCGCCCCGCCCGGCCACGGCGCGACCGCGATCGTGCGCACGTCGAACCCCGGCTTCGCCGCGAGGCCGACCGCGCCGACCGCGCGGCTCGCGCGCTTGAGTGCCGCGCGCTCCGGCGAGCGATCCGGAATCTCGTCCGCGACAAACGTACCCGCCGCGCCGCGGCTGACGATCCATCCCTGCGCGGTCAGCTCGTCGAACGCGGCGACCACCGTGCTCCGGTTGACGCGCATCCGCGCCGCAAACGAGCGCTGGCTCGGCAGGCGATCGCCCGCGCGCAGCGCACCTCGCCGGATGTCGTACGCGATCATGTTCGCGAGCTCGACAAAGACCGCACCGCTCATAGCGACCATTCTTGCGCGCGAACGGTCGCGTTCCGAAGATGGACCATCATAAATGTCGATCTTGGACCTGTTTGATGGTCCATCGCCATTGCACGGTGGAGGCATGCAAACGGACCGCACGAAGCTCCATCGCAAGCCCGCGCGCGGCGCCCACGACCGCGCCACGATCGACGCGATCCTCGACGAGGCGATCGTCTGCCACGTCGCGTTCCCGGGCGCCGCGTTCGCGCCGTCTCGCTATGCCTCGATCCCGACGAGCGCGGGGCCGCAGGAACAGGCGGCGCCCGTCGTCATCCCGACCACCCACGTGCGCGTCGGCGACACGCTCTACCTGCACGGCTCCGCCGCGAGCCACATGCTCCGCTCGCTCGCGGCCGGCGTCGAGGTCTGCGTGTGCGTGACGCTACTCAATGCGCTCGTGCTCGCGCGCGCCGCGATGCACCACTCCGTCAACTACCGCTCGGTCGTGCTGTTCGGGCGGGCGCGCGCGGTCGACAACCGCGACGAGAAGCTCGCGGCCCTCGCCGCGCTCGTCGATCACGTCGTGCCGGGCCGGTCGCGCGCGTGCCGGCCGCCGAACGAGAAGGAGCTCGCGGCGACGCTCGTCGTCGCGCTGCCGATCAGCGAGGCGTCGGCGAAGGCGCGCACCGGCCCGCCGCTGCCTGACGATGCCGAGGACGCCGCGCTGCCCTGGTGGGCCGGCATCGTGCCGCTGCGGACGGTGCGCGGTGCGCCCGAGACCGCGCCCGGCTGCACGGTCCCGCCGCCCTGGTGAGGAGTCGCCGCCGTCAGGCGTGGTAAACCCCGCGCGTGCCCGCGCGGTACCTGATCGGCATCGACCTCGGAACGACGAACAGCGCGGTGGCGTTCGTCGATACGAAGGCGGCCGATCCGCGGGTGCGCGTGTTCGAGGTGCCGCAACTCGTCGCGCCCGGCGAGGTCACGCCGCGCCGGCAGCTGCCGTCGTTCATCTACATGGCGAGCGAGATCGACCTCGCGCCGCACGAGACGGCGCTGCCGTGGGATCGCGAGTCGCGGATGGTCGTCGGCGAGCTGGCGCGCAGTCAGGGCGCGCGCATGGCGAGCCGGATGATCTCGAGCGCGAAGTCGTGGCTGTGTCATCCGGGCGTCGACCGCGCCGAGCCGATCCTGCCGTGGGGCGATAGCGACGGGCCGAAACTGTCGCCGATCGCGGCGCAGGCCCTCATCCTCGGGCACATCAAGAACGCGTGGGACGCCGGAAACCCGGACGCGCCGTTCGCGGAGCAGGAAGTGCTCGTGACCGTGCCGGCGAGCTTCGACGAGGCCGCGCGCGAGCTGACGCTGCAGGCGGCCGCGAAGGCAGGGTTCCCGCCGGTCGTGCTGCTCGAGGAGCCGCAGGCCGCGTTCTATGCGTGGCTCGACGGCGCGCGCGGCAAGCTCGCGGCGGGCGAGCGCGTGCTCGTGTTCGACGTCGGCGGCGGCACGACCGACTTCACGCTGATCGAGGCGGATGCCGGCGGCGACGGGCTGACGCGCACCGCGGTCGGCGATCACCTGCTGCTCGGCGGCGACAACCTCGACCTGACGCTCGCAAAGATCGTCGAGCAGCGGGTCGCGCAGCGCAGCGCGAAGAAGCTCGATGCGCTGCAGTGGCACGGGCTCGTCCACGCGTGCCGGCTCGCGAAGGAGACGCTGCTCGGCGAGGACGCGCCCGAGGTTGCACCGATCGTCGTGCAGGCGCGCGGCGCGAAGCTGATCGGCGGCACGATCCGCGACGAGATCTCGCGCGCCGAGCTCGACAGGATCCTGTTCGACGGCTTCTTCCCGGTCGTCGCGCGCGATGCGCAGCTCAGCCGGGCGCGCGGCGGCCTGCAGGAGTTCGGCCTGCCCTACGCGGCGGATCCGGCCGTGACGCGCCATCTCGCGGTGTTCTTGCAGCGCCACAACGTCGAGCGCGTCCACGCGGTGCTGTTCAACGGCGGCGCGATGACGCCGGCGAGCCTGCGCGAGCGCGTGCTCGATCAGATCGCGCAGTGGCAGGGCAAGGCGCCGCGCGAGCTGCCCGCGATCGCGCCCGAGCTCGCCGTCGCGCAGGGCGCCGCGTACTACGGTCTCGTGCGCCGCGGGCTCGCGACGCGCATCAAGGGCGGCACGCCGCGCGCGTTCTACATCGGCGTCGATGCGAGCGGCGCTCGCCGGCGCGTCCCGACGACCGAGGTCGGCGGCGGTGCGGAGCCGGCGCGGATGGCCGTGTGTCTCGCGCCGCCGGGGCTCGAGGATGGCGCGCGCGTGCGGCTCGAGCGCGACTTCCGGCTCGTGACGAACCGGCCGGTGTCGTTCCGGCTGTACTCGTCGAGCACGCGCGAAGATCAGCCCGGCGCACTCGTGCCGATCGGCGATGGCAAGGCGGAGACGATCGACGACGGCAGCGATCTGCTCGAGCTACCGCCGATCGTCACCGTGCTGCGTGCGCGCGGCCGCAGCGAGGTCACGGTTCGCCTCGAGGTCCACATCACCGAGCTCGGCGCGCTCGAGATCGCGTGCGTCGACACCGAGCAGGGCGAGACCTGGAAGCTCGCGTTCGACATGCGCTCGGGCGGCGCCGCGCAGGCTCCGCAGGAAGATGCAGCCCCACACCCGAAGACCGACGAGGCGAAGGCGCTCGTCCAGAACGCGTTCCGCACCGGCGCCGGCCTGCAGACGCTGACGCGCGACCTCGAAACGCTGCTCGAAGCGCGCCGCGACGAGTGGTCGATGATGACGACGCGTGCGCTGTTCGACGCGCTCGTCGAGGTCGCCGCCGATCGCAAGAAGACCGCCGATCACGAGCAGCGCTGGCTCAACCTCGCCGGCTTCTTGCTGCGCCCTGGCACCGGCGCGCCGCTCGACGCGTGGCGCGCGCGCGTGATGTGGGGCGTGTTCAACGAGAACCTCGCGTTTCCAAAGAGCGAGCCCGGCAAGCTCGCGTGGTGGATCGTGTGGCGGCGCATCGCGGGCGGCCTCGCGAAGGGCCAGCAGGAGCAGATCTACGACCGGCTCGCGCAGCTGCTGCTACCGAGCGCGAAGCAGGCGAAGAAGCTCGCCGACGCCAAGCCGAGCAAGCAGGAGCTCGCCGAGATGTGGCGCGCCGTCGCGTCGCTCGAGCGGCTGCAGATCCCGTTCAAGGTGAAGCTCGGCGACGAGCTGATGGCGCGCATGGAATCGCGCAAGGGCCGCGAGGACGCCGTGCACCTGTGGGCGCTGTCGCGTCTCGGCGCGCGCGTGCCGCTCTACGGTCCGCTCAACGCGGTCATGCCCGCGTCGAAGGTCAAGGAGTGGGTCGCACTGCTCGTCGCGTACGACTGGCCGGAGCCGGAGAAGGCCGCGTTCCCGCTCGCGCAGCTTGGCCGGCGCACCGGCGATCGCGGCCGCGACCTCGACGATGCGACGCGCGGCAAGCTCGCCGCCGCCGTGCGCGCGATGCCGGGTGGTGATCGTGCCGCGGTGCTCGTCGAGCAGGTCGTCGCGCTCGAGGCGCGTGAGGAGCGCGTTGCGCTCGGCGACACACTCCCGGCCGGTCTCAAGCTGATGATCGACGACGAGCGGCCCGACGCCGAACCGGCGTAGCAGACGCAGCCGTAGCTCAGCCCGCCGCGAAGTTGTAGCCGCACGCCCAGTGGCCGACCTCCGGCGCGAACATGCAGTAGCCGGCTCGGCCGTTGTCGTTGCACTCGCTGTCGACGGTGCACTGGTCGTGGGGCGTGTGGCAGTAGTAGCCCTGGACGCCATAGAACGGACCGCCGTCGGCATTCGATGGCGAGCACAGATACCCGCCGGTGCAGTCGGCGTCGGTGCGGCAGTTTGCCTGCACACAGATGTTGCGAGTCGCGTGCGCGTACTCGAACGTCTTGCCGGCGCAGCTGCACACGCCTCCACTGGCGCAGTCGGCATCGCTCAGACATTCATCCGAGCCGTTGCTGTCGCCGGCGGACGCCGTGCACGTCTGCGAGGCGACGCGATGCTCGGTGGGCGTCGGATGGCTCGCTACGCAGCCGGCGAAGATGAGGAACACGAAGAGTGAGCGCATGAAGATCTCCTCAGAGCGTCGAGAGAAACGCCACGAGATCAGCGCGATCCGCGGCGGGTAAGGTGGTGCCGAAGCGATGCCCGGGGGCGACGCGCGCCGGGTCGAGCAGGTCGGCGAGCGAATGCACGGAGCCGTCGTGCAGCAGCAGCAAACGATCGGCCACGCCGCGCAGCGACGGTGCGCGATACATGCCGGTGCCGCGATCGCGCGACTGCGCCGCGACGGGATCGGTGCCGACGCGCCCGACCGGAACGCGCTCGCCCGCCTCGTGACACGTTGCGCAGCGCGCCGCGAACAGCGTTGCGCCATGAACCTCGGCGGCGGTGCGCGGCGGCGCCGGCGGCGGCGGCGCGAGCGACCACAGGTACTCCGCGAGCGCGAGCGCGACGATCGGCGGCGGCCGCACCGTCTCGTGATGTGCGGTGATGATCAGCGTCTCGATTCGCACCGCGAGCGAGATCACATCGCGCTGGCGCACCGCCGCCGACGCCTGCAGGTAGCGCTGCTCGCGCACCGGGCGCAGGTCGGGGATCCGCAGCGGCTCGCGGCCATCGGGCGTCGTCACGTCGACACGGCCGGGGCCGAGCCCGACGTCGATCATGCTCGCGAGCCCGGGCACGACGACACCGTCGCGCTCGCCGGCATGGCAGGTCGCGCACGTCGCGGCGGTGCGCACCCCCGCGGCGGTCTCGACGCGCACGAGGTGATCGCCGCCGGCTTGCCAGAGCTGCGTCGGATAGCCGAAGAACGCCTGCTCGCCGAGGGTGCGCAGCGCCGGTCGATCGTCGGGCGACACGTCGAGATCGAGCGCCGTCGGGTTCCATACCGGCAGGTCGTCCCAGTCCTTGCCGAAGTGCGCGAGGCGCGCGCGACCGTAATCGTTCGTCGTCGTGACGAGCTGCTCGCTCAGCGCGGCGCGGCGAAACTCGCGATCATCGAGGAACCGCTCGCGATCGGACGGCGCGGCACACGCACCGGCGATGGCGATGGCGAGGACGACGACGGCACGCACGCGGGCCACCAATCGCAACGCTCATGCCACGCCGCGGCACGAGATTCCGTACAGTTGCACGCGGCGCGATCGCAGAAATCCGTCGAACCGCGGCATGCGCGCCACGGATCACTGGGTCAGGGCGTCGCGTCGCTGAGGATCAACAGGCCGCGCGGACTGTCCGCGACGAACACGAGGTGGCGCGTGCGATCGACATCGATGCCGACCGCGCCCTCGAAGAAGTCGCTCGAGGTGTAGTCGGCCTGCGGGTCCCACGTGTTGTAGTAGCCGACCTGCGACGGGTGGAGCGGATCGCTGATGTCGAGCACGCGGATGCCGTCCTGATAGTGCGAGAAGTACGCCTTCGTGCCGAACGCCATGATGTTGTGGATCGACACGTAGTCGCGCGTCTTCCACTCCGCGATCGGCTGCATCGTCGCGAGGTCGATCACGTGGAGGTGCGCGCCGTACGCCTCCTCGCCGTGCAGCGCGATGTGCTTGCCGCCCGCGTTCGTCGTCCAGTTCGAGTGGCTCGTCTGCGTCGGCGTCGGCGACCACTTGCCGAGCAGCTGCGGCGAGGCCGGCGTCGTGAAGTCGACGACCTGGAAGCCGTCATCCCACGCGTTGAGATAGGCGATGCCGTTGTCGACGGAGAGGTCGTGCACGAGCTGGCCGGTCGTGCGGAACAGGCCGAGCTTGGCCGGATGCAGCGGATCGGTGACGTCGTAGATCGGGCACGTCGCGTCGTAGTTGCCGAGATACGCGTACAGCTTGCCGCCGCGCGATTCGATCGCGAGGGTGTGCGCCTCCTCGGAGATCGTCGCCGCGAGCTGCGGGTGTGCCCCGTCGGTGACGTCGACGATGTCGATCCCGTAGTCGGCGATCAGCGCGTATCGCTTCGCCGCGACGTCGACGATCTTCACGTCATTGCTGTAGCCCTGCTGCGCGCGCCGGTAGATGCCGAGCTCGGTCGGATGCGCGGGATCCGCGGTCTCGATGATGTGGAGGCCGTCCTGGCGGATCAGGTACGCGATCGTGCCGTCGACGCGCACGTTGAACGTGTACCCCGCGCCCCACGTCGGATCGTTGAGCTGGCCGAGCAGCGTCAGGCCATCGCCCTCGCCTTCGTTGTTGAAGTGCGTCGCGCGGATCATCTTCGCGGTGCACACGCGGCAGCTGCCGCCGTCGCACACGGCGCGGTCGGCTCGGAACGAGCCGTCGGCCGCCTGGTTCGCGACGCGGATCGCGATCTCGTAGTTCGTGCCGCCGGACTGCACGCTGCGGCGCTGCACGATCGCGTCGTCATCGATCGTGCCGGGGTTCGACGAGTCGCGATCGACGATCACCGTCGAGCCCGACTTCGCGAAATGGAAGCTCGACACGCTGCCGACCTTGGTGCCGGTCAAGAACCAGCGCCCGTCGGGAGTCCAGCCCGCCAGCGTGCCGGGCACGAACGGCCCGAAGTCCGCCTTTGTCTGGAAGCCGGACGCAGGCTGCGGCATCGTCGCGCAGCCCGGCGTGAAGTCGGGGACGACGTTCGCGACATCCGGGGGCGGCGCATCGGCCGACGGAGGAGTCTTGTGAGAACCGCCGCTGCACGCGGCCAATACAAAGAGGGCCCTCTTCACGGCGCCAGCATTTGCCGCGCGCGCGAACGCGGCAAGGCACCCGGTCTCACACTGCTTGAACCGGCGAGACGTGGGGGACGCATGGGGGCGACACCACCACGGGCGATGCAGCCAGGTTGCAGGGAGGTTGCAGGCGTCGTGCACGATGGCGGGCGCTTCGTGCAGAGCGTTGCACTCGTCGTGCGCCGAGCGTGACTTGGCGGAAATCTCG
>JAFAOG010000428.1 GCA_019237945.1 Deltaproteobacteria bacterium | reverse complement strand
GCCGAGGCGCGCGTCGGCGGCGACGATCTCGACTTCGACAGCCAGGTGTTGGACGGCTACAAGCCGACCGAAGGCGCGCCGGGCCCCGAGCAGGCGCCGCTGTGGGAGGACGTCGATCAGCCGGAGGCCGATGTCGCCGCCGCGCTGCACATGGAGCTCGCCGAGCTGCGCGCGCTGCGCACGCCGGTGCCGGTGCGCCCGAGCGGCATGCATCCGGTGAGCGGCGCGTCCGCGCTGATGCCGGCCGAGACCGGCGACCACGCCGACGAAGACGCCGCACCGCCGACGAACCCGGTCAAGCGGATGAAGACCGAGGAGATCGAAGGCGAGGGCGACGAGCCGGCGACCCAACCGGTGACGCCACCGCCGCCGAAGCCAACGCCCGCGCCGATGCCCCGCGTCGAGAAGATTCCGCCGCCGCTGGTTCCGTCGCCCGCGCCGCGGATGCCGACGGCACCGGGTCCCGCGTTCGGCGCGGCGCTGCTGCAGCGCTCGGGATCGTCCAAGTTGCCGTGGGCCATCGTCGTTGCGCTCGCCGTGGCAGTCGCGTCGCTCGTCGCGTATATCGTCATGAAATGAGAGTCGCGCTGCTCCTCGCGCTCGCCGCGTGCTCCGACAAGGGGCATCCGTCGATCAAACCGGAGCAGGAGCATCAGCGCCGCGTGATCGAGCCGCCGACCGGGGGCGTGCGCGCGCTGCCTCCGCATGCGATCCGCGCCGATGGCGTCGGTCCGTACCGGCTCGGCACGTCACTCGTCGATCTGCTCGGCGAGCTGCCGGGCGGGCCGCGCATCGTGCAGTTCAATCTGCCGGGGATCGTCCATCGCGACGTGCTGCGCGCCGAGGACGACGCGATCCTGATCGGCGGCGAGCCGCAGGGCAAGGCGAGCTTCGTCGCCGTCGTGCGCGACGAGATCGCACGCACCGAGAGCAACCTCCACGTGGGCTCGACGCGCGACGACGTCACGCGCACGCTCGGCGCGCCCGTCGATGATCCGGATCGCGCGCGCGATCCACGCGTGATCGTGCCGAGCGGCATGCGCAACCTCCACGTCGTGATCGAGGGTGATCAAGTGGTCGCGCTCGTCGTCACCGAGGGCGCTGCGCACGGCGCCGCTCCCGGCGATGCGGGCAGCAACGACTGCCAGCGGCCCGCTCCGGATCCCGAGAAGCCGCACTCGTTCGGTGCGTGCATGTCGGGAGGCGGCGAGCTCGTCAGCTACGAGGGCGACGAGCTGTCGATCACGGCGAAGGACGGCCACATCGCGACGCCGCCTCGGATGGCGGGCCTGCAGTTCGCGGTCGCGCTGCGCGGCGCCGACGGCAAGGACGAGGTCGTCGAGGTCGCGCGCACGGACGAGGCGTCGTCGCGGACGTGGTCGCTCGCCGCGTTTCGCATGGAGGGCCTGCGGCTCGTGCGCTCCGTCGAACCGACGGCCATCTACCAGCTGACCGCCGGAAATGCCCGATGGATCGGCGCCGATCTCCACGATCTCGACCTCTATCTGGAGCTTGCAAGCCGTCCCGACGCGATCGAGGTCGGAGGTCTCCTCACCACGCGCGCCGGGGACAAGATCCGCGACATCGTCGTGATCTCTCCGGCTTCGGTCGCTCGCCGGCGCGCTAAGTCCTTGCCCGCCGAGGCCGCGGACGCGGGGGTCTCCGATGCGATTGGCGAGAACGGTTCTGATCGCCGCTCGCATTAGGCCGTACCCCTTTGCATCCATTGGCTTTGTTGGCACAATGAGTGCTCGTGTCGCGCAGCGCTCTGGGCCGCCTTCGTGACGTCCGCTTGGGGAGCGTGGCGTGAAGTTCCTGTGCGACCGGTGCAAGACCCGCTACTCGATCGGCGACGATCGCGTCCGCGGCAAGATCCTCAAGATCCGCTGTAAGAACTGCGCGAACGTCATCACGGTTCGCGAAGGCATGGAGGCACCGCCGGATGATGGCGGCGCCGTCGCCGGTCGGCGCAACCCGACGCAGATGATCCAGAAGATCGACGAAGCGACGGTGCGGCCCGCGAGCCCGCTCAACGCCGCGTTCTCCGCGCAGCTCGCGAAGCCGCCGCCCGCGCTCGAAGAGGAGTGGTACGTCTCGATCGACGGCGATCAGTCCGGTCCGTTCAACCTCGCCGAGGCGCAACGCTGGGTCGCGAGCAAGCCGTTCGAGGCGGACCTTCACTGCTGGAGCGAAGGCTTCGACGACTGGCTGCCCGTCGACAAGGTCAGCCACTTCCGCGGCCTGCGCACCAAGCCGGTCGCGCCGCCGCCGCGTCCTGCCGCCGCTCCGCCGCCGATGCCGCGCGTGGCCCCACGTGCGCCGAGCGCCGTCGCCGCGCAACCGCACCGTCCTGCTGCGATCGACGAGTCCGAGCCCAAGCCGCTGTTCGCGGCGACGATGGCGTCGCTCGAGAAGAGCGCGTCGACGACGCTGCCTCCGGTCAGCTCGCCCGCGATCAAGACGAACGGCAGTGCCGCGCCGGCGATTCCTGCGAGCACGAATCAAAAAGCAGCGAGCGGACGCGCGCCGGCGATCCCGTCGGTGACGGCAAAGTCGAGCGGCTCGGTGCCGTCAGTTCCGTCGGTCGTCGCGAAGGCGGGCTCGGGTCCGAGCGCGAACGGCAGCGCACCCAATCGCGCCGGCACGATGCAAGGCGTGAGCGCCGGGGCGGCCGCGCTCGCCGCAGCGTTCGACTCGAGCGAGGGCGATCAGCTGACCTCCGTCGGCCCGCCGCCGTTCAACGACGATCTCGAGACGATGGCGGAGCCGACGTCGGGCAAGCGACCCGATCCGTTCGCGCCGCCGTTCGCGGCAAAGGCGGAGGCGCCCAAGCCTGCGGCACCCAAGCCCGGTGCGCTGTCGCTCGATTCGCTCGCGAAGGAGCAGCAGTCTGGCGATGGCGTCGTCGAGGACGACGGCCTCGATATCGGCGAGGTCTCGCGCGTCGTCAACCTCGCGGACCTCGCCCGTCAGGGGAAGAAGCCCGCGAACCAGACCGGAGCGGTTGCCCGCATCACGGGGCCGGTTGGCCGCGTCACCGGTCAGGTCGGTCGCGTCACCGGTCCCGTCAATCGCATCACGTCGTCGGTCGCGCGGCTCTCGCCCGCCGAGCTCGGGCTGCCGGGCGCGGATCCCAATGCGCTGCTCGCGAATCCCGATGCCGCCGTCGGCGATGCGGCCGTCCCGCCGCCGGTCGCCCACTCGCACAAGCGCGGCATGATCATGCTGCTCGGCGTCGCGGGCGTGCTGCTGCTCGGTGTCGTTGGCGCGGTGCTCCTGATGGTGACGTCGAGCTCCGACGACACGCCGATGGGCCTGGGCCACACGTCGCAGATCAACAGCGATCGCCCCGAGGACATCGGCCACCCGCGCGCGCCGGGCGACACGACCGGCTCCGCGACGACGACGACGAAGAAGATCACGACCAGCCACTGGCCGGTGATTCGTCCGCAGGGCCCCGTCCAGCAGCAGCCGGAGGTCCCCGAGGATCCGAACCTCAAGAAGCTCGGCGCCGACGAGATCGAGGACATGGCGGCGAAGAACGGCGAGGGCACCAAGCGCTGCTACATGCGTGCGCAGAAGGGCGCGCTCGGCATCGAGATCCAGGACCTCAAGAAGATCAGCGTGACCTTGAGCGTCGACAAGACGGGCACGGTCACCGACGTCCAGCTCTCCGATCACGCGAACGATCAGTTCGGCCAGTGCCTCGTCGCGCGCATCAAGGGCTGGAGGTTCCGCGTGTCGCCGGGCGGCACGTTCCGGATCGCGCTCGCGTTCTCGAACGGCTAGCTCGGCCGCTTGCCCAGCTCGCTCGCGACGTCGGCGAGGATCGTCGCTGCGCGGGCGACGTCGTCGGTCGTCGTGTCGAGCGCGAAGCTGAGGCGCACCATGCCGTGATCCTCGGGCAAGCCGATCGCGGCGAGCGTCGGCGAGGCCTTCACGCCGTCGGCCGAGCACGCCGAGCCCGTCGAGATGTACACGCCGCGCGACGCGAGCACGTTGCGCAGTGCGCCCGCCGGGATGCCGGCGATGCCGAGCGCGAGGATGTGCGGCGCGCGCCGGTGATCGGGCACGAGCTGGCGAAACGCGATGCCGCGCGCCTCGAGCGTCTGCGTCACATTCGCGGCGAGCTCGAGCCAGCGTGCGCGCGCGGTTGTCAGCGCGGTCGCGGCCCGTTCCGCGGCGAGCCCGAGGCCGGCCGCACCGGGCGCATCCTGCGTGCCTCCGCGCATGCCGTGCTGCTGCCCGCCGCCGACCCACAGCGGCTCGATGCGCGCGCCGTTACGCAGCCACAGGGCGCCCGCGCCCTTGGGCCCGTGCAGCTTGTGGCCGGCGATCGCGATCGAGTCGACGCCGAGTTGCGCGACATCGAGCACGACCTTGCCGAGCGCCTGCGCCGCGTCGAGGTGGAGATGCGCCGACGGTGCGACCGCGCGAACGGCCTGCGCGATCGCGGCGACCGGCTGCACGACGCCGATCTCGTTCTGCACGCCCAAGAACGCGACGACGCCGGCGCCCTTCGACGCCGCCGCCAGCTCGTCGGGATCGAGCACACCGCCGGGACCCGGCGCGACCCGCACGACGCGCCGGCCTTCCGCTTCGAGGCGATCGGCGAGCGTCGTGATCGCCGGATGCTCGAGCGTCGAGATGACGATGCTGCCCTCGTGGGTGCGCGCCGCTCCGAGCACCGCGAGCGCGTTTGCCTCGCTGCAGCCGCTCGTCCATACGACGTCGCCGATGCCGCGGTCGCCGAGCGCGGCGAGCATCCGCGTGCGCGCCGTATCGAGGAAGGCGCGGGCGGCGGCGCCCTGCGGGTGGGCGGCGCTCGGGTTGCCCCAGGCGGTGCGCATCACCTCGGTCATCAGGGCGAGCACCTCGTCGGAGACCCGGGTCGAGGCGGCGTTGTCGAGGTAGATTGGCTGCATCCACCAAGGCGTCTACCTCCACTACCCGTGGTGCCGCAAGCTGTGCCCGTACTGTGACTTCGCGGTCGCCACCGGTACGCCCGAGCACGAGCGCTATCTCGAGGCGATCCTGCGGGAGCTGGACGCGCGCGCCGAGGAGGTCCAGGGCGACCTCGTCTCGATCTACTTCGGCGGCGGCACGCCCTCCTTGTGGGACCCGGCGTGCGTCGCGGCGGCGGTCGCGGCGATCGAGAAGCGGTTTGGCGGGCGCGCGCAGGAGATCACGCTCGAGGCCAATCCGATCGATTGTGTGGCGCCGCAGCTCGCCGCGTGGCGCGACGCGGGCGTCAACCGGTTGTCGATCGGCGTGCAGTCGACCGCCGCGCAGGAGCTCGTCGTGCTCGGCCGCGATCACCGCTTCGGCGATGGGCGCGCGGCTGTCGAGCGCGCGATGGCCGCGGGGTTCACCGTCTCGGCGGACTTCATCCTCGGCACGCCGACCGGCGAGGCTGGTCACGTGCCCGAGGTGTTCGAGGATGTCGATCACCTCAGCGTCTACGAGCTGACGATCGAGGAGCGCACCGCATTCGGCCAGCGCGTGCGCGATGGGCGCCTCGTGCCTCGCGACGAGGACGAGCTCGCCACGCTCTACGAGCAGACCCACGCCGCGCTGACTGCGAAGGGCTTCGAACACTACGAGATCAGCTCGTACGCGAAGCCGGGCAAGCGCGCCGTGCACAACTCGCTCTACTGGCAGGGAGCGCCGTTCCTCGGGCTCGGCGCGTCGGCGGCGTCGCTGCGCCTGCACCCCGATGGCAGCGGCGAGCGCCGCACGAACGCCCGCCGCGTCGGCGACTACCTCGCGGGCGCGCCGCCGGAGATCACGACCATCCCGCCGGCCGAGATGGCAGTCGACCGCGCCTGGCTCGGCATGCGCACCGTCGACGGCGTCGCGGAAGACGCGCTGCCGGCCTCCGTCGTCGACTGGCTCGTGACCGAGGGCCTCGCCGAGCGCCGGGCCGGCCGGATCTGCCCGACCCTGCGCGGCTTTCTGATGGCCGATCGGATCGCGGCACGCATCGCCGCGGCGTTGTAAGCTGGTCCAAAGGCGATGCCGGGACCCGACCTCTCCCGACGCGCGCAGCGAATCCTGCACGCGGTGGTCACCGAGTACCTCCAGGGGGAGGACGCGGTGGGCTCGCGGACGGTCACGCGCCGACACGACCTCGGGCTGTCGCCCGCCACCGTGCGCAACGTGATGGCCGACCTCGAGGAGATGGGCCTGCTCGAGCAGCGCCACACCTCGGCCGGCCGCGTGCCGACGCCGACGGGCCTGCGCCTGTTCATCGACTCGATGCTCAAGGTCCGCGGCCTGACGCTCAAGGAGAAGGAAGAGATCCGCGAGCGCATCACGGCCGTCAATCCCGACGAGGTCGTGCAGCGCGCGTCGCGGCTACTCTCCGATCTCACGCATCACGCCGCCGTGATCCTCGCGCCCGATCCGACGGCGCAGCGACTCGAGCGCATCGAGTTCGTCCCGCTGCGCGACGGCAAGCTGATCGCGGTGCTCGTCACGACCGACGGCCGCATCGAGAACCGGCTCGTCCTCGACGACATCGAGCCGAACACGCTCGAGCGCATCCACAACTATCTCAACCAGCTGCTCTCGGGCATGACGCTCGACGAGGTGCGCGACCGCGTGATCCGCGAGCTCGGCGAGGATAAGAACCGCTACGACGAGGCCGTGGCCGCGGCGCTCCGCCTCGGCCACGCGGTCTTCGTTTCTGGAGGGCGTTCGCAAGATGTGGTCGTGGCCGGGCACTCGAACCTCGTCGACGAGACGCAGCCGGAGCGCATCCGCGACCTGCTGCGCACGCTCGAGGACAAGGAGACGTTGATCCGCCTGCTCGATCGCACCCGCAACGCCGAAGGCCTGCAGGTGTTCGTCGGCGCCGAAACGGCGATGCAGGCGCTCTCCGGGAGTAGCGTCGTCGGCGCCTCCTACGGGCCCGACGAGACGCCGATCGGCGCGCTCGCCGTGATCGGCCCGATGCGAATGAACTACGGCAAGGTGATGTCGGTGGTCGACTTCACCGCCGACACGGTGAGCCAGCTACTCAAGGAGCTGGGCCGTGGCGGCAACTCGTAGGAATTGTTATGTTGCGCGCGTATGAGCGGAGACCCTAGCCAAGACGACAAGCCCCCGGTCACCGGCGACGGTGCCGAGATTCCCGTCGAGGTCGAGGCGCCTACCGAAGCCGCTGCGAAAGACCCGGTCGCGGAGCTTCAGGAGAAGCTCGCCGCGGCCGAAAAAGAAGCCAAGGACAACAAGGACCGCTGGCTTCGCGCGGCGGCCGATCTCGAGAACACGCGCAAGCGCACCAAGCGCGAGCTCGAGGACGCGAAGTTCGAGACCAAGGGCAAGGTCCTCAAGGAGATGCTGCCCGTCGTCGACAACCTCGAGCGCGCGATCGAGCACGCCGGCGGTCCCGGCGAGAAGAACCCGATCGTCGAGGGCGTGCAGCTCGTGCTGCGCCAGTTCACGACCGCGTTCGAGCGCCTCGAGGTCACCGCGATCGACGCGCTGGGCCAGCCGTTCGATCCGAACCTGCACGAGGCGATCTCGCAGCAAGAGAGCGATCAGCCACCGGGCACGATCGTCCAGGTGCTGCAGCGCGGGTATCGCTCGGGCGACCGCTTGCTGCGGCCGGCGCTGGTCGTCGTGGCGAAGGCGAAGGCGGCGCCGGAGGGTTCCTCGTAACGCATGTCGCGCGTCGTCGGGATCGACCTCGGCACGACGAACTCGTGCGTCGCCGTGATGGACGGCGAGCAGCCGACCGTCATCGCGAATGCCGAAGGCACGCGCACGACGCCGTCGGTCGTCGGCTTCGCACCGTCGGGCGAGCGGCTCGTCGGGCAGGCCGCGCGCCGCCAGGCGATGACGAACGCCGAGAACACGATCTACGCGGTCAAGCGCCTGATGGGCCGCAAGTTCGACGACCCCGAGGTGCAGCGTCACATCATGACGTGCCCGTACGAGGTCGTCGCGGCGCCGAATGGTGACGCTCACGTCCGCGTGCGCGGTCGCGATTACTCGCCGCCGGAGATCTCGGCGATCGTCCTCCAGAAGATGCGGCAGACCGCCGAGGACTGGCTCGGTGAAGAAGTCACCGAGGCGGTGATCACGGTCCCCGCCTACTTCGACGACGCCCAGCGCCAGGCGACCAAGGATGCCGGCCGGATCGCCGGTCTCAATGTGCTGCGCATCGTCAACGAGCCGACGGCGGCCGCGCTGGCCTACGGCGTCGAGACGCAGGGCGCGGCGCGCGTCGCGGTCTACGACCTCGGCGGCGGCACGTTCGATATCTCGATCCTCGAGCTCGCCGACGGCGTGTTCCGCGTGCGCTCGACGGCGGGCGATACGTTCCTTGGCGGCGAGGACTTCGACAACGCGATCGTCGAGCACATGCTCGCCGCGTTCTCCGAGCAGAACGCCGGCATGGACCTGCGCGGCGATCGCATGGCGCTGCAGCGCCTCAAGGATGCGGCGGAGCGCGCGAAGATCGAGCTGTCCTCTGCGTTCACGACGGAGATCAACCTGCCGTTCCTCTCGGCGGGCAGCGACGGGCAGCCACGCCACCTGATCCTCCAGATGAGCCGCGAGGATCTCGAAGCGCTCGTCGAACCGCTCGTGCAAGCGACGCTCGAGCCGTGCAAGCGCGCGCTCGCCGACGCCGGCATGTCCGCGCGCGACATCGACGTCGTGATCCTCGTCGGCGGCCAGACCCGCATGCCGCGCGTCCACACGCTGGTCGCCGAGATGTTCGGCAAGGAAGCCTCGCGTCGCGTCAACCCGGACGAGGTCGTCGCGGTCGGCGCGGCGGTCCAGGCCGGCGTGCTCACGGGCGAGGTGCAGGAAGTCCTGCTGCTCGACGTCACGCCACTCTCGCTCGGCGTCGAGACGATGGGAGGCGTGTTCACCCGCCTGATCCCGCGCAACACGTCGCTGCCAGCGCGCGCGACCGAGATCTTCTCGACCACCATCGATAACCAGCCGTTCGTCAACGTCCACGTCCTCCAGGGCGAACGCGAGATGGCCGCGGACAACAAGTCGCTCGCACACTTCGAGCTGACGGGCATTCCGCCCGCGCCGCGCGGCGTGCCCAAGATCGAGGTCGCGTTCGACATCGACGCCGACGGCGTGCTTGCCGTTTCCGCCCGCGACCACGGCACGGGCCGCGTGCAAAAGGTCGTCGTCCAACCGACAACGGGCCTCACCGAGAACGACATCGAGCGCCTCGTCTCCGAATCCGAGCAGATGCAGGACGCGGACGCGATCCGACGCCTCATCATCGAAGCTCGCAACAAGGCCGAAGGTCTCTTCTACTCTTCCGACAAGGCCATGGCAGAGTTCGGAGCGATGCTGCCCGCCGAAGAGCAGAACTTCCTCGCGACGGAGCTGGCCGAGTGCCGAGCCGCGCTCGAATCCGAGGATCTCGCCACCGTCGAGGACGCGGTCGCGCGTCTCGAAGTCGCCGCCCAGCGAATCGGCGAAGCCATCTACGCCGCCGCCGAGTCCGGCGGCAACACCTAGCCGTGGCCCGCCGCAAGCGCGATTACTACGCGGTCCTGGGCGTCGAACGCTCGGCGACCGAGGGCGACATCAAGCGCGCATTCCGCGAGCTCGCGCGCCGCCACCATCCCGACGTCAACCCCGCCGACGGCGGCGAAGCCTTCCGCGAGATCAACGAAGCGTACGCCGTCCTCTCCGATCGAGACGCGCGCGCCCGCTACGACCGCTGGGGCCACGCCGACGACCCAGGCGGCCTCTCCGCCGTCGTCGACGCGGCGCAGGACCTGATCGACGATCTCTTCCGCCGCCGCCGAACCAAGCAACGCGGCCGCGACGTCCGCTACACGCTCGAGATCACGTTCGAGGAAGCCGCCTTCGGCACCTCGAAAACGATCACGATCCCCGCGGGGGAAACCGCGACCCGCGACTTCACGCTCGTCGTCGCCCCCGGCACCAAGGACGGCGAGACCCGCAAGCTCCGCGGCGAAGGCGAGCCGGGCCGCGGAGGCGCCGCCGCCGGCGACCTCCACGTCAACATCCGCGTCGCCGAGCACGCCCAGTTCCGCCGAGACGGCGTCGACGTCCACTCCGACCACACGATCACGTTCACCCAGGCCGCCCTGGGCGCGGTGATCGATCTCCCCACGCTCGACGGCCCGGTGAAAATGCGAATCCCCGACGGCACCCAACCGGGCCGCGTCTTCCGCATCCGCGGCCGCGGCATCCCGCAAGCCGCCGGAAAAAACGCCCCCCGAGGCGACCACCTGGTCCACGTCCAGCTCGAAGTCCCGACGGAGCTCACGCCGCGCCAGCGCGAGCTGCTCGAGGAGCTGGCCCGCATCTCGGGCGAGACGGACCACCCGGCAAACGAACCGCCGAAGAAGCGCCTGCTCGATCGCGTGCGCTCGCTGCTCGACGAGTAAGCCCGCCCACGCGGGCAGCGAGAACTTCGCCGCGCCGGCGTCGGCCACGACCTGTCGGCACGCAGGACGTTGGGTCGAAGGGTTGAAGGGTCTCGTTCGCACGCCGCGCACGTCTGCATAAATATACGCTCAAAGTATTGACGACGGAAGCGATGATGACTACGAGAAGTACATGGCTCGCCCGCGCAAGACCCACGTCCAGCAGCAGCTGCGCTGGGCGAACGCCGCCGGCGATCTGCGGGGTCGCAAGCGCGAGAGCGGCACCAGCAGCCGGCGCGGCAATAAGCGGCTGGGCCGTCCGCGCAAGCCAGGTGCGAAGCAGCGCCATGCGAAGCGCCCGAGCTTCGCGAAGCGGCAGGCGCTGCACATCACGCTGCGCGTCGAGCGGGACGTCGGCTCGCTGCGCAAGCGTGCGTGCTACGCCGCGGTTCGGCGCGCGGCGATCACCGCTCTCGAGCACGAGGACTGCCGCGTCATTCACCTCAGCATCCAGCGCACGCACCTGCACCTGATCGTCGAGGCGGAGTGCAGCACGGCGCTGTCGACCGGAATGCAGGCGTTCCAGATCAGCGCCGCGAAGCACCTGAACGCCGCGGTCTCACGGGCTGGCAGCTGGTGGGAGCGCCGCCGCATGGCCGCGCCCCCGACGCGCCGCAAGGGCCGCGTGTTCGCCGACCGCTACCACGCGCGGTCGATCACGTCGCCCACCCAGGCTCGCCGCGAGCTCGCGTACGTGCTGAACAACTGGCGCAAGCATCGCGAGGATCGCGCCAGCTTCGCGCGTACGTGGGTCATCGATCCGTTCGCCACGGGCTGGTGCTTCGATGGCTGGCGCGAGCTCGGCGATGCGCCGTTCCCGTGGAAGGTGCGCGATACGTACGATCCGATTCCGGTGTGGTTGCCGCGCACATGGCTGCTGCGCGAGGGATGGCGGCGGTTCGGACTGATCAGCACGCACGAAGTGCCGAGCGCGCCCGCGCCGCGATGAGTAGCGACTGAACTACGTCGTTGCGACGAGACGAGCTCGCGCAGCGCGTGCGGGTTGGTGGACTTGTGGAGGGCCGCCGCCTCCCGATGAAGGGGGCGGCCCTCCACAGGGTCGACAACCCGCCGAAGGGAGCGGATGAAAGGAGAACGAGGCTGACAAGCTGACCGGCGCGGCGCCGGCACGAGCGGCGGTTCCCGCGATGACGCGACGTTGACGTGGTGGAGGTGCGAGGCGAGGCGCGCTTCGCGGATGAAGGCGGCCACCGCGTCTTCGTTGAGGGCGAGCGCGGGTTGCATGCGCTTGAGCGCGACCGCGCGGGAGAAGCCCTCGATACCGGTCAGCTCCGCGCGGTGGACCGTGGCCATGCCGCCGACGCCGAGCTCCTCGTACACGATGTACGGGCCAAACGTCTCGCGCGGAGACCTCACCGCCGGCCATGGTATGTGATCGGCGCGTGGTCCGGTTGGTTTGTGCGCTGCTGTTGATCGGCTGCGGTCCGAAGGTCGCACCTTCGGCGTGGACGGAGCACGAGTCGACGCAACGGCACGAATCGCGCGCGGGTTCTTCGGCGGCGCCGATCGATCTGACGAAGCTCGACGACGCGACGATCGACGAGCTCGACGAGGCGACCGCGAGTGCGACCGTCGACGCGCTCGGTGACAAGGCGCCGGCGGCGCAGGTGGCGCTGCGGGCCGCCCGGCTCGCGCATCACCGCGGGGACGATGCGAGCGCGCGCGTGATCCTCGCGAAGGCGGCGACGGCCGCGGATGAAGCGCGGTGGCACGCGGCGCTGCTCGCGCTGGCGGCCGACGTCGCGGCCGTGCCTGTCACCGACACCGTCGCCGTGCTGCTGCCACTGACCGGGCGCTACTCGACGATCGGCGTCGAGCTCCGGGCCGCGATCGAGCTGGTGCCGGATGTGAAATGGAAGTTCATCGATACGCGCGGCGAGCCGGAAGGCGCGGCGGCGGCAGTCGAGCAGGCCCATCGCGCGGGCGCGATCGCGATCCTGGGTCCCGTCGGCACGCGCGAGGCGGTCAGCGCGGCGCGCGCGGCGGCGCTGCACGACATTCCGATCGGCCTGCTCGCGCCCGCCGATGGCGCGGATCCGAGCGCCGGCGTGTTCCGGCTCGTGACGTCGCCCGCCGACGAGGGCAGGGCGGTCGCCGAGCTCGCGCAGACCGATAGCTTCCCGAGCGTCGGCGTGTTCGCGCCCCGCGACGACATCGGCAAGGAGGCGGCCGATGCGTTCATCGCCGAGGCGAAGCGGCGCGGGCTCGCCGTCACCGCCGATGCGACCTACGACCCGACCGGCGGCGACCTCGAGCCCGACGTCAAGGAGCTGCTGAACCTCGTGCCGGCGCGCAACCCGCGGCTCGCCGAGCACCTCGCGCACGATCGCAAGCACGGGTGGCAGACGTTCTCGCCCGACGTGCCGTTCTCGCTGCTCTACATTCCGGATCGCTACGATCGCGCGGCGCTGGTCGCGGCGTTCTTGCCGTACTTCAACGTCGAGCTGCGTACCCAGGAGTTTCCGGATCAGGCGATGCTCTCGCGCAAGCACTCTGGACACATGCCGCAGGTCGTGCAGCTCGTCGGCGGCGCGGGCTGGCATCACCCGAGCTTGCCGGTGCGCGGCGGGACGAGTGTGCAAGGCGCGCTGATCCTCGACGTGTTTCCCGGCGACCTCGGGGGCGATGTCTCGCAGCAGCTCGGCGCCGCGTTTCAGGCGAAGACGGGGCGGCCGCCGAGCAGCGCGGCAGCGGAGGCGTACGACGCGGCGATGATGATCGCGGCCGCGAGGCACGGCGCCACCACCCGCGCCGGCATGCGCGCGAACCTCGCCCGGGCGCACCTCGACGACGGCGCCTGCGGCAGATCGACGATGGACGTCGATGGCGAGGTCCTGCGAGCTCCGACGATCCTGGAGGTCTCGGGTGACTCGCTCGTCGTCGCGCCCTGAGCTACGCTGTTCGTGGTGACCAGGCGCGACGCGCTGATTCACGCCAGCCTGTTTGTCGCGTGCTGCATCACGACGACGATCGCGAACGGCCCCGTGTTCGCGGCGACGCTGATGGGCATCCTGACGTGCCACGAATTCGGGCACTACATCGCGGGGCGGCGGCGCGGCATCGATGTGTCGCTGCCGTACTTCATCCCGATGCCGCCGGTCGCGACGTTCGGCACGCTCGGCGCCGTCATTCGCATGGGGCGCGGCGTCGAGGATCGCAACAAGCTGTTCGATGTCGGCGCGTCGGGGCCGGTCGCGGGAATGCTTGCCGCGGTGCCGCTGCTCGCAATCGGGTTGTCGCTGAGCCAGGTCGGGCCGCTCAAGCCCGACGACATGATCGAGGGCAACTCGATCCTGTACGCGCTGCTCAAGCTCGCGGTGTTTCACCGCTGGCTGCCGAGCGGCGGGATGGATGTCCAGCTCCATCCGATGGCGTCGGCGGCGTGGGTCGGCCTGCTCGTCACGATGATCAACCTGATCCCGATCGGTCAGCTCGACGGTGGCCACATCGCCCGCGCCGCGCTCGGCGACGCGCACGAGACGTGGAGCGCGCGGCTGCACAAGGCGCTGCCGGTGATCGGGATCGTCGTCGGCGGTGTCATGTTCGCGATGGCGCTGCACGCCGGCCGCACGCCGCTCTCCGCGCTCAATTATGCGAAGGACGGCCTGATCCCGTGGATGATCTGGGCGCTGCTGCTCGGCTGGATGCGTCGCAGCGCCGGCGAGTACCACCCGCCCGTCAGCGACGTGCCGCTCGATCCCGGGCGCCGCCGCGCGGCGATCGCGATGCTGATCCTGTTCGTCGCGATCGTGACTCCGGTACCATTTCGGCAGGTCCTATGATTCCGGACGCGGTACAGCAGGCGTGGGACGACGCGGTCGCGCAGTGGGACGAGCCCGCGAAACACGCGGCGTTGCTCGGCCTCGTCGCGCAGTATGGCTCGTATGCGTGGGCCGCCGCGAAGTACAAGGAGCGCGCCGGTGACCCGATCGCCGACAAGCAGCTCGAGCGGCTGCGCACCTCCGCGGTCGCCGCGATGATGTCGACGAGCTCGAAGAAGGCGAAAGGGGACCAGCCGTATCGCTCGACGATCGTGCTGCTCGCGGCATTGCTCGTTCTCCTCGTGCTCGGGCTCGTGTTCACCACGATCCTCCACGCGCGGGCGCAGTGAGATAGGCTAGTGGCGTGGCTCTCGTAGATTTCGCCGAGCGACAGCTGACGCTGAAGCTCGTCTACTACGGGCCGCCGCTGTCGGGGAAGACGAGCAACCTGCGCGCGCTCTACACGAAGGTCGATACGCTCAACCGCGGGCGCCTGATGACGCTCGACACGCGCGACGACCGCACGCTGTTCTTCGATCTGCTGCCGATCTTTTTCCGCACGTCGAGCTTCTCGTTTCGCATCAAGGTCTACACGGTGCCCGGCCAGCCCGTGCACGAGGCCACGCGCCGGGTCGTGCTCGCCGGAACCGACGGCGTCGTGTTCGTGGCCGACAGCTCGCCCGATCAGCAGGATGCGAACCGGCTCGCCTGGCAGAACCTGGTCGCCAACCTCCACGCGTTCGCGCTCGACCGCGTGCCGATCGTCGTCCAGTACAACAAGCGCGACCTGCCCGACGCCATTCCCGCCGACGAGTGCGACAAGTTCGGACAGCCGAGCATGACGCTGGCCTGCGCGAAGGCGGGCGAGGGCGTCCTGCCGACGTTCTTCGCGCTGGTCGAGCGCGCCTGGGCCCACCTCGAGCGCGATCTTCAGCTCGGCGCGAAGCTCGGTATCGACGCGCAAACATTCAGGAAACAGCTTGCGGAGCACGTCGGGGCGACCGAGGCGAACGGCTAGCGGTTGGGCTACAATCGCCAGGTGTCTCACCCGCTCGATGGACCCATCGAGCTAGCCCGCCTGGTTCCGGCCGGCGAGCTGGAAGAGCTCGCGGCAGCGGTCGAGCAGGCGGTCGGCGCGGCGGTCGCGATCTTCGACCCGCGCGGACGACGCCTCGCCGGGAGCGAGCACGCCGGGGCACCTTGCCGCGACATCGATCACGATGGCGAGCCGCTCGCGAAGCTGGCGTCGCGGTCGCCGGCCGCGCTCGATCTGGCGGCGCAGATGCTCGGCCTGCTCACGCATCACGCGAACGCGCGCGAGCTCGCAGCGACGACGCACGAAGAGGCGATGCGGATCACGTTCGCGGAGCTGACCGAGCAGAACCAGCGGCTGCAGCGCGCGGTCGCGCGGCTCGAGGAGCTCGATCGCCTCAAGTCGAACTTCCTCGCGACGATGTCGCACGAGCTGCGGACGCCGCTGACCAGCGTGATCGGCTACGCCGAGATGCTCGCGGAGGGGCTCGCCGGCCCAGTGTCGACGGACCAGCGCGAGTACCTCGGGACGATCCTCAGCAAGGCCGATCAGCTGCTCGGCATGATCACGAGCGTGCTCGACGTCGCGTCGGTCGAGAGCGGTGTGCCTCCGCTCGAGCGCGCATCGCTGTCGCTGACCGATATCGTCGCGAGCGAGGTCGCGCTGTTCACGGCGGCGGCGCGCAAGCGCGAGATCGCGATCCAGCTCGAGACGCGCGGGGACACGATCGTCGTCGGCGATCGCAAGAAGATCCGCCAAGTCGTCTCGTCGTTACTGTCGAACGCCGTCAAGTTCACGCCCGATCACGGCAAGGTCGGCGTGTGCGTGAAGCCCGGGCCGCTGTCGCCGCACGATGGCAACGCCCGCGCGGTGCAGCTCGTCGTCAGCGACTCCGGCATCGGCATCTCGCGCGAGCAGGTATCGAAGATCTTCGAGCCGTTCTTCCAGGTCGATTCGTCGTCGACGCGCGCGTTCGGCGGCACCGGCCTCGGCCTGACGCTCGCGAAGGCGTACGTCGAGGCGCACGGCGGCCGGATCTGGGTCGACACGTCGCCCGGCCAGGGCTCGACGTTCGTCGCGACGTTCCCGATCGTCGGAGGTAGCGCGTGAACGATCTGTCGATCGCGGTCCCGCTCGCCGTGCTGTGCGTGCTGGTCTCGGGCTTCTGCAGCGGTACCGAGGTCGCGCTGTTCTCGCTCCGCCGCGTCGACCGCGAGCAGCTATCGCGCAGCGACTCGCGACGCGATCGCAAGATCATCAAGCTGCTCGAGCGGCCGCGCCGCCTGATCGCAACGGTGCTGATCGGTCACGAGGCGTTCAGCGCATTGCTCGCCGTGCTCGCGCTCGTCGTCGTGATGGACCTCGAGCTCGGCCCGACCAGCCCGTGGGCGTGCGCCGGCATCGCGCTGGCGATCGCGTTGCCGCTCGTCGTGCTGATCGCGGAGGTCTCCGCGAAGACGTTCGCCGCGAAGAACGCGATGGGCTGGGCGCGTGCGTGCGTGTTCCCGCTCAGCATCTTCGCCGTGATGATCACGCCGATCCGGCTCGTCGTGAACTTGCTCAGCGAGCTGTTCCTGCGACCGCTCGGCGACGCCGCCCGCACGCGCCCCGCGCGCGACCTCAGCGAGCAGGAGTTCCGCTCGCTCGTCGACGCCGGCACGTCGCAGGGCCAGGTCGACGCGCGCGAGCGCCGCCTGATCCACCGCGTGTTCGAGTTCAACGACAAGAACGTCGGCCAGGTGATGACGCCGCGCGATCGCATCTTCGCGCTGTCGTACGACCTGCCGATGCAGCGGCTCGTCCGCGAGATCGCGGCGCGTGGCTTCTCGCGCGTGCCGATCTATTCGAAGTCGCTCGACAACGTCCGCGGCATCCTCAACGCGAAGGACCTCGTGCGCGCGGCCGCGGTCGGCGGCCCGACCAAGCCACTCGGCGATCTGCTCCACGAGCCGCTGTTCGTGCCGCGCACGACGCCGGTCAAGCGGCTGTTCTTGACGTTCAAGCAGAAGAAGGTCCACATGGCGATCGTCGTCAGCGAGTACGGCAAGGTGCTCGGCCTCGTGACGATGGACGACCTGCTGTCGCAGATCTTTGGCGTGCTGCGCGACGAGCGCGCCGACCTCCAGCAGTCGATGCCGAACATCAAGATCGGCCGCGTGCGTACACCGGGCCCGGGCGGTGTGCAGGTCGAGACCGGCCCGGTCGTGAAGCAGGACCGTCCCGACACCGGCCCGGGCACCGAGGCGGTCGATCCGCCGCCCGCGCTCAAGCCGATCCACGAGATCGATGAAGTGACGCCTCCCGCGATCGACGTCGAAGAGCTGCGCTCGCAGCAGGACAAGCCGAATTGATCACCATCGGCCAGCTCATCGCCGCGCTCGTCGGCTGCGTGCTCGCCCAGGCGTTCTTCGTCAGCGCCGAGGTCGCGCTGTCGGCGTGCGATCGCAACGCGCTGCACACGCGCGCGATCGGTGGCAAGAAGAACGCCGCGCGCGCCGAGCGCATGCTCGCGGTCCCGCAGGTCACGCTCGCGACGACGCTCGTCGGCGCGAATCTGATGACGCTCGTCGCCGTGCTCGTGCTCGGAACCCAGCTCGCGATGCGCGGCGTGACGCCGCTGTGGGCGCCGCTGATCGCCGTGCCGCCGCTGCTCGTGCTCGGCCATCTCGTGCCCAAGGCGATCGTGCAGGCACATGCCGACCGCGTCGTCGATCGGATCGCGACGCAGCTGCGGCTGGCGTCGTTCGTGCTGCGCCCCTTCGTCGCGGTCGTCGGCGGTTTCGCGGCCGCCCTGACGCGCATCACGCGCACCGACCGCAAGAAGGCGTTCGTCACCCGCGACGAGCTCGCGCTGCTGATCGAGAGCGAGCCGACCAGCGACAAGCCCGAGATCAGCGCGGACGAGCGCGAGATGATCGCGAACGTCTTCGAGCTCTCCGAGTACAAGGTCGGCGAGCTGATGGTGCCGCTCTCCGAGGTCACCGCGCTGCCCGAGGACACCCCGATCACGGAGGCCGCGACCGAGATCGCCGACAAGCAGCACTCGCGCATGCCGATCTACCGCTCGCGCGTCGACGACGTCGTCGGCATCGTTCACACGTTCGACATCCTGCAGGCGGCGACGGCGAAGACCGACAAGAAGACGGTTGCCGAGCTCGCGCACCCGCCGAGCTACGTCCCCGAGACGATGAAGGCGAGCGACCTGCTCGTCCAGCTGCAGACCGAACAGCAGCACCTCGCGATCGTCGTCGACGAGTACGGCGGCGCGGTCGGCATCGTCACGATCGAGGACCTGCTCGAGATCATCGTCGGCGACATCGACGACGAGTACGACACCGAGCCGTCGCCGATCCGCGCCGAGAAGCCGGGCGTGTGGCGCGTCGAGGCCCGCACGACCGTCGCCCGGGTCAACGCCGACCTCGACCTCGGCCTGCCCGAGAGCGACGACTACGAGACGATCGCGGGCCTGCTGATCGAGAAGTTCCGCCGGATCCCCGACAAGGGCGAGACGCTGACGCTGGGCCCGCTGATCGTCGAGGTCATCGCGGCGACCGACCGCGCGATCGAGGCGGTCCGGATCACGAAACGCAAGAAGTAGGGTAGGACTACCCCGTGGACCGTACTATGCTCGCCCAGCTCCTCGCCGAGGTGCGTGCGGGGACCGTCACACCGGACGACGCCGCGGAGCAGATCGGGCGTTTACCGGTATACAAAGCCGTGGCGCAAGCCGTCGTGCTCGATCACCACCGCGAGCTGCGCACCGGCATCCCCGAGCTCGTCTACGGCGCGAGCAAGACCGCCGAGCAGATCGCGCAGGCGATGGCGGAGCTGAACAAGGACGGCGGCGCGATCGCGACGCGCGTCGACCCGGCGAAGGCCCAGGCCGTGCTCGCGGCGCTGCCCGGCGCGACCTATCACGAGCTCGCGCGGATCGTTCGCGTCGGCGGCGTACCGGCGCGGGCGGCATGCGGGCGGATCGCGGTCGTGTGCGCGGGCACGAGTGACCTCGGCGTCGCCGAGGAGTGCGCGCTCGTCGCCGAGTTCCTCGGAGCGCCCGTGCTGCGCGTCGGCGACGTCGGCGTCGCGGGGCTGCACCGGCTGCTCGCACGCATCGATGACATTCGCCGCTGCGAGGTCGTCGTCGCGGTCGCCGGCATGGAGGCCGCGCTACCGAGCGTGCTCGGCGGGCTCGTCGATCGCCCGCTGATCGGCGTGCCGACGAGCGTCGGGTACGGTGTCTCCGTCGATGGCCTCGTCGCGCTCGGTGCGCTGCTCGCGGGCTGCGTGCCCGGGACGACCGTCGTCAATATCGATAACGGCGTCGGCGC
>JAFAOG010000282.1 GCA_019237945.1 Deltaproteobacteria bacterium | reverse complement strand
GCGCCGAGCCTCGTCGCGATCGCCACGCCATCGCATCGGGCCGAGGTCAGCGCGGGCACGCAGCTGTCCGACGTCGATAGCTGCGCGACGTGTCACCCCGACGCGGCCGCGCAGTGGTCGACGAGCCCGCACTCGTTCGCGTCGTTCGGTAACCCGATCTATCGCTTCGACGTCGAGCTCGCGCGCACCGAGCTCGGCAAGCACGACTCGCAGATGTGCGGCGGCTGTCACGACATGCCGCTGATGGTCGACGGCCTGATGGCGAGCACCGTGCCGAGCGACGACCTGCGCGCGCACTCCGGCGTCACGTGCCGCCTCTGCCACGGCATCCAGAGCGTGACGAAGGACGGCAACGGCAGCTACGTGTGGTCGCGCACGCCGATCGAGGCGCCCGACATGAAGGACCGCGCGTCGATCGAGCGCCACAAGGCGCAGGTCACCGTGAACAAGCCCGGCCTCGGCACCGAGCTGTGCGTCGGCTGCCACCGCGGCTTCCTGTCGCCCGACATGGACATGCCCGTGCACCTGACCGGCCTCGACGAGCCCGGCATGTGGCGCAGCAGCGCATGGAACGGCAACGGCATCGGCCGCGTCGACAAGGTCGACAAGAAGACGTGCATCGACTGCCACATGGATCGCGAGCCCGCGACGTCCGACGAGGTCGCGGCGCACGACGGCAAGATCGCGTCTCACCGCTTCCTCGGCGGTCACACGTGGATGGCCGCGATGCGCGGCGATACCGACGAGCTGCACCGCCTGCAGACCAAGCTCGAGGGCGTCGCGTCGATCGACGTGCAGCCCGCGCCGGTCGCCGGGAATGTCTTCGACGTGACGATCCGCAACCTGCTCGTCGGGCACCGCTTCCCGGGCGGCGTGCTCGACATCCAGGACACCTGGGTCGAGATCGAGCTCGCCGACGCCACCGGCAAGCGAATCGCCGAGTCGGGCCTCTCGCACGCGACCGATCCGAAGGACGAGGACGCGCACGTGCTGCGCACGCTCGTCGTCGACGAGGACGGCCACGTGCTCGAGCACCACGAGATGCCTCGCATGCGCACGCAGATCGCGACGCAGACGCTCGCGCCGCGCGAGGCGCAGACGATCCGCTACGCGTTCGACATCCCGAAGGACGCCGCGCTGCCGCTCACGGTGACCGCGCGCCTGCGCCATCGCAGCCGCACGCTCGCGATGCAGGACGAGGTGTGTCGCGCGTCGAAGTCCGACACCGGCCGCGCGTTCCTCGACGGTGCCAAGGGCACACGCCAGGTCCACCTCGATCCATGCACCGCGCAGCCGATCACGCTGATCGCGGAGACCCACGCGACGCTCGGCGCGATCCCGCGCAACTGGGAGCGCGAGTACGAGCACGGCATGGCGCTGACGAACACGGTCAGCGAACGCCTCGAAGAAGCGCGCACCGTGCTCGAAGGCGCGCTCGCGATCGCCCCCGAAGGTCGCCCGCACGCAATGATCCTCGTCCAGCTCGCCGAGGTCGCCTCGAAGCAAGGCCGCGCCGACGATGCGCTCGCCCTCGTCGCCGATGCCCGCGCGCTGCTCCCCGCGCCGGGCCCGCCCGTGCTCGACCGCATCGCCGCCGACGCTCTGATGCGCGTCTGGCGCTGGGACGAAGCGACGGCCCCCGCCGCCGCGCTCGCGCAGAAGGCGCCGCAGAACGCCGCCGCGTGGGTGATGGCCGCGCGCTGCTTCGGCTCGGTCGGCGACGACGCCCGCGCGCTCGTCGCCGCGACGACGGGCCTCGAGCTCGCGCCGCGCGACCCGGACCTTCTCCGCTCGCAGGCGACCGCGCTCGCCGCGCTCCACCGCCCCGAGGCCGATGCCGCGCTCGCCGCGTACGACCGCTTCCGCTCGCCCGACAACTCGGCAGAGCTGCGGATCTCGTGCGCCGCCGATTCGCCGCGCTGCGCGCGTGAACGCGAGTACGGCCACACGCACCACCTTCACTCCGTTCGCTAGCGGAGGCAGAACCCAGAATTACCGCCAAGGGTTCGTACGGGTGCTCGAGAAAGGGGCGCCAAGAACGCCAAGGGAAGAGCCGGAGAAGATGCTTGCGGGCCCCAGCACGCGCCTCGGACAGCTTGCTTCGCAACCTGTCCTCGGCCACCGGCCTCGAGGGAGCGAAGCCCGGTTCTCCGCGCACCACACGGTCCTGCGGAGGATCTAGCCCCAAAGAACCCGAAGAACCCAAAGGTCGGAGAGCAGAGGTTCGGCCTCCGTCAGTCTCCGATCTTTGGGCGCTTCGGGTTCTTTGGGGCCAATCCTCTTGGTCCGAGTACGGAGCTAAACGGCGAGCACCGCCGCGAGCGCCGGCAGTGCGATCGACACCGCGATCATCAGATAGGCGAGCGCAGGGCGCCACAGCACGAGCGCGAGGTCGGCGTCGCCGAAGCTCGTGCGCTCGGCGTGGGCGACGGCGAGGCCGCGGTCGCCCGGCAGCGACGAGAGCGAGCCGCGGAACGGGTGCGATGGATCCGCGTCGACGAAGCCGCCGACGAGGACGGGGTCGCCCGCGCGCAGGAGCGGGAGAGCTTCGCCGATGCGCAGCTGGGTCGTCTCGGGCGGCATCGGCGCGAGGATCTCGATGCCGGCGGGGACGATCAGCTCCTCGCGCGGCGTGTGGACCGTGAACGCCTCCGTGATGTAGCGCGGGCCGCGCAGCCACGAGGTCAGCTCGAGCGCGAGCGGCAGGCCGTCGCAGCGCACGGTGCCGCGGCGCGCGGACGCGAGCATCGACTTGGCGCGGCGGGCGCGCGCGAGCAAGCCGATCGCGAGGACGGCGAACGTCGCGATCACCGCGATCGTCTGCGCGAGCAGGATGTGGACGAAGTTGCCGTACATCTCGAACGCGAGGCGCGGCGGCTCGAGGCGCGCGGCGAGCGCGGCCACGAAGATGATCGGCAGCGCGACGGAGAGCGGCCAGCGCAGCATGCGGGCGGCGGCGGGCGCGCGCATGACGAGCAGCGTGTAGCCGATCGCGGCGGCGACCGGCGGGATCACGACGAAGCCGGTGATGCGGTACGGGTGCTGCTCGGCGAGCGCGTGCCACATCGACCAGTCGACGCCGCGGCAGTACCAGGACGCGGCGATCGGCAGCCAGAGTCCGACCGCGAGCAGGGCGGAGAGCGCGAACACGGTCGCGCCGTGGTGCCAGTCGCGGCGGCGCGAGGTCAGGCGGCCGACGACGAGCGCGAGTAGCAACGCGCCCAGCGTCGTCGCGCCCATCGGCAGCGCGCGCGGGATCGATCCGGCCTCCGAGATATCGGCGACCTGCGGGGCGAGCGCGTTGTAGGCGGCCCACGCGGCGACGACGGCGGCGAGATGGGCGAGCGGCAAGGCGAGCGCGAGGCGCAGATGCAGCGAGGCGCCGCGCAGGATCAGCGCGGTCGCGAGGATCACGGCCGTCATCCCGACAAGCGTGTTCTCGATCCAGAACGCGGGGAGTCGGTAGTTTCCGTAGCTGTGCCAGAGCCAGCGCGGTCCGAGCGCGGTGACGAGCAGCGTGATGACGCAACCAAGCGTGACCAGCGCCCGTAGCGGACGCTCGAGGTGACCGGGTTCCGTCGTCATCACGCGCATGTGTGTAAAGACACCGGAGCGGACAGTTTCGTTGCGGTAGAGTGCGCCATGCTGTTCGAGCAGATCCGTTCTGGCGGATGTCTGTCCTATCTTATCGGGTGCGACGAGACGTGCGGAGCCATGATCGTCGACCCGCACCTCGAGCAGCTGGACCGCTACATCGCGCTGGCGTCGGAGCGAGGTATGCGGATCCACTACATCGCGGAGACGCACACGCACGCCGACCACTTCTCGGCGGCGCGCGAGCTCGGCAAGCAGCTCAAGGCGCCGGTCGTGATGCACCGCCTGTCCGCGGCGCCGTTCGCGGATGTGCGCGTCGATGACGGCGAGACGCTGATCGTCGGCAAGCTGCGCGTTCGCGTGATGCACACGCCCGGGCACACCGAGGACTCGACGTGCCTCGTGTTCGACGATCGCGTGCTGACCGGCGACACGCTGCTGATCGGCGGTACTGGCCGCACCGATCTGCCGACCGGCGATCCCGACATGCTGTACGACTCGCTGTTCGGCAAGCTGCTCAGGCTGCCCGAGAACCTGCGCATCTATCCGTCGCACGACTACAAGGATCGCAACTCGTCGACGATCGGCGCCGAGCTCGCGAGCAACCCGCGGCTGCAGAAGACCAAGCGCGAGGACTTCGTCGCGCTGATGAAGGGCCTCGACATCAAGATGCCCGATCACCTGACCGAGGCGCTGCGCACGAACCGCACCGGCGGCAAGACGGTCGCGCAGCTGCTCGCGGAGGCCGCGCGTCAGGTCGCGTTCGTGCAGATGGACGAGGTCGCGTCGCGGCTCGGCAACAGCGACTTCATGCTGCTCGATGTTCGCGAGAAGGACGCGTTCGACGCCGGCCATCTGCCGGGCGCGAAGCACCTGCCGCGCGGTCAGCTCGAGCTGCGCGTCGACAAGGAATTGCCAGATCCTACCGCCCGCATCCTGACGTACTGCCAGTTCGGCCGGATCTCGACGCTCGCCGCCGCGACGCTCCGCACGATGGGCTACTCGAGGGCGGTCGCGCTCGACGGCGGCTACGACGCGTGGGTCAAGGCCGGCTATCCGACCGAGACGCGCTGACTATTTGACGGTGGTGCGCGAAATTCAGGGCAGTCGTGTCGCGATCTGTGACACACGCGATCGCTAACCCCGCAACGCCGCGATTGGTCCACCGCCTGCAGAGCACGCGCGCATGCGTCGCTTGCTCCTGATCGCGCTCCTGCCCGCATGCGGGCTGTATTTCCCCAATGCCGAGGACGACGTGCAGCCACTGCCGGATGCTGCCACCCAGCCCCCGGTCCAACCCGCGAGCTACGAGCTCGTGCAGACGAAGTCGATGGCCGGCGAGCACACCGTCGCGGGCGTCGACAGCGACGGCGCCGGCGGGATCTGGATCGCGTACTGCGATGACGCCGACTACTACACGCCGAAGAACGTGTGGGTCACTCATCTCGACGCGACCGGCGCGAAGCTGTCGGAGTGGATGATGAACGATCACTACGAGCCGGTCAGCGGCATCGCGTTCGCGGGCAACGCGGTGTGGCTCAACTACTCGGCGAGCGGCACCGGCAACCGCTGGCTGCGCAAGCTCGACGCGCACACAGGCGCGACGCTCGGCACGTTCTCGACCGAGGACGGCATCTCCGACATCGCGTACGACGCCGCGCACGACCAGCTCGTGCTGTCGAACTACTGGAACACCGTGATCTCGCTCGACGGCAAGACCGGCGGCGTCGTGTCGCGCACGACGATCGCGGCGACCTCGTACAGCACCCAGCGCGGCGTCGCGCTCGACCGCGGCAACGTGTGGGTCGACGAGGCGTTCGACAACAAGTTCTTCTACGTGAAGACCGACGGCACGGTGCTCGCCACCGCGACCGCACCGGCGCTCGGGACGAGCACGGCGGCGAGCAATCAGCTGCAGCTCAGCGTCGATGAGAGCGGGCAGCTGATCGTCGTCTCGAACAACCAGATCTACTGGTTCAGCGCGCGCAAGCAGTAACGGCTACTGCGATGCGACGTGCTGCGTGTACGCGGCCGCGTCGAGCAGCTCGTCGGTCTCGGACTTGTCGTTCGGCTCGATCTCGATCATCCAGCCCTTGCCGTACGGCTCGCTGTTGACCGACTCGGGCGCGTCCTTGAGCGCGGCGTTGACGGCCGTGACGCGACCGGAGACCGGCGCGTACAGGTCGCTGACGCTCTTGACGCTCTCGACGGTGCCGAAGCGCTGGCCCTTGGTGACCTGATCGCCTTCCTTGGGCAGGTCGACGAGCGTGATGTCGCCGAGCGCATCGACGGCGAACTGGGTGATGCCGACGCGCCAGGCAGTGCCCTGAGCGCGCAGCCACTCGTGGTCGTGGGTGTAGCGAAGATCAGCTGGGAACGTACTCATCATCAGCCTCGCTTGTAGAACTTGCCCGAAACGACGGTCGCCGTCGCGTCCTTGCCGCGGCAATCGATCGTCAGCTTGCTGCCGGCTGCCGCGAGCGCGGTTGGCACGTAGGCCAGGCCGATCGCGCCGCCGACGAACGGGGCGGGGCCACCGCTCGTGACGACACCGATCGCGGCAAGCTCGCCGGCGCCGCGCGAGCGGTCGACGACCTCGTAGCCGTGGCGCGCGATCGCGCGGTCGTCCATCTTGAAGCCGACGAGCTGGCGCGTCAGGCCCTTCGCCTTCTGCTCCTGCAGCGCGGCGCGGCCGATGAAGTCGCCCTTGTCGAGCTTGACGGCCCAGCCGAGGCCCGCCTCGAGCGGCGTGTGATCGTCGTCGAGATCGTTGCCGTAGAGCGGCAGCTTGGACTCGAGGCGCAGCGTGTCGCGCGCGCCAAGGCCGATCGGCAGCCCGCCGAGCGGCGTCGCCGCCTCCATCAGCGCGCCCCACAGCCGCACCGCATCCTCGTTGCGGCACGCGAGCTCGACGCCGTCCTCGCCGGTGTACCCGGTGCGCGCGATCGTGCAGCGCACGCCGGCGACCTCGCCCTCGGTCCACGTGAAGCTCGGCATGCCGGCGACGTTGCCGGTCGCGAGCTTGTCGACCATCGCGACGGCCTTCGGGCCCTGCACCGCGATCAGCGCGGTCTCGGCCGACACATCGACGACATCGCACTCGGTCGACGCGTGGTCGCGGAACCACTCGAGGTCCTTGCCGGTGTTCGACGCGTTGACGATGACCATGAAGTCGTCGTCGGCCTTCTTGTAGAAGATGCAGTCGTCGACGACGCCGCCGCTGGGATGGCAGAGCAGCGTGTACACGGCCTTGCCGGCGGGCGCGGACTCGCACGCGTTCGTCGTCAGCTTCGCAACGGTCTCGCGCGCCTTGGGGCCGCGCAGGAAGCACTCGCCCATGTGCGAGACGTCGAACAGGCCGACCGCCTCGCGGACCGCCTTGTGCTCCTTGATCGTGCCCGCCGGATACGACACGGGCATGTCCCAGCCGCCGAAGTCGATCAGCTTCGCGCCGAGCTGCTTGTGGACGTCCCAGAGCGGGGTTTTCTTCGCGTGGCCTGCCATCGCGCGCACACTAGCTTAATCGACGAGCACGTGCTCGCGCGTGATCGCAGGATCGCGCGTGCGTCCGCCGACCTCGAAGTGCGCTCGCCTCTTGCCAAGCAGCGTGCGGTACTCACGCCAGGCGAGCCCGGCGCGGCGGTAGACGCGGACGAGCGCATCGCCGATCTCGGTGTTCGAGCAGAACACTTCCTCGCCGTCGGGATCGAGGTACGGCGCGACGACCATATCCTCGGGGCGGCACGTCATCTGGACCTCGACCTTCGTCGTCAGCGACTGCGCGGTCAGCTCGACATCGCAGCCGCGCCACGTCGCGTGGTTGCGCACGACATGCCGGAGCTGCGTGAAGCGGTGGCGCTGGCCGTCGAGGTCGAGCGCGAGCCACGCCATCTTCGGCAGCTGGACGCCGCGCTTCTGATGCACCGCGATCAGCTCGAGCACCGCATCGGGAGCCGCCGCAAAGTCCGCGCACCGGCCCCACGTCCACGACGTCGCGTGCTTCTTTCCCCACACGTGCGTCTGGCCGGCGACCGCGCGATCGAACGTGAACGTTTCGCCGTCGACGACGAGCGTCCCCGACAGCGGCACGCGCGGGTTCGGCGACTGCACGCTCGTGACGCCGAGGTTGCCGCGCGAGTACACGAAGTCGGGCAGGTGGCGCAGCACGGCGCTCGCGGGCTGCCAGTGCAGGTCCCACTTCACGCGGTGATCGCCGCCCGCGAATTCGCCGATCGCGTGATCGTGGCCGAGCTGCGCGTCGCCGATCATCAATGCGAACGGCTGCTCGCGATCGGTGGGCGCGGCGAAGTGCTTGTGGATGCCGAACGTGCGCCGCGGATCCTTCGGATCGAAGCGCGCGAACCACAGCTCGCCGCGCGCCGGACCCTCGACGGGCGCCTCGCTCAGGTAGCGCAGCCAGAACCCCTGGTCGGTCGCCGGATCGTTCCACGTCAGGTACCAGACCTCGTAGGTGCCGGGCTCGTGCCAGCGACGGACATTGAATTCTTCGGTGGACATAGATCTCAGGAGGCGGCTCGCGAGGGCAATGCGCCAGGACGCGGCTTGCCGAGCACGCGGCGCGCCATCCACGATGCGAACGCGCGCGGCACGAGGCGCACGCCCCAGCACGACAGCTTGTTCATCAGACCCGGGATCACGGTGCGCTTGTTCGCGAGCATCGCGCGGACACTGATGCGCGCGACCTCGTCGGCCGTCATCATCGACGCGTTCGCGATCCAGCTGTAGTTGCCGGCGCCCGCCATCGCGTGAAACTCGGTCTTCGTGCCGCCGGGACAGATGCACGTGACGCCGGTCGTGCCGCGCAGCTCGTCGTGCAGGCCCTCGCTGAAGTTGCGCACGAACGCCTTGCTCGCCGCGTAGAGCGCCATGTTCGGCACGCTCTGGTACGCGCCGATCGACGCGATGTTGACGATGTAACGGGCGCGCGCGCCGACGGCGAGCTTCGTCAGCTCGACGAGCGACGTCATGTTGAGCTGCACGAGCTCGGCGTCACGTTGCCAGTCGATCTCGGCGAACGGCCGGAAGTAGCCGAAACCGGCGTTGTTGACGAGCACGTCGACCTTGCCGGCCGCCGCCCACACCGCGGCCGCGCTGCCGGGCTGCCCGAGATCACCGACGACGACCTGCGCCCCGCCGAGCTCGGCGGCGAGCGCATCGAGCTTGTCGCGCCGGCGTGCGGTCAACACGAGCTTCGCGCCGCGCGCGTGCAGCTCCTTGGCGATCGCGGCGCCGATGCCGCTCGACGCTCCGGTGACGAGCGCCCGCAAGCCGGCGAGATCGGTCGTGGCCACGCGGCGACGCTACCACCGCGCCCCGGGGCATGTCGCCCCATGGGCCTGGACCGGCGATCGCGTGCCGGTGTACGACTCGCGCCATGCGCAAAGCCATCCT
>JAFAOG010000029.1 GCA_019237945.1 Deltaproteobacteria bacterium | reverse complement strand
TTCGACCTCGGCAGCCAGCAGCTGTTCACGATGCTCGACAACTGGTCGCAGTTCCCGCACCTCGTTGCGAACTACATCTTCGATGACAACCCGCAGGGCCAGGGCCAGCGCTCGCTGCGCGACGTCGTCCAGCCGTTCGAGATCTACGACGTCAAGGGTCTGCGCGTCGGCGTGATCGGCATGGGCAACCAGGACACGCTGCTGTCGTCGTTCGAGGGCGGCAACTCGCTCGGCTTCCGGCCGGCGAAGAACAGCACGGTGCTCACCCAGTACGTCGCGATGTTGCGCCCGGTCTGCGACATCGTCGTCGTCGTCAGTCACCTCGGCCTCGACACCGACGAGGGCCTGTCGTCATCGCAGGTCGACGATCCGAACGCCGCGCTCGCGGTCAAGGGCGTCGACCTCGTGCTCGGCGGCCACCTCCACATCGTGACGAATCCGCCGAAGCTGCTGCCGAACGGCGACGACGCGATGTACTGCCAGACGCACGACTGCCGCACGCTGCTCGTGCACTCGGGCGCGTTCGCGAAGTACGTCGGCCGCCTCGACCTCGTCGTTCACGTCGGCGAGAACAACGCCGATCCCGAGAAGCGCAGCCGCATCGTGTCGTTCGCGTACGACAACCAGCCGGTCGCGTCGTTCCCGCCGACCGATCCGAACTATGCGCCCGACGATCCCGATATCGCGAACCTCCTGTGGCCGTACTCGATCAAGCTGAACCAGGACATCAACCTGGCCGGCGTGTTCGCGTACATCAACCCGCCGGGCACCGCGAAGATCCTCCGCAACGATCCATCGGGCGGTGACAGCCAGCTCGGCAACCTCGTCGCGCGCGCGATGCAGCAGCAGCAGGGCGTCGAGGCGCAGTTCGCGTTCACGAACTCGCTCGGCATCCGTACCGACTTCGAGCGCGGCGCGCTGACGAACGAGTCGATGTTCAACGTGTTCCCGTTCGAGAACACGATCGTCGTGATCTACCTGTCGGGCCAGGAAGTGAAGGACACGCTCGACTTCGTGTCGGCGAAGTCCGCCACGCGCGGCTGTCAGTCGCAGGTCCAGGTCGCGGGCATCACGTACGACCAGATCTGCCGCGACGATCCGACGGCGACGCACACGTGCGACGAGCCCGGCCTCGGTGACCAGCCGTGCCGCTGCAACGTCGTCGATCCGAACCACGCAGACCTGACGTGTAACGTCGACACCGACTGCAACACGGTCGACCCGACGACGACGATCAGCGCCGTCAACGACCGCTGCGACACGCAGCTGCACAAGTGCGTGACGACCGCGTGCTCGGCCAACATCTATATCGGCGATTCGTGCCGCCCGACCGACCCGAACACGGGCCAGGTCCTGACCGACCACGCGGTCGATCCGGCGACGACGAAGTGCGCGCCGATGGAGATCAACGGCCTCTACCGCGTCGCGGTGAACAACTACATCGCGGCGGGTGGCTCGGGCTTCTTCGTGCTCAAGCGCAACACGTCGCAGCAGGATACCGGTGTCTCGCTGCGCGACGCGTTGACCGTGTATCTGACCAAGCAGGCGCCGACCTGCGACGGAGTCGATGTGCACAACATCACCGATGCGAACGGCAAGAGCGTGTTCGACAACTACGGCAACGTTGCGTGTCTCGACGAGAAGATCGAGGGACACGACGGGCGGATCCGGCCGGTGGCGCGATGAAGACGATGAAGACAACATGGTTCCTGCCGCTCGCGCTCGCCGCGTGCGTCGATCACCAGCCGCCGATCACCGGCACGCAGTCGCTGCAGGTGACGCTGACGTCGCCGACCGACCCGGGTGACATCGACCATCGGCTCCCCGACACCGCGCGCAGCGTCACGCTGTCGGTCACGGCGAAGGGCCCCAACGGCGACACCGACACGACGTTCTCGAACAAGCTGCAGGTCTACGCGCACTTCCTCGGCACGCTGACGCCGTATCTCGGCGGGATGCCGCTGGCGACGGTGTCGATGAACCAGGGGCAGGGCACGGTGTCGCTGATGCTGCCATCGGCGTTCGGTCCGACGACGGTGTGGATCGACGACTTCACCGACGGCGACAGCGCGACGTACGCGACGGGCGTCTCGCCGACCTTGTGGTACCGCGACCCGTTCATCGCCGATATCCAGACGCCCCGGAGCGAGACCGCCGTCGACGCGCTCGACGCCGCGCCGCTCGACACCAAGAACGTCGACGTCCGCGCCTCGCGGTACGGCGCCCAGGGCCGGCTCGTCGTCACCAGCGTCTACACGCAGGGCTACACCGTCGCCGACGTCAAGTGCCAGGATGCGAACGGCACGCCACCCTGCGTCTCCGCCGACTACGACTACATGGACGTGTTCTCGTACTCGGCGCCGCTCGATCAGGACAAGCGGTTCCTCAGCGAGGGTCAGGTGATCGCAGGCTTCGCCGGCGGCGTTTCCGAGTTCGACTCGCTGACCGAGATCGGCTTCCCGCAGACGTTCGTCGTCGGCGCGCCGATGGTCAACAAGGCGATGGAGCCCAAGCCGGTCGTGTTCGACACGACGTGGTTCAACGCGCCGATCAACTTCGAGCACAACGAGTCGGGGCTGATCGAGATCGACAACGCGAAGGTCTGCAACCTCGACGCCGACTACGTCACCTATAAGCAGTGGAAGCTCGATCCGGCCGGCATCGGTGGCAACTGTCAGAGCAGCTTCATTAACGTCGTCACGGCGGGGACGCTCGATCTCGATCCCGCGACCCTGGTGGGCAAGACGCTACCGAAAGTCATTGGCGTCAGCCGCCCAATTCTCAAGCACTGGATTATCTTCCCGCGCTCGATGAGCGACATCGTCACGCAATAGGACTGGTTCATGCGCCTTACTCGCTTAGTTATTGTCGCCGCCGCGACGGCGGCCCCGCTGTCTGTTTTCGCTCAGCCCTCGGAGCCGCCCGGCTCTACGGACACGTCGGGCAGCGGTTCTGCCGCTCCGAGCGAGACCGAAGACGCTCATATCAAGGAGATCGTCGATCGCGAGCTCGCGAAGATCCTCAACGACCGCGCCGCGAAGGACGCGGCCGATCGCGCGGCTCACGAGCAGACGGCTCCCGACTCGACGCCCGCCGCGACCGGCGGCATCACCGGCAGCAGCGGGTTCATGGACACCCGCCTCGCGTTCACGCTGACGAACGAGAACATGCTCGTCAAGCCGGGCGAGACGATCCCGAGCGTCCCGGGCTGGCGCTTCGGCGTCCCGACGTCGCTCGGCGTGCTGTTCTTCGACAACTACGACACGCGCTACTCGGGCTTCGAGACGCTGTCGCACGCGGTGATGTACCGCGACTTCCACAGCGGTCACTTCGACGCCGAAGCGGCGTTCGTGCTCCGCATCAACGAGCTGTCGGGCAGCAACATCGCGCTCACCGACGACGGCAGCTACATCACGCTGTCGAACTGGAAGGACCCGACCCACAAGGACCCGACGCGCATCTCGCTGACCGCGTTCCCGGTGTCGGCGGACCTCTTCCGGCTCGGCTACTCGTACCGCCTGTCGTGGGGCGGTAACCCCGAGTACGGTCGGACCAAGAGCGCGACGCCGGGCGTGAAGCTCCAGTTCGACACCGACAAGATCTACGCGTTCGTCGGGGCCAAGAGCGCCGTGGTGCTCGACCGCCGGACGGCCGAGCAGGAGAGCGC
>JAFAOG010000001.1 GCA_019237945.1 Deltaproteobacteria bacterium | reverse complement strand
GATCACGGCCGGGTTTCCGTTCGTGGCGCTCGGCGCGATCGCCGCGAGCGATACGGTCGGCATCCTGACGAAAGGCGTGCTCGCCCAGCTCAGGCCCGTGCTGCACTTCGGCCTCGGCTGGCTCGGCTTCATCATCGGCGCGCAGCTCGACATCCGCGTGCTCGACCGCGTCCCCAAGGGCACGGCGTACTTGATCCTCGTCGAGGCGCTCGGTCCGTTCGCGCTCACCGCGGCTGGTTGCGGCGCCGTGATGATCGCGTTCAACGAGGTCGGCATGTCGCTCGGCGATCCGGCGCTGTGGCGCGACCTGATCCTGCTCGGCACGGCCGCCGCGATGACCGCGCCGCGCAAGTTCCGCGGCTTCGCGAATCGCACCTGGCACGAGGGGCGCGGCGTCGACGTGCTGCTCAGCCAGCTCGACGAGATCGTCGGCGTGATCGGCCTCGTCTTCATCACCGCCTACTTCCGCGACGAGTCGCTCGGCACGTGGCACATCCCGGATACGGCGTGGATCTTCGTCACGCTCGGCCTCGGCGTCGCGATCGGCGTGCTCGTCTTCGCGATGGTGCGCTTGCCGGTGTCGAACGCGGAGTTCCTCGCGGTCGTCGTCGGCGGGATCGCGTTCGCGTCGGGGCTCGCCGGCTACCTGCGCCTCTCGCCGATCTCGGTCTGCTTCATCGCGGGCGTGCTCGTCACGAACTTCCCCAACGACGAGCGCGACTCGATCTTTCGCATCCTCCACCACATCGAACGCCCCGTTCACCTGCTGTTCCTGATCATCGCGGGCGCGCTGTGGGACGTCACCGACTGGCGCGGCTGGCTGCTCGTGCCGCTGTTCGTCGCGGGCCGCACGATCGGCAAGTGGACCGGGATCGTCGCGTCGAAGACGGCGGTCGGCGCGCTGCTGCCGAAGACGTTCGCCGACGATCGCCAGCTGGTCACGCCGATCTCCGGGCTGTCGATCGCGCTCGTGATCTCCGTCGAGAGCCTCTATCACGACACCGGCCTGCCCTGGGTCATCACCGCCGTGATCGGCGGCTCGATCGCGACCGAGTTCCTGGTATCGCGCCGCGCCGCCGACCCGGCCGAGGTCGCGGCACCGATCGACGAGCTCGAGCGCAGCGCTCCGATCGACGAGCTCGACGACCTTCGCTCCGACGGCGACGACGCCGACGGCCCGATCTACCGCGACGAGGACCCGACGTGATCCCGCTCATTCTTCTTCTCGCCGTCGCCGGCTTCATGCAGGCCGCGCGCACGTTCACCGGCGATACGTCGATCGCGGGCACCGAGCTCGCGTTCGGCTACCTGCTGCTGACCGCGTACTTCACCGGCAAGATCTTCAACCGCTTCGGGCTCCCGAAGCTCACCGGTTATCTGTTCTCCGGCGTGATCTCGGGCCCGTTCGTGCTCGGTCTCGTGACGAAGGACATGGGGCACTCGCTCGACGTCGTCAAGGACACCGCGACCGCGATCATCGCGCTCGAGGCCGGCTCCGAGCTGCACCTCGCCCACCTCAAGCCGGTGATGAAGACGCTGCGCGCGGTGACGATCTTCGCCGTGATCGGCGCGATGTTCACGATCTCGGGCGCGCTGTTCCTGATGCGGCCGCTGCTGCCCGCGATCTTCGGCAACTACGACACGACGCAGAGCCTCGCGATCTGCGCTGCGATCGGCGTCGCGCTGTCGGCGCAATCACCGGCGGTCGTCATGGCGCTGCTCGCGGAGATGCGCGCGGCGGGCCCGCTGTCGAACGTCGTGCTGGCCTCGGTCGTCGTCGCCGACCTCACCGTGATCGTGTTCTCGTCGATCGCGCTCGCGATCACGGGCGCCGTGATCGGCGGCAGCATCGATGTCACCGAGACCGCGCTGCACGTCGGCTGGGAGCTGATCGGCTCGATGGTGTTCGGCTTGCTGATGGGCATGGTGCTCGGCCAGTACCTCAAGACGGTCAAGCGCGGCGCGACGCTGTTCGGGCTGATGATCTGCGTCGTCGTCGCCGAGATCGGCGCGCGCGTCAGCCTCGATCCGTTGATCGTCCTGTTGACCTCCGGCATCTGGCTGCGCAACTTCTCGCGCGCCGACGCCAACGATCTGTTCCGCAGCTTCGAGTCCGCGCAGCTGCCGGTGTTCCTCGTGTTCTTCGCGCTCGCCGGCGCCAAGATCGACATTTATCTATTGTGGGGGTCGATCATCCCCGTCGTGATCGTCGCCGCGGTGCGCGCGAGCAGCTTCTACATGGGCGCGAAGATCGCGACGAAGCTCACCGGCGCCGAGGACGTCGTGCGCAAGTACGCCTGGTTCGGGCTCGTCCCGCAGGCCGGCCTCGCGCTCGCGCTCGCGATCGTCCTCAAGACGACGTTCCAGAGCACGTTCGGCGACGCGGCGGCGGTACTGCTATTCGGCGTCGTCGGGTTCAACGAGGCGCTCGCCCCGCCGATCCTGCGGCGCATCCTGATCAAGACCGGCGAGGCGGGCAAGAAGGCGGGCGTCGACTTCGCCTCCGGCGGCGGACATTAGCCCTCTTTCTCGAGGACCTTTCGCACGCGCTCCATCTCGGCCTTCTGCTCCTTGTCGACCTTGGGGTAGCGCAGATCGAGCTGCTTGACGGTGCCGACGATGATCTCCGACACGACGCGCCGCATGTACGGCTTGTTGTCGGCGGGAATCGCGTACCACGGCGCCCAGGGCTTGCTCGTCGCGCGCAGCGCGTCCTGGTACGCGTCCATGTACTCGTCCCAGTGCTTGCTCTCCTTGAAGTCACCCATCTGGAACTTCCAGTTGTGGTCGGCGTCCTTGATCCGCTCGAGCAGCCGCTCGTGCTGTTCCTTCTGCGAGACGTTCAAGAAGAACTTCAGGATCACCATGCCGTTGCGCGCCCAGTGCCGCTCGGCCTCGATGATCGACTCGTAGCGCTCGTCCCACAGATCCTTGAGCTCCTTGGGGCGCCGCGGCAGGCGCTGACCGTCGAGGATCTCGGGGTGCACGCGCACGACGAGCACCTCTTCATAGTGACTGCGGTTGAGGATGCCGATGCGGCCGCGCTCCGGCAGCGCGAGCTGCACGCGCCACAGAAAGTCGTGATCGATCTCGAGATGCGTCGGCTGCTTGAACGCGGTGACCTGGCAGCCCTGCGGGTTCACGCCCGACATCACGGCGCGGATCGTGCCGTCCTTGCCGCCGGCATCCATCGCCTGGAAGATCAGCAGGATCGCGTAGCGGTGATCGGCGTACAGCTCTTCCTGCAGCTTGCACAGCTTCTTGACGTTCGCCTCGAGCGCTTCCTTGTTCGCGTCCTTGTCGGGAGCGTCCTTCGGCGGGTCGTTCGGCGCGTCTTTGATCTTGAAGTGGTCGTCGACGAGGTAGGGACTCTCCACCGGGTCGAACAGGATCGGCTTGGCCATCTCCAGAGCACGTTACAGGCCAATGTGACGATTTCGCTAGAAACGCGGAACGTTCGTTTGCCGTCTCGGTAATCCGGAACGGCGGGGGTATGGTCCGTCCGCTATGGCGACGACGACGAATGGTGACAGCATGACTCAACCTCCTCCCGCGATCGCCGAGGACGACAAGCTCGGCCCGCTCGGCGGCAAGACGGCCGTCTTCGACAACGAAGCCGAGCTGCGGCGCGCGCTCGTCGCCGAGTTCTCCGCGGCCGCCGAAGCGGCGCGCGATGCATCCTCGGCCGTCGATCGCGACGTCGACGAAGCCGTGCACGAGTACCGCAAGGCGCTGCGCCGCGCCCGCGCGCTGTTGACCCTGCTCGCCCGTTCGCTCCCGCGCAGCGAACGCCGCGCGATCAAGAAGGCGCTGCAGGAAGCGCGTCGCGCCGTCGGGGCCGCCCGCGATCACGCCGTCGCGCCCGAGACGCTCGGCGCCCTGCCGCTCGGCGAGGAAGAGCGCACGCTCGCGAAGGCCGTGCTCGATGCCGCCGCCGAGGCGATGCCCGCGCGCCAGGAGATCAAGCAGCTGCTCGCCGAGGGTGCCGCTCGCGCGCTCGCGCAGGTCGAGGCGCTCGAGGCCGCGCTGCCCGCGTCGGTGACGTGGTCGTCGGTCGTCAAGGGCGTCCGCGCGACGTTCGACGAGGCGCGCACCGCTCGCAAGGCCGCCAAGCGCAGCAAGCGCCAGTTCCACCGCTGGCGCCGCCGCAGCAAGGAGCTCGGCTACCAGCTCGACGTGATCGCGGGCTTCGCCGGCCTCCACGCGAGCGAGGTGCAGCGCGAGGTCGAAGGCGTGACCGAGGCGCAGGGCCCGGTCGTCGACCTGATCATGCTGCGCGACTTCGTCGAGACGCACGGCACGCGCGGCGAGCCGCTCGATCACCTCCTCGCCGCCGTCGACGGCCAGCTCGAGGATCTGATGAAGGACGCGCGCCGCGCCGGCAAGGACGTCTACGCGCGCAAGCCGCGCAAGTTCGGTCGCCGGCTCGAGAAGGCCGTCGCGCGCGATCTCGCGCCCGCGCCCGCCGACGAGCTCAGCTGATCGTGATAAACGAGGGCCATGTCGAAGGTCCTCATCATCGGCGCCGGCGGAGTCGGCGGCGTCGTCGCGCACAAGGCCGCGATGGAGAAGACGCACTTCTCCGACGTGATGCTCGCGAGCCGCACGCTCGGCAAGGTCGAGAAGATCGCCGCCGAGGTGCAGCAGATGCACGGTCGCAAGCTGCGCACCGCGCAGGTCGACGCGGACGACGTCCCGCAGCTCGTCCGCCTGCTCAAGGACTACAAGCCGCAGGTCGTGATCAACGTCGCCCTGCCCTACCAGGACCTCCACATCATGGACGCCTGCCTCGAGGCCGGCGTCGACTACCTCGACACCGCGAACTACGAGCCGCCCGACGTCGCGAAGTTCGAGTACTCGTGGCAGTGGGCCTATCAGGATCGCTACAAGAAGGCCGGCCGCATGGCGCTGCTCGGCTCGGGCTTCGATCCGGGCGTCACCAACGTCTTCTGCGCGTACGTCCAGAAGCACCTGCTCGACGAGGTCCACTACGTCGACATCGTCGACTGCAACGCCGGCTCGCACGGCAAGGCGTTCGCGACGAACTTCAACCCCGAGATCAACATCCGCGAGATCACCGCGCGCGGCCGCTACTGGGAGAACGGCGAGTGGAAGGAGACCGATCCACTCTCGGTCTCGCGGATCTTCGACTACCCGGGCGTCGGCGAGAAGAAGAGCTTCCTGCTCTATCACGAGGAGCTCGAGTCGCTCGCGAAGAACCTCCGCGGCCTCAAGCGCATCCGCTTCTGGATGACCTTCGGCGAGTCGTACCTCAAGCATCTCGAGGTACTCGGCAACGTCGGCATGACCCGCATCGACGAGGTCGAGTTCGAGGGCCACAAGATCACGCCGATCAAGTTCCTGCGCGCGCTGCTCCCCGACCCCGCGTCGCTCGCGGCCGGCTACAGCGGCAAGACGTCGATCGGCTGCCTCTGCGAGGGCGTCAAGAACGGCCAGAAGAAGCGCTACTTCATCTACAACATCTGCGATCACGCCGAGACGTACAAAGAGGTGCGCGCGCAGGCGATCTCGTACACGACGGGCGTCCCCGCCGTCACCGGCGCCGTGATGATGGTGACCGGCAAGTGGAAGGGCACGGGCGTGTTCAACATGGAGCAGCTCGATCCGGACCCGTTCCTCGAGGACGTCGGCAAGCGCGGCCTGCCCTGGCACGTCGAAGAGCGCTGATGTCGAAAGGCGCGAGTCTCGGCGAAGCGATGGCGCGGAGCATCGACGTCTCGCGCGTCGAGACGCCGTGCTTCATCACCGACCTCGGCGCGCTCGAGAAGAACCTCGCGCTGCTGCAGTCGGTGCAGCGCCGCTCCGGCGCGACGATCCTGCTCGCGCTCAAGGGCTTCGCGCAGTGGTCGACGTTCCCGCTCGTCCGTCGCTACCTCGCCGGCGCCACGTCGTCGTCGGTTGCCGAGGCGCGGCTCGCCCGCGAGGAGCTCGGCGGCGAGGTCCACGCCTACGCGCCCGCGTACTCCGACGGCGAGATGCGCGAGCTCGTCACGCTCGCCGATCACATCGTGCTGAACTCGCCCGGCCAGTGGCAGCGCCACCGCGCCGTGATCGAGCGCGCTGGCATCTCGGCCGGCATGCGCGTCAATCACGAGCACCAGGAAGCGGAGGTCGCGCTCTACGATCCGGCCGGCGCGTGCTCGCGGCTCGGAACGACGCGCGCGAACCTGCGCGACATCGACGGCCTCGACGGCCTGCACTTTCACTCGCTCTGCCAGAACAACAGCGATGCGCTCGAGCGCGCCGTCGCCGCGTTCGAGGCGAAGTTCGGCGACCTGATCCCGCAGATGAAGTGGATCAACTTCGGCGGCGGCCATCACATCACGCGGCCGGACTACGACGTCGACCGCCTGCTCGCCGTGCTCGGCCGATTCTCCGACCGCTGGAAGAAGAAGCTGTACCTCGAGCCGGGCGAGGCGATCGCCCTCGGCGCCGGCGTCCTGGTCGCATCCGTGATGGACATCTTCGACAACGGCATGCCGATCGCGATCCTCGACACGAGCGCGACCGCACACATGCCCGACACGCTCGAGATGCCGTACCGCCCGATCATCGTCGGCTCGGGCGAGCCGGGCGCGAAGCCGCACACCTATCGGCTCGGCGGGATGACCTGCCTCGCCGGCGACGTGATCGGCGACTACAGCTTCGATCGCCCGCTCTCGATCGGCGACAAGCTCGTCTTCCTCGACATGGCGCACTACACGATGGTCAAGACGAC
>JAFAOG010000073.1 GCA_019237945.1 Deltaproteobacteria bacterium | reverse complement strand
GCCGCCCGCCGCGGCGTGATCGTCGCGCTCGTCGTCCCCGCCCTCCTCATGGTCCCGGCGCTGCCGCTCTACGTCGGCTGGATCGCGGGCCCGGTGCCGCTCGCGATCGGCGCGGTCCTCGGCGGCGCGTTCGGCGTCGGCTATTCGGGCGTCACGCCTGTCCTCACGACCTCGCTGTTCCCCGAGCACGTGCGCGCCCGCGCGATCGGCCTCGTCTATCACGTCGGTGCGTTCGTCGCCGCGTTCGTGCCGTCGCTGATCCCGTGGGTCGTCAGCAGCACGCACTGGCACCTGTCGACGGTGATCGTGCTCGTCGTCGGCACCGCGCTCGTGTTGATGTCGGCCGCGATCCTCGTGCTGCGCGGCTTCATCGCGCCGTCGGACGCGCCGACCACGCGCATCGCGGTCGACGAGCCGGCCGATCCGGTGCTCCCGCGCGCGGCCGCCCGCGAGCTCGACCCGGTCGCCAGCGCGATCGTCGACCGCGAGGTGGCGAAGGCCGCGGAGCGCCGGGCGATCCTCGGCTAGCCCGCGGCGCGCGATCCTCGGCCAGCCATCGCGCGATCCTCTGCCAGCCCGCGCGCGCCGGGCACTGCAACCTCGATCGCGCGTGAACACGCGGTCACTCTCGCCGTGAACCGCGTCCTGGTGCGTGCGGCGGTTCGCAGCAAGACCAGCAGCTTGCGCGTGGCGTGGCCGTTGCAGTCTGGCCGGCGCGATGGTCCGCTCGATCCTCCTGCCGTCGGTAGCGACGCTCGCGCTCACCGCGACGCTTGCCAGCCTGCTCGCCGCGACACCCGCGCGCGCCGATGACGGAGGTCCGCCCGGTCTCGCGCCCGTCGCGCCGGGGCTGACGCTCGACCGCGCCGCGTCCGATCCGTCGCCGCGCCGGGAAGCCGCACCGCTGCCGCGCTGGGAGGCGCACCTCGGCGGTGGGCTCGGAGCCGCGCGCGTCGCGATGCTCGGCGCCGACCACGGGTCCGTCGCGATGTCGATCGACCTCGAGGCGATCCGGTGGAGCAACCCGCACACCGGCTTCGGGCTGTACGTCGGCGAGCTGTTCGCGGAGCCGTGGCATCAGGTCGAGATGGACTCGCATCCGGTGTCGCGCGACCTGCCGTGGATGCTCGAGCCCGAGGTCGTCCATCGCTCGACGTCGCGTCACTCGCGCTGGCTCGCGACCGGCTGGACGGCGTCGATCGCGGCGGGCGCGGTCGTGACGCGCACGTCGGAGAACTGGAGCCACCTGTTCTCGAAGCACGTGTACTCGAAGACGCTCGAGCACGGCGTCGAAGCCGGCACGACGCTGCAGCTGAGTGCGTTCGTCCATGCGGGTCCGGTCGCGGTCGCGATCGGCCCGCGCGCGTCCGCGGATACCGCCGGCGACCTCGCGCTCACACTCGAGGCGACGGCCGGCGCCAGCTGGTAGCGCCACGGCGCGAGCTGGTAGCGACGGCGCGCGCGAGCTGGTAACGGCCTCAGGAGCGGCGGAGCACGATCTGCGTGCGACCCTCGGCGACGATCTCGACCGCGCCGGCGAGCCGGGCGAGCGCTGCGGCGAGCTCCTCGGGCGACAGGCACGCCTCGAAGATCTTCGCGAGCTGCTTCATCGTCGCGAAGCGCGCGCCGTCGAGGTAGCGCTCGACGAGCTGTGCCGCGGCCGCATCGACGGTCAGGCCGATGGCCGCCGTGACGTGCGCCGCGTGGACGTCGTCGATCAGGCGATACGGGATGCCCTCCTTCGTCAGGTAGGCGGCGCCCTTCTCGGGGACGTGCGTGTCGCCGCGGTCGATCACGAGCGCGCGCTGCAGCTCGGCGAGCGCATCGTCGGCCGCATTGGGCCAGGTCTGCGCCGGCACGCCGAGATGAGCGCGGACCTGCCCGGCCGTCGGGCGCGGCGTGCGCGCGAGGAAGCCGAGCACGCTGCGTGCGTTCGCCGACAGCTCGAGATCGTCGACGGGCCGGCCGCGCCGCACGACGGCGATCAGTGCCGGAATCAAGCTCGCATGGACGAGCCCGACGCGATCCGCGATCGCGTTAGTCTCGAGCACGTCGCCGCGCGCGATCAGCTGGTTCGTCAGCCCGGTCGCGCGGCGCTGCATCTGCGCCTCGGGCTCGCGCGTCGGTACCGAGCGCCACACGGCGGCGTACATGCTCGCCAGCGGCAGCGTCTTATGCGGGCCGTAGCGCAGCGCGAACCCGACGTTGTGCACGAACCGCTCGGCCTGCGCGACGGTCTCGAGGCCCGCATGCTCGTGGAGCAGCAGGCTGCGATGCTGATCGTCGGCCGACGGCCGCGCGCGCAGCACCGCGGGGAGCCTCTTCGCCTTCGCGCGAGCGCGGCTCGCGGGCTTGCGCGCGGATGTGGACGTGGACGGCTTGGTACGAGCCACGAGCCGTGGTGTACGCCGCGGCGACCCGCTCGTCACGCGTTCGCGGGTGCGAAGCGCGGCGCTACGGCCCTCGCGCACCCCGCGCTACGCAGCCTCGATCGCGCGGCCGGTGGCGCGACAGTCTCCGCAGTCCGAAGCAAGCCACACAGTGAGCCGGACCCGGGATTGGCACGAAAGCGCGAAAACGCGAAGTAGTAGGCTTCTTGTTTTCGCGCCCATCTGCCTCTTCGTCCTACGAGACATCGTCGACGAGCGTGACTACGGCTTGCGCTTCTTGCGCTTCGGCAGGCTGTCCTTGAGCGCCTGCTTCAGCTCGTCCAGCTCGCGGCGCATCGCCGCAACATCGTCCTCGCGCGCGTCGGGCTCGGTCGCGGCGCGGCGCGACGGATCCGCGGAACGGCGGCCCGGCTCGCTCGGGGCGCGGCGACGGCTGCCGGTGATGTCGCCGTCGGGCGGGCGGATGTCCGCGTCGGTGTCGTCGCCGACGGAGAACGCGGAGGGCGGCGCGACCGGGGAGCCGCCCGCGGGC
>JAFAOG010000002.1 GCA_019237945.1 Deltaproteobacteria bacterium | reverse complement strand
ACGACGCCGTCGCAGCCGAGGCCGGCGCGGAACGCATCGCCGTCGTCGGTGGCGGAGTCGTAGGTGACGACGACGGGCCCGTCCCTGCAGCGGTGCAGGCCGCGCAGCATCACGTCGCCCTCGAGGCAGCCGCCGCTGACGCAGCCGGCGATCCACCGCTCGCCGGCGACCAGCATGCGCGCGCCGGGCCGGCGGTAGGACGAGCCGCTGACGCGGACCACCGTCGCGAGGAGATACTCCCCGATCGTCGAGCGCGCGATCCGTTCCAGCTCGTTCACGTTCGGCCTATAGTTGTGGCCCGATGAAGCTCGACGTCAATGGCTCGACGCGCGAGGTCGATGCGGCTCCGGACATGCCCCTCCTGTGGGTGCTCCGCGATCTGCTCGGCCTCACCGGCACCAAGTTCGGCTGCGGCGAGGCGCTGTGCGGCGCGTGCACCGTGCACCTCGACGGCGTTCCCGTGCGCGCGTGCGTGACGCCGGTCGCGCGCGCCGAGCGTCGCAAGGTGACGACGATCGAGGGCATGAAGAACAGCGCGCTGCGGTTGGCGTGGATCGATCTCGGCGTGCCGCAGTGCGGGTTCTGTCAGGCGGGGCAGCTGATGAGCGCGGCGGCGCTGCTCGAGGCGAACCCGAAGCCGACCGACGACGACATCGACCACGCGCTCGCCGGCAACCTGTGCCGCTGCGGGACGTACGTGCGGATCCGCGCGGCGGTGAAGAAGGCCGCCGGAGGTGAGCCGTGACGCTGACGCGCCGCGGGTTCTTCGTCGGGACCGGCGCGGCGTTCGCGCTGTATCCGCTGTACGCGCGCGCCCATGTGGTGCCTCCGCCGCCGCCGTGGCAGGCGAACCCGTGGATCTCGATCGACGACAAGGGGACGGTCACGATCATGTCCCATCGCTCGGAGATGGGGCAGGGCGTGCGCAGCACGCTGCCGGTGCTGATCGCCGACGAGCTCGGCGCGGATCCGAAGCACATCACCGTGCAGCAGGCGTGGGGCGACGAGCAGTTCGGCAACCAGGATACCGACGGCTCGTCGAGCGTGCGCATCCCGTTCCTCGCGCTGCGCGAGGCGGCGGCGACGGCGCGGATGATGCTGATCACGGCGGCGGCCGCGCACTGGAAGGTGCCCGAGAAGCGGCTCGACGTTCGCGACAGCAAGATCTGGGACGGTGCGAAGGCGCTCGGCGGGTTCGTCGAGCTGGTGCACGAGGTCAAGAGCGTGCCGGTGCCGAAGAAGCCGAAGCTGCGCGCCTTGAAAGAGTTGAAGTACGTCGGCAAGGAGTTGCCGCAGCGGGATGCCGAGGATGTCGTCGACGGCGTCGCGCTGTTTGCGGCCGATGGCCTCGGCTGGAACGAGCCGGGACCGCTGACGGCGGTGATCGCGCATCCGCCGGTGCTGTTCGCGAAGCCGACGAAGATCGACAGCAGCGAGGCGCTCAAGGTGAAGGGTGTGCGGCGAGTGATCGAGCTCCCTGCGCCGAAGCCGCCGATCGGATTCCAGGCGCTCGGCGGCGTTGCGGTCGTCGCCGATAATACGTGGGCCGCGATGAAGGGGCGCAAGGCGCTGCGCATCGAGTGGGACCGTGGACCGAACGCGGGGCACGACACGGCGGCGTACACCGAGGAGCTGCGTGCATCGGTGAAGCGGGCGGGCGCGCAGATGCGCAACGTTGGCGATGTCGATGCGGCGCTCGCGAAGGCGGCGACGAAGGTCGAGGCCGAGTACACCGGCGCGTATCTCGCGCATGCCGCGATGGAGCCGCCGGCGGCGATCGCGGACGCCGACCAGGGCAGCGCGACCGTGTACGCGTGCACGCAGAGCCCGGTCGGCATGCGCGACGAGATCGCGAAGGCGCTCGGGCTCGACAAGCAGAAGGTGCGCGTCAACGTCACGCTGCTCGGCGGCGGGTTCGGGCGCAAGTCGTTTCCTGATTTCGGCATCGAGGCGGCACTGCTCGCGCGCGAGATGAAGCAGCGCGTGCGCGTGCAGTGGACGCGGGAGGACGATCTGCAGCACGGCTCGTTCCACACGACGAGCGTGCAGGCGCTCGCGGCCGCGCTCGACGACAAGGGCAAGGTCACGGCGTGGCGGCATCGCATCGCGTATCCGTCGATCGACTCGACGTTCGATCCGGCCGCCGACAAGCCGAGCGACGGCGAGGTCGGGATGGGCGCGACCGATCTGCCGCTCGCAGTGCCAAACGTGCGCGTCGAGGCGTGCAAGGCGACCGCGCACATGCGCATCGGCTGGCTGCGCTCGGTCTGCAACATCCCGCAGGCGTTCGCGGTGCACTCGTTCCTCGACGAGATCGCGCACGCCGCCAAGCGCGATCCGCGCGACGTGATGGTCGAGACGTTCGGCCCGGCGCGCGTGCTGACCGCGAAGGAGCTCGGCGTGCCGAAGCTCGCCGACAACTACGGCAGCCCGCTCGACAAGACGCCGTTCGACGTCGCGCGGCTGCATCGCGTGATCGACAAGGTCAGTGACATGGCGGGCTGGAATCGCCGCGGCGGCCGCGCGCTCGGCATGGCGGCGCACTCGAGCTTCGCGTCGTGGGTCGCGGTCGTCGCATCGGTGGAGAAGGGGCCGCGCGGCGAGCTGCGCGTCGACGAGGCGTGGATCGCGGCGGACTGCGGCTACGTCGTCAATCCCGATCGCGTCCGCTACCAGATGGAAGGCGCGTTCCTGTTCGGGCTGTCGAACGCGCTGCACGGCGCGATCACGGTGAAGGACGGCGCGGTCGTCCAGACGAACTTCCGCGACTACAGGCTGCTCCGCATCACGGAGGCGCCGCGGAAGATCCACGTCGAGCTGATCGCGAGCGACGCGCATCCGGGCGGCGCGGGAGAGCCGGGCACGCCGCCGGTCGCCCCCGCGGTCGCCAACGCCTGGTTCGCGCTGACGGGCACGCGCCTGCGTTCGATGCCGTTCGCCTAGCAGCCGCGTCCGGTGTCCGAGATTCGAATCTCGCGCCCCCGATCCGCAACCAAGGAGGGGGCCCGAGGCGTCCGGTGTCCGAGATTCGAATCTCGCACCCCCGATCCGCAACCAAGGTGGGGCCAGAGCGGGCTTCGCTGGTAGCTAATTTCCTCGCAGGACCGTGTCGAGGGCCGCGACGAGGCTCACGAGGTCGGCATGCAGGTCGCCCTGGTCGACCTCTTCGAGCGTCTCGCTCATGCGGTCGCGAAACTCTGCGTAGTTCGGGGTCTCGGAGCTCGTGGTGAACCACATCGTTTCGTGAGGCGCGAACAACGTGTCCTCGCGCCAGCTCCATCCGTCATCCACGAGGAGGCGTTTGAGAAGAGGCCAGCGAACGTCCTGCATGGGCCCCTCTCAGTGCAGGGCGCATGCCTTCCTAGGGCTTCTTCATACGGCCGAGGAGCCCGCGCACACCACCCCGTGCGGACGTGTCACGGCCGCGCAACATCGCCCTCGGAAGCTGTGTGAGTGAGCGCGCGAGCGCGATCGCGAGCTGGAGAGGAGAGCTACCGTGCGCCTCGATCGCGACCTTTTCGCCGTGCTGTGCGTCCTCGACCGCCCCGCGAGCGATCGTGCGCGTGCCGTCCGAGCGGATCTCGACGACGAGGCGGGCAACCACGGGCGGCTCCTCCTGGAGGGCCTTGGGCGCCTCGTGAACCAGCTCCGGCTTGTGGTCGTCCTTCACGCTTCAGAGCTTAGTACAGTCGGCGCATGTCGGCTCTCGATCTCTCCGCGCTCCGCGACCGCATCGACGCCGTCGACCGCCAGATCATCGCGCTGCTCGCCGAGCGACTGCGCATCGTCGAGGAGGTGGCGACGGCCAAGCTCGAGGCCGCGAGCCCGTTTCGCGATCGCGAGCGCGAGGAGCGTTTGCTGCTGCGGCTGCGCGAGCATGCGACGGGGGCGGGGCTGGATCCGCACCAGGTCGAGCGGCTGTATCGCGTCGTGATGGACATGTCGGTCGCGCATCAGGAGGCGGCGGTGCGGAACCGCGCGGATGCGCCGCTGCGCGTGACGTATCAGGGCGTCGAGGGGAGCTACAGCCACCTCGCGGCGCAGCGCCGATATGGTGGGAGGCCGGGCGGCGCGTTGCTGACGGGGTTCGACTCGTTTCGCGGGGCGGCGAACGAGGTGCTGCACGGCGCGGCCGATCTGGCGCTGCTGCCAATCGAGAACACGACGGCGGGCAGCATCAACGAGACGTATGACTTGCTCGCCGATGGGCGGCTGCACATCACGGGCGAGGTGGTCAGCGCGATCGAGCACTGCTTGCTCGCGTTGCCGGGGGTCAGGCTCGACGAGCTGCGCGTCGTGATCTCGCATCCGCAGGCATTGGCGCAGTGTCAGGCGTTCTTTGCGAGGAACGCACATCTCGTCGCGAGGCCGGAGCTCGACACGGCGGGCGCGGCTCGGCGGGTGGCTTCGTCCGGAGACCGGACGCTCGGGGCGATCGCATCGGCGGCGGCGGCGAAGACGTATGGCTTGGCGATCGTCGAGCAGGGCGTGCAGTCGTCGAGCGGGAATGCGACGCGGTTCGTCGAGATCGCGCTGCGGCCGCATCCGCTGGCCGAGGGCGCGGTCGCGAAGACGTCGCTGCTGCTGGCGCTCGCGGATCGCCCCGGCGCGCTCGGCGAGATCCTTCAGCGGTTCGCGGTGCACGGGTTGTCGCTGTGCAAGATCGAGTCGCGACCGATTCCCGCGGCGCCGTTCACGTATCGGTTCTACGTCGATGTGATGGGGCACGCGGCGACCGAGGCGTTCCAGGCGGCGCTCGACGAGGTGCGCCCGCTGACGACCGAGCTTCACGTGCTCGGCACGTACGAGGCGGCGCTGTAAGCTCTGCGTCTATGCGAGCAGTCCGCGTTCACGAGCTCACGGGTCCAGGTGCGCTGCGCGTCGACGAGCTGCCGGATCTCGAGGCGGCGCCGGGGCAGGTCGTCGTCGATGTGAAGGCGGCGGGCGTCAACTTCCCCGATATCTTGATCACGCAGGGCAAGTATCAGTTCAAGCCGACGCTGCCGTTCTCGCCGGGAGGCGAGATCGCGGGCGTGGTGCGTGCGGTGGGGGCGGGCGTCGGATCGCTGAAGGTCGGCGATCGCGTGGCGGCGACGATGCTGTATGGCGGGTATGCGTCACAGGTGCTGCTGCCCGAGCTCGCGTGCGTGAAGTTGCCGGAGGCGGTGAGCTTCGAGGTCGGCGCGGCGACGCTGCTGACGTATTTGACGACGTATCACGCGCTCGTCGATCGCGCGGCGCTGCATGCGAACGAGACGCTGCTCGTGCTCGGCGCGGCGGGTGGTGTCGGGATCGCGGCGGTCGAGCTCGGAGCGCTGCTGGGCGCGCGCGTGATCGCGGCGGCGTCGAGTGCGGAGAAGCTCGCTTTTTGCCGCGAGCACGGGGCGGCGGAGGGAATCGACTATGCGAGCGAGGACCTCAAGGAGCGCGTGAAGGCTCTGACGAGCGGCAACGGGTGCGATGTCATCTACGATCCGGTGGGCGGTTCACTTGCAGAAGCCGCGCTGCGCGGGACGGCGTGGCAGGGGCGGTATCTCGTCGTCGGGTTTGCGTCGGGCGAGATCCCGAAGATTCCGCTGAACCTGGTGTTGTTGAAGGGTTGCCAGGTCGTCGGCGTGTTCTGGGGGTCGTTCGCGATGCGCGAGCCGGCGAAAAATCGCGCTCACGCGGATGCGCTGTTTGCGTGGGTCGCGGAGGGAAAGCTGCGCCCCGCGATCGACGTCACGCTCCCGTTCGAGAAGGCGGCCGATGCACTTCAGCGGATCGAGAAACGCCAGGTCAAAGGTAAGATCGTCCTCGTCCCGTGAAGTACCTGGTCGTCTTCGTCGCCGCCTGTTCGTTCAGCGCCCGCGAGGGAAGCTCCCCCGACGGCGCGGTGGGCGATGCGATCGACGTCTGCCACACGTTCTCGACGCAGCTCGATACGTGCGCGCTCGGCACGCCGACGAACGACCTCACGTTCTCGGGCTCGAACACGTACGACACCGACACCGGTCTGCTCAACGGCGGCGCGGCGCCGCACATGGGCTTCATCGGGCAGGCGGGTCCGTTCGATGCGCTGATCGCGCGCGACGTTCACTTCACGCTGGGCGCGACGCTGCGCGCGACGGGCAGCAAGCCGCTCGCGATCATCGCAGTTGGCACGCTGATGCTCGACGGCATGACGCTGA
>JAFAOG010000437.1 GCA_019237945.1 Deltaproteobacteria bacterium | reverse complement strand
GCGGGCGCGGCGGAGGCGCGGCCGGGCGTGCGGGGACCGACGGCGGCGTTGGCGTGCGGATCGCCGGTGGCGTCGGGCGCGCGCTCGGCTCGGCGAACTTGAAGTCGCTCGGCGGAGGCGGCGCGGCGGGCGCGGGGCCGCCCGGACGCGACGGCGGCAGCGCGCCGGCGAGCAGATCGATCGTGCCGAGGCTGCCTTCGGGCGCGGGGCCGAGCAGCTGATCGAGGTTGGTGCGCGCGTTCTTCGCATCGCGGCCGAGCTTGTCGATGTGGATGTTCACGCTGCGCGCGATCGAGCCGAACCGGCCGCGGTGCTCGTCCTCGCTGAGCTTCTCCTTCTCGCCCTTCGCGAGGCGTACGGAGTCGGCGGCGAGGCGGCGCAGCGGGCGGTCGCTCTCGATCCACATGAAGCCGATGCCGCCGGCGAGCGCGAGCAGGAACGCGCCGCCGACGAGGATCCACGGGAAGTTGCCGAACGACAGGTCGCTCTGCGTGACGGCCTTGAGCGTGCCGTTGAAGCCGCGCACCTCGGGGCGCTTGATCAGCACCGTGTAGTAGGCCTGCTTCAGCTGCGCCTCGCCGGGAAGCCGCGCGACGATCGCGGTGTAGTCCGCGTTGCCCGCGTGCAGATCGATCGGATGGTTGGCCTGGCAGTCGCGCGCCGGCTCGCTACCGGAGAGCGCCTTGACCGCCGCCATCATCTTCGCGTGATCGAGCGGGACGCTCTTGCTGCCCGCGATGTCGTCCTCGCCGAGGAAGAAGCCGACGTCGACGTCGAGCGACGCGACGAGCTTCTGCGCCATCTCGTTGGTCACCTTGTGACCGAGCACGACCGCGCCCGCGTAGCTGACCGTCGCGTCGCGCTTGATCACGGGCGCGGCGGAGACGAAGTAGATCGTGCCGTTCTGCGCCCACAGATCGTCGCGCAGGTAGCCGGCGAGCGCATCGTCGACGATCGGGCGGCCCGCGACGACGTCGCCGAAGTCGGTGTCATCGAGCTTGATGCGCGCGACGACGCGGCCGCGGCGATCGATCAGCATCGCGAAGTCGGGCTTGCGGCCCGAGATGCCCGCCATGATCTTCTCGCCGGTCTCGCGCACGGACTTCATGCGCGCATCGTCGAGCTTGTCGGCGCCCGAGGCGCTCTCGAGCGCGTTGACCACTTCCGGTGCGCGCGCGAACGTGCCCGCGAGGTCGACGCGGTTGCGCGCGTCGTCGGTCAGCAGGATGTCGATCACGCCGCACGCGATCGCGAGGCGGTCCTGCTCCTCCTTGATGTAGCGACGCTGCGCGGGGCGCGGCATGACGAGCGCAACTGTCAGCGCGACGGCCGCGAGCAGCGCGATCAGGAAGAACCAGATCTTGCTCAGGAACACGTCGCCCTCACTTCTTCGCCGCGGGCGGAGCCAGCGACGTGATCTTGGGGTTCAGCTCGGTCTTGCCCTTGTCCTTGATCTCGACGGAATCGTCCGGGCGAGCGAGCCAGCCGTCGCGGTACCAGATCTTGACCTTGTACGCGCCAGCGGGAATGTCGGCGATCTCGAACTTGCCGCTGTCGTCGGGGTACGCGATGAACTGCGTGTTGACGACGACGAGCTTGCCCTGCAGGTAGGGCGCATCGGGATCGGTGATCGTGTAGACCTTGCCCGGGTCGGTCGCACGGAACGACTTCGGCCCCGTCGGATTGATCGGCCCCGGCGGCACGAGCTTGGGGTCTTCCTTCGCGACGAGCGTGTGCGCCGTCTTGGACGTGTTCTTGATGACGACCTCGGCCCCCGCGGGCGCGGCGACGACCGGCCGCGCGAACGAATCACCGACGAGATCCCACGTCACCTGCGGCGGCGTCGCTGGCTTCTCATCGCCCTCGACGACGATCACCATCTGATGCGGGACGCTCTGCGACTGCACCGGTGCGAGCGGATTCTCGACGCGTTCGAGAAAGCCGCGCGTCGCGGCCGGCGGTCGCTCCGGCGCCTGCGGAAGCTCGAGCTTGCCAACGAGCGTGCCGGCGCTCGCAACGCTCGGAACGAGAACAGTAACGAGCAGAGCGCGGAGCATGCCGAGGCGATCGTAGGCCGCTCCCGCCAGAGACAGCAAGCGACGTGGCTGAAATCGTTGGCGGAAATTTCGTACGCAACCGCAGCGCGGAGCGGCCGATAGGGAGAGGCATGCGCCTCCCTCCCCTCGCCGTCGCCGCCGGCCTCGCGGTCGCGATCGCGATCGCCTGGCACCCGACGCGGGCGCCTCGCGACGGCGCCGACGACCGCACGCTCGACGTGATCGAGGGCCGCGTACACGCGCCGGTCGTGCGCGAGCGCGGCGCGCGCGTCGACGACGTGTGGGTGTCGACCGACGCGGCGCTGCGGCCCGGGCAGATCGTGCGCGTCACCGGCCGGCTGCGCACGCCGCGCGGCTTCCTCGATCCGGGAGCGACCGACCGCAGCGAGGCGATCGCGGCGCGCGGCGCGGCCTGGGAGCTGAGCGCGGTGCATGTCGACGTCGTCGCCGACTCTCCCGACGTCATCGATCGCGCGTGGCGATGGGCGGCCGACGTGCAGGCCGCGTGGGCCAGCCGCGTGCACGGCCCGCTGCGCGGCATCGCGACCGGCGATCGCGGCGACGTCTCTCCCGCTCTCGATCAACGCTGGCGCGCCGTCGGCATCTTCCATGTCCTCAGCGTGTCGGGCCTTCATCTCGCCGTGGTCGCGGGTCTCCTGTTCTCAGCCCTCAGGAGGCTCGCGGCCACGGCCCTTTTGCGCGGCTGCGGGCGGCCCGCGCGATGGGCCGCGCCGCCGGCCATCGCGGTCGCGATCGCCTACACGATGATCACGAGCGGGCAGGTCGCGACGGTGCGCGCGCTCGTCGTCGTCATCGTCGCGCTCGTCGCGCAGATGCTCGATCGCCCGGTGCGTCTGGTCGATGCGATCGGCGTCGCCGCGATCGCGCTGCTGCTCTGGCGGCCCGCCGACCTCTGGGACCCGAGCTTCCAGCTCTCGTTCACCGCCGCGCTGACGCTCGCGCTGCTGCCGCGCGGTCGCGGAGGCTGGCTTCGTCGCGGGTTGCGCGCGAGCGCCTGGATCGCGGTGACGACCGCGCCGCTGACCGCGCTGCACTATCACCAGGTCGCCGCCGGCGGCATCGCGGGCAACCTCGTGCTGACGCCGCTCGTCGAGCTGATCGCGCTGCCGCTCGCACTCGCCGGCCTCGTGCTGCACCTCGCGCCGCTGATCGCGACCGCGGAATGGATCGTCGCGCGCGTCGACGATCTCGCGGCGCTGCTCGCGCGCGCCGTCCCGCTCGGCCACATCGCGCTGTCATCGCCGCTCGTCGCCGGCGTGCTCGTCGCGATCGCGCTGTGGCTCGCGTGCGGGCCGTCGCGGCGCGCGTCGATCGCGGGTTGGCTCGCGGTCTGCGCGATCTGGATGCTCGCTCGCCGGCCGTCGCCGCCCGGCGCGCTGCGGATCACGTTTCTCGACGTCGGCCAGGGCGACGCCGCGATCGCGGAGATGCCCGACGGCGAGGTCTGGCTCGTCGATGCCGGCGGCCTCGCATCGGCCCGCGACGTCGCATCGGCGAGCGCCCCCGGCGGCGTGATCACGCGCGCGCTCGACGCGCTCGGCCATGATCACATCGACGTCGCGATCATCTCGCACCCGCATCCCGATCACTATCTCGGGCTCGCGTCGCTCGGCGTACCCGTCGGCGCGCTCTGGGCCGCCGATGCGAGCCTGCTGCCTGCCGCGCCCGCCGGCCGGCTGCCGTCGTTCGAGGAGTTCGTCCCGCACGCGACGCATCCGCCGCTCGGCACGCGCGAGCTCGCCGGCGCCCGCGTCACCGTGTGGGCCCCGGCGATCGCGGATACCGACGGGGACAGCCGCCGCGAGGGCGCCGACCCCGTGCGCACGGTCAACGACAACTCGCTCGTCGTCTCGATCGAGCTGGGCGGCCGCGCGGTGCTGTTCGCGGGCGATATCGAGCGCGAGGGCGAGGACGCGCTCGTCGCCGCCGGCCTGTCGCACGTTGCGGTCGTCAAGGTGCCTCACCACGGCAGCCCGACGTCGTCGAGCGAGCCGTTCGTCGCCGCGACGCACCCTCAGCTGGCCGTGATCTCGTGTGGTGTCGCGAACGCGTTCGGGTTTCCGTCGCCCGCGGTCGTCGCGCGCTGGCAGGCGGCCGGCGCCGAGGTCGCACGGACCGATCAGGACGGCGCCGTCGAGGTCACGATCTCACCGTCCGGCGCGCTCGCGGTGACGAGATTTGCGCAATAATAGACGGCGGTGGCAGCCGTCTTCGATGCAGACGCGTTCGAGCAAGCCGTGGCCAAGGGCAGCGACCTGCTCAAGCAGGGCAAGCTCGACGACGCCCAGAAGGCATTCTCCGCGGCGCTGCTGCTCGACGATCAGAACGCGAAGGTGCTCGCGCTGCTCGGCCTGACCTACTTCCGCGCCGGCAAGCTGCAGCAGGCGCGACCGATCTACGAGGACCTCGTCGAGCGGTTGCCGACCGATGCATCGCACCGGCTCAATCTCGGCCTCGTCTACTTGAAGCTCGGCGATGCCGAGAAGGCGATCCATTCGCTCGAGGCGAGCCGCGCGCTCGATCCGAGCCAGGGCCGTGCCGTCAGCTACCTCGGCCTCGCGTACGCGCGCGCCGGTCGCTACGCCGAGGCGTATCGCGCGTTCCTGCTCGCGGGACAGAAGGATCTCGCGAGCGAGATCGAGATCAACCTGACGAGCGCCGAGCGCGAGCAGATCCACCAGCAACTCGAGCGCAGCGGCATCACGGCGCCGCGCGCGCAGCCGCCCGCCCCCGCCCCGCCGCCTGTCACCGTGTCCTCGGCCGCGATCGACATCCCGCCGAGCATGCCGGAGATCAAGATCGAGCAGCCCGAGGCGGCCGCCGTCGCCGAGGAGCAGCCCGAGGTCGAGAGCGACAGCGTGCAGTTCGTGCTGCCGACCGCCGCGCCCGTCGAGGCGATGGAGGGGCAGAGCGTGATCTCGAAGGCGGTCGAGGTCGCGTCGCCCGCGGTCGCCAGCGTCGCCACCGCTGCACCGCACGTCGCCGCCGGCAGCACGGCGCCGATCCCGCTCTCGCAGCTGGCGACCGAGTCGCTCGTGCGCCCCGAAGACGGCGACGAGGTATTCGAGGTCACCGCGACCGGCGCGCTCGTCGTGCGCGTCACCGATCGCATGATGACGCGGCTCGACGGCGTGCACGTCACCGGCGGTGATCTCGCGTACGAGCCAGCGATGCGGCGCTCGCGCGGTCACCAGACCGAGGAGAAGTTCGATCACGGCGGGTCGCAGGTCCACACGGTCAGCGGGAGTGGCTACTTGATCGCGCTGCCCGGCGATCGCCACTTCACGGCGGTCACGCTCGACGACGACATCTTCTACCTGCGCGAGGACCTCGTGTTCGCGTTCGAGGCGTCGCTGCGCTGGGAGAACGGCAACGTCCCCGGCCTGCGCGGCCGCCTGCCCGTCGTGCAGTTCCGCGGCGACGGCGCCGTCGCGCTGCGCACCGGCAAGCCGCTGGTGCGGATCAAGCTGCCGGCGGCGGGCGTCGTATTCGTCGAGGCGGCGCGGCTCGCCGGCTGGATCGGCCGCGTGATCCCGCGCGCCGTGATGCCCGCGGCCGGCGGACCGATCACCGGCGTGTGCGTCGAGTGCACCGGCGAAGGCGTCGTGCTGCTCGATCCGGTCGGGCAGCCGGTGGAGATGGCGCCCGAGGTGCGGCCGTCGAAGCAGCCGTCGGTGCCGCCGCCTCCGCCGCAGCCCAAGGCACTCGATCCCGAGCTGCAGGCGTTCGCCGACAGCATGGCCGAAGACTCCGACCGCGACACGATCTAGGCACTTCATGCGCGCCATCGACGTCGCCGCACGCCTCGCCGGTCAGCGCGGGCGCATCCTGCTGCACTCGGGGCGCGACGACGACGGCCTCGGCACGTGGTCGTTCGCCGCCGCCGAGCCGCGCGCGACGCTGATGGCCCGCGGCACATCGATCGTGCGCCTCGACGAGCGCGGCCGCCCATGCATCGG
>JAFAOG010000205.1 GCA_019237945.1 Deltaproteobacteria bacterium | reverse complement strand
CACCGGTCACACCGAGGTCGTGCTCGCCGTGTTCGACCCGCAGACGATCTCCCTCAAGAACGTGCTGCGCCTCTTCTGGGAGGGCCACGACCCGACGCAGGGCAACCGCCAGGGCAACGACGTCGGCACGCAGTACCGCTCGGCGATCTACGCGTTCACACCGGAGCAGAAGGCCGCCGCGGAGGCGTCGCGCGCGATGTACGGCGAGCGCCTGCGCGCGGCCGGTCACGGCACGATCACGACCGAGATCGCCGACGCGCCGCCGTTCTACTACGCCGAGGACTATCACCAGCAGTACCTTGGCAAGAACCCCGGCGGGTACTGCGGCCTCGGCGGCACGGGCGTCTCGTGCCCCATCGGCCTCGGCGCCCGATAGCCCCGTCGATAGCGCTTCACTTCGCCCTGCCGCCGCGATACGACCGCGGCCATGATGAGGATCTTGGTGGCGGTCTGTCTGGCCGCTGCGTGCGCCGCGTGCGGCGGTGGCAAGAAGACGGCGGATGCGGGCCCGATGGACGCGCGCCTCGAGGGCTTCGACTCTCCGGACGTGAAGTGCCCGGGCAGCCCGAAATGCATGACGCGCGGCGACGGTCAGCTCAAGGTCGGCGCGGCGAAGCGGATCTACACGCCGCAGAACTTCGAGACGTACACCGACGAGAACATGAACCGGAAGTGGGACTCGACGGAGCCCTACACGGATCTCAACGGCAACGGCAAGTTCGACGGCGTGTGGCTGTTCGGCGGCGCCCGCGCGGCCGAGGGCGTGAAGACCGACGTCGAGGCGCGCGCGATCGCGTTCGTCGAGGGCGACATCACGGTTGTCGTCGTCTACGTCGATGCGATCGGCCTGCTGGCCGGCGACATGGACAAGATCCGCAACCACCCGATGCTCGCCGGCCTCGACATCGATCACATCATCGTCGGCGCGACCCACGCGCACGACGCGCCCGACACCGTCGGCCTGTGGGGCCCGACCGCGACGTCGACCGGCCGCGAGGACTTCATCATGAACGGCCTCTACGACGCCGCGGCGGCCGCGATCAAGGACGCCGTCACGAACGCGCAGCCCGCGCAGATGGTGATCGCCTCGACGAAGCTGATCAACGACCCGTCGAACCCGATGTCGAAGACGGACGACTGGAACCAGGACATCCGCGATCCGATCATCTTCGATCCGACGATCACGATCGCCCGCTTCGTGAAGGTCTCCGACCCGAGCTCGACGATCGGGACGCTCGTCAACTGGGGCGACCACCCGGAGGTCGCGCACTTCGACTCGAGCGTCCCCGCGATGGTCACCGCGCACTATCCGCACTGGCTGCGCGAGCACGTCGAGAACGGCGTGCTGAAGGCCGAGTCGAAGTACGCCGCGACCGACCTCGCCGGCCTCGGCGGCGTCACCGTGTTCGTCCAGGGCGCGCTCGGCGGCCAGATCGGCTCGCTGCGCGGTACGCATCCGCCGGGCCCCGAAGGCTCGGGTGCCGGCTCGGGGACGTACCCGAACGTCACGATGGAGTCGCACGCGATGGATCAGGCGATCGGCACGAACGCGGCGGCGCGTGCGCTCACCGCACTGAACGACTCCGGCGAGTCGGTCTCCGACCTGCCGCTCACCGTCACGAGCGCGAAGTACAACGCGCGGATCGACAACACGTACTTCCATGTCGCGTTCCTGGTGAAGCTGATCGGACCGCACGACCTCGTCGGCTACGACTCGAGCCAGCCGATCGACGAGAACAACCTCCCGTGGCTCCCGCTGCGCGCGACCTACCTCCAGATCGGCCCGCTCGGCCTCGTCACCGCGCCGGGCGAGCTGCACCCCGAGCTGTGGGTCGGCGGCTACGACGGCTCGTGGTCGTGGGGCTGGCCGCTGCTCAACCACACCGTCGACGGCAGCGGCAATCCCGAGCCGAACCAGCCCGACTTCTCCAAGGCACCCGCGGGCCCGTACATGCGCGAGCTCGTGCTCGCGAAGCCGGGCGTCAAGTACCCGGTGCTCGCCGGGCTCGCCGAGGATTACATCGGCTACATCGTGCCCTCGTACAACTACGCCCTCGATCCCGACAACCCGTACATCGTCGAGGCGAAGGGCGACCACTACGAAGAGGTGTACTCGCTCGGCCCGCTCGTCGAGCAACACGCGGTGCACCCGATCCTGCAGCTGCTGCAGATTCCCTAGCGGCCGACGACGAGGATCCACTGGAAGCGAGCGGTCACCGCGCGCGCCGTCAGCGCGACGCTCGGCTCCGCGTCCGCCGTCACCGGCGCCTGCACCGCACCCAGCGCGTGGCCATCGCCGAGCACCGTGCAGCCGACGTTGTTGCCGGACGCGTACGCGGCCGCCTGGTAGAGCGACGCGCTGTTGAACGCGCTGCCGAGCGCGCGCGTCGTCGCCGTGTTCTGGTTCGTCTCGAGATCGACGACATCGCCGGTGCCCGAGTCCGCGTGCACGACGCCGCACTCGAGCGACGCGACGCCGGCGGGGCGCGGATCGTGCGCGTGCACGGCGACGAGGTGCGTCGTCGCGGTCGTCTCGAGCTTGTCGATCCGGTACGAGGCCTCGATCGCCATGTTCGGCGCTTCGGCGACGTTCGTGCGCAGGTACTCCTGGGTCGGGATGTTGGTGACGACGAGCTCGCCGCCTTGCACCGTCCACGCGCCGGGAGTCGTCGGCGTCCACGCCGAGCCGAGCGCGTCGTTGAAGCCGTTGAACAGCAGGATCTCGTCGCCGGCGGTGTCGGGATCGGGGTCGCACGGCGAGTCGACCGCGTCGCCGTCGCGATCCGGCGAGGCGGGAGGCTTCGCGATCGGGCAGGGGTCGCACTCGTCGCCGATGCCGTCGTTGTCCTCGTCGTGCGCGCCGCCCGCCTGGTGCTCGCAGAAGTCCTTGCCGTTCGGGATGCCGTCGCCATCGATGTCGCCCGTCGCGGAGATGCACGTCGGGCCGGCCGGGTCGGTGAGGTCGCAGATCGCGCCGGCGCCGCAATTCAAAGCCGTCGCGCTGCACGTGCCGCCGGTCTCGGACGCTCCGCTGCACGAGGCGAGCGCCAGGCCGATCGCGATGGCGGAAAGGCGTGCTCGCATGGGCCTCGCCATCATCGCACGCGCGTGCCGACGGCGGCACGGATCGCGAGGACACCGAGGAACAGCGCGACGCCGAGCAGGTACCACCGGCGGCCGTGCCCGTGGATCCTTGCCGAGAAGCTCGCCGACGCCGGATCGCGCGCGTGCGCGGCCAGCCGATCGCCGACGAGACGCACCGATCCGTCGCGCGCGACCACGATCGTCCGCGGCGACCTCCATCCAGGCGAGTCGGCGACGAGCTCCTCTTCCTCGCCGCGCCGACTGGAGAACGTGTCCCATTTCACCGTGACGTCGGCCGGTAACGTGAGGTCTCGCGCGTCGCGATCCGTCATCGGGCCGGTGCCGTGCTGGTTGACGATGTGACAGCTGGTCGTGCTCGCGTCCTGCCGCGCGCAGTCGATCGAGATGTCGCTGCCGAGCGAGAGGGCGGCCGCCGCGATGCCGGCGCTTGCGAGCGCGAACACGACTGCCACCGGCCACATCCGCACGCGCATGCCGATCCAGTGTACCCGCCGGCACCTCAGATTTCCGAGGCACGGTTCCGCCTACATCGCGGATCGCCGGAGGGGCACGTCAGGCGCAACGCATAGTTACGCTGGCCGGCAGATTGCTGAACAGGGTGGCATGAGGCTCACCCGCGCCGTCCTCCCGATTCTCGTCCTCGCGGCCTGCAGTGACAGCGATGCGCCGACCGATCACGCGCAAGCGCGCACCACATCGCTCGTGCAGTACGCGTCGTGCAGCGACCTCGAGGCGGATCTCAAGCAGATGACGATCCACGAGCTGTACGCCGACATCGATCGTGCGGACTGGAACTGGGGCTTCGGCTACGGAGCGGCGGGCGAGGGCGACTCGAACGGCGCGGCGGGCGGTGCCGGCGGCGATACGAGCGGTGGGCGCCAGGAAGGCGTCGACTACTCGGGCACGAACAACCAGGTCGACGGCGTCGACGAGGCCGACTTCGTCAAGACCGACGGCTATCACATCTACACGCTCAACGGGAACCGGCTCCACATCATGGGCGTGCCGCAGTTCGGTCAGCTGACCGCGGAGAGCGTCACGCAGATCGAGGGCTACCCCTATCAGATGCTGATCGACTCGACCACGAACCGCGCGGTCGTGTTCTCGCAGATCAACGTCTACAACCTGCCCGACGGCCATCCGCTCAAGCAGCTCGTCGGCTACACCGATACCGATTCGACCGACTGGTACTGGCGCGTCAAGGACCTGTCGAAGATCACGATCCTCGACATCACCGATCGCACGGCGCCGCACCTCGTGCGCGAGCTGTACTACGAAGGCTGGTACCAGACCGCGCGCAAGGTCAACGACTCGATCCGCGTCGCCGGCTACGCGACGATCGATCCGGCCGTCATCTGGGGCTGGTGGAACGTCTGGTACAACAGCGGCCGCGACAAGGACACGACGAAGCGCTGGGTTCGCAATCGCGTCAACGCGATGCACCTCTCGGACTTCATCCCGATGATCTACGTGCGCACGCCCGACGGGCACTTCGCGAGCAACAGCCTGTCGACGGCGTCGTGCCGGCAGTTCTACCGGCCGAGCGATTCGCACGCGCGCGGCATCACGTCGATCATCTCGTTCGACCTTCTGCACGACAACGTGACGTGGGACGCCGACCACATCGTGTCGAACTGGTCGACCGTCTACTCGTCGACCGACACGATGGTCGTCGCGGAGAGCGCGCATGACTGGTGGTGGTACTGGTGGTTCCAGGACGACATGGACCAGCTCAACGTCCACGCGTTCGACATCTCGCAGCCCGGCCAGACGCACTACCTCGGCTCGGGACGCGTCGACGGCATGGTGCTCGACCAGTTTTCGCTCGACGAGACGAACAACTCGATCCGCGTCGCGACGACGACGAACCGCTACTGGCGCTGGTGGACCCCCGAGAACCAGCAGCCGAAGCCCGAGAACCACGTGTGGACCCTCGACCGTAACGGCGGCGAGCACCTGCCGATCACCGGCCACCTCGGCGGCATCGCGAAGGGCGAGGTGCTGCAAACGTCTCGCTTCCTCGGCGACAAGGGCTACCTGGTCACGTTCCACAACACCGATCCGCTGATCACCGTCGACCTCAGCGACAACACCGAGCCCAAGCTCGTCGGCTCGCTCACCGTGCCCGGCTTCTCGACGTACCTGCACCCGATGGATCCCACGCACCTGCTCTCGATCGGCATCGACAGCACGCAGTCGTGGCGCACCAACATCTCGCTGTTCGACGTCTCGAACTTCGCGCAGCCGCAGCTCGCCGCCGCGCTGCCGGTCGAGGCACCGCACACGTGGGGCTGGAGCCAGGCGCTCTACGATCACCACGCGTTCCAGTACTGGGCGCCCAAGCAGCTGCTGGCAATTCCGCAGTCGACGTACGACTACTCGAACAACCAGTACCGGTATCTGTCGAACCTCGTCGTGATCAACGCGGACCCGGCGAGTGGGCTGTCGATCAAGGGCACGATCGATCACAGCGCGTACTACAACGCCGACCCGAACAACTACTGGCAGTACGTCGACATCCGCCGCAGCATCTTCATGGGCGACTACATCTACGCGATCAGCGACAAGGCGATCACCGCGCATCGCACGAGCGATCTCGGCAAGGTCGCGGAGCAGACGCTGCCCGGCTACTCGCCGAATGACTGGTACTGGTGGTGGTGAAGTTTCGATGAAGCTCGAGTGTGGCGGGCGCACCGTGTCCGCGCGTTCACGCTTCATCCACCGTTCACGTACAACATGACGAATTGTTTAGATTCTGGCGTGGCACACGGGATGCCTTAGATCCTGTGTATGAAGCGAATCATCCTTGCTCTCGCAGTTGTCGGTCTCGCCGGCGGCGTCGCCTCCGCGGATCGCTGGCATGGTGGTGGCGGCGGCCGCGGTGAGTTCCACGGCCGTGGCGAGCTCCACGGTGGTGGCGGCGGACAGGTGGTCGTGCGCGACCACCGCTGGGAAGGCGGCGTGCACGTCTCTCCGAGCTACCGCGGCAACTACCGCTACGAGCGGCCGGTCTACAACAACTCCTACCGGTACAACGTCGTGCGCCGCCCGATCTACGTCGAGCGGCCGATCATCCGCCAGCGCTACTACGACTACCGCTATCGCCCGGAAGTGATCGTCGAGAACTACGGCGCTCGCGACGGCTACTACTGGGTCAACGGCGCCTGGCAGTGGAACGGCTACGAGTGGATCTGGCAGCCGGGCCACTACGAGCCGGACCCGAACTGGGTCGCGCCGTCGTCGTACTACGACCAGTCGTCGTACTACCAGCAGCCGACCTACGTCGATCCGTCGGTCTCGGTCGGCGTCGGCGTCGGCTACTGATCGAGGAACGTCTCGATCGCGAGGCGTGCGGCCGTCGGGTCACCGCCTCCCGCGTCGAGCGAGCCCAGGTACGTCCCGTGGCCCGCGCCCGGGAACACGATCAGCTGGGCCCGCAGCAGGTGGGCGAGTGACGTGGCGTGCTCGACCGACATCACGTCGTGATCGCCGACCAGCACGAGCGCCGGCGCCGTGATCGCCCGGAGCGACGCATCCGGGATGTCCGTGAAGTGCTGCATCAATGCGACCTGCTGCTCGAACATGCGCTGGCGCATCGCCGGATCCGGTTGCGCGGCCTCGAAAGCCCGCATCAGGGTCGGCGGCATGTTCGCGAGCGTGGCGTGCCCCATGCCTTCCCAGAACTGCGGCGGCATGCCGGCGTGCCCGTAGTACGACGAGCACACGACGAGCTTGTGCACGAGCCTCGGGTGGCGCATCGCGAGCTGCATCGCGACGATGCCGCCGTTCGAGAAGCCGATCACATCGACGTTGTCCACACCGAGGCGCTCGAGCAGCGCGGCGGTGTCATCGGCTTCCTGCTCGAACGTCAGCGGGCGATCGATCGCCGGCGTGTGTCCATGCGCTTGCTGCTCCGGCGCGATGACGCGGTGATGCTCGGCAAGCGCCGGGAGGATCGCACCGAAGGTCGTCTGCACCGTCGAGCCGGCGCCGTGGAGCAGCAGCAGCGGCCGGCCCGAGCCGTAGGTCTCGTAGTACATCGGCAGCGGGCCGATGCTGGCCTTCACGACACCCTCCACCACAGATGGCCGTTCGTGCGCGTCGGAACGCCCAGCTCCTGGCCGAGCTCCTCGATCAGCTCGCTCGTGTAGAAGTAGTTTGCGAGACCGGCGACGCGATCGCCGTCGAGCTCGAGCGTCGTGAACGCGCGCACGTACTCGCCGTCGGCATGCTTGTACCAGTGCACGAGCACCCAGCGGCCGCGATGGAAGCGCGCCTCGACGCGCGGCAGCTCGGGTAGCACGCCGGCCGTCAGCCGCGGATCGAGCGGGTTCTTGTCGCTCGCCATCAGCCGCGTGCCGAACAGCATGCCCTGCAACACCGTGCGTCGCGCGGCGTCGGGGCCGTACTGCGTCGTCGCGCCAACGACCTGCACGCACGACGAGTCGAGCAGCAGCGCCGTGACGGCGTCGAGGTCGCCGGCGTTGAACGCGCGGCAGAATGCGTCGAGCGCGGCGGGCACGGGTGCGGTCTCGGCGGCGGGGGCTGCGTCGTCGGCGAGCTTGCCGCGGCCGCGATGGAGCGCGGCCTTCACGGCGCCGACGGTCGTCGCGAGCGCGTCCGCGATCTCGTCCAGCGACAGCTCGAACACGTCCTTGAGCACGACCGCGGCGCGCTCCTGCGGCGAGAGCGCAACCAGCAGCGTGCCTGCCGCCTCGCGCGTGGCGCGTGGCTCGGGCCGCGGAGGCTCGTGCGCCTCGGGGACGTCCCGTCGCTTGCGCAGCTGATCGATCCACAGGTTGCTCGCGACGCGGAATAGCCACGCGCGCGGGTTCGCCGGCTCGCCGCCGTGCATCTGCGCGAGCGTGACGAACGCTCGGGCGAGCGCATCCTGTGCGAGATCCTCGGCGTCCCACGGCGAGCGCGTGAGATAGCGGCAATAGCGATACAGGTCAGCGCGCAGTGGCTCGTACGTCTCGAGGAACCGCCGGTACGCGCCGGGGAGGGCGTCTTGGGTCGTCATGCTGGATCAACGGACCGCAGGGCCGAAAGGATACGGGCCCTAGTACGAAACGTGCTCGGGCTTGCCGGCGCGGTCGAAGTACGTCCAGGCCCCGGTCTTCTTGCCGGCCGTGTATCCGCCGTCGGAGAGAGGCTTGCCGTCCTCGTACCACGAGGTCCACGGCCCGCTCGGCTGCCCCTGGTCGTACGCGCCTGCAAAGCGCTTCTGACCGGCGCGGTAGTAGCCCTCCCAGCGGCCCTGTTCCTTGCCGGCCGCGTAGTCGCCCGCGAGCATCATCTGGGCGTTGTCGTAGAAGAACGACCAGTGCCCGACCTGCTTGCCGGCGTCGAGCGTGCCCTGCTTCTCGATCGCGCCGTTGGGATGCCACCACGTCCACGCGCCGGTCGCGATCTGCTCGATCGAGTCGTCGGGCTTCGCGCGACAGACCTCGCAGCCGAGCCGCCGCTCCTTCGCATCGGAGACCCACGCGCCGCCGATCGCGTAGCACGCGGCCGGCCCGGGTCCCTTCTCGCGGCCCTGCACGTACTCGGCGGTGCGCCACAGACGGCCGTCGGGCCAGAAGAACTGCCACGTGCCTTCGCGCTGGCCGTCGCGCATCTCGCCGGTCGCCTCGAGCTTGCCGGTGTCGTGGAAGTAGAACCACGTGCCGGTCTCGCGGTTGTCCTCCATTTGCCCGCTCGACACGAGGCGGCCGTCGCCCGCGAACTGCGTCCACAGGCCGGTCTTCTGTCCCATCGCGTCGAAGTTGCCGGCCCACTTCACGCGGCCGTTCTCGTAGTACTCGGCCCACGCGCCGACGCGCAGGCTCTTCTTGAACGCGCCGACGAGCGCGAGCTCGCCTCGGAAGTGATAGCGGCGGTACGGGCCGTCCTTCTGGCCCGCGACGTACGTCGTCTCCTCGTCGAGCGCGCCGTTCTCGTAGTAGCGCTTCCACACGCCCTGGCCCTGACCGCCGACATAGCCGACGTCGTAGCTGTGGCGGCCCGCAGGCGAGAACTCGTGGAACTCGCCGGTGCCGTTCGTGACCGTCGACGTGCCATAGACCTTGCCGGTCGGGCTCACCCACTGATGCTCGCCGTCGGGCAGGCCGAGGCTCCACTCGCCCTGATGCAGCAGCTCGCCGGTCGGGTGGCGCTCCTCGCCATGGCCTTCGCGATAGCCGTCGACGAAGTTGCCCTTCCAGCGCTCGGCGCCGTTGGGGAAGTAGCCCTCCCACTCGCCGACTTCCTTGCCTTTGACGAGGCAGCCCTCTTCACCGGCCTCGTAGTCGACCTTCCACTCGCCGCCCTTCTCGGCGCACTCGTCGACGCGCGGATCGACGCGCTCACCGTGCTTCATCACGAACGTGCGCCACTTGCCACCCTGCGCGAACCACTCGGTCCACGTGCCCTCGGCGTAGCCGTCGACCATCGGGCCCGCCATCTGCTTCTCGCCCTTGGGCCCGTAGAACGTCCACTCGCCCTGGCGCACGTTCGCGACGTAGCTGCCTTCCTCGACCTTCGCGCCGTCCTCGCTCCACACGGTCCACGCGCCGTCCTTCTTGCCTGCCTTGTAGTGGCCGCGCTCGAGGATCTGGCAGTTGTCGCCCCAGTGCTCGTAGAGGCCGTCGCGCAGGCTGCCCTTCATCTCGATCCGTTCGGAGAGCGCGCCCGACGGATACGTCTTCGTCTTGACGTCGGCGTACGCCGTCGATGCGATCAGCAGCAGCAGCAGCGCCTTCATGGCTCGAGGATCCCCTTCACGACCTGATCGGCCGACACGCGCACCGGACTGCCGTCGAGCGACGACAGATCACTCTGCTCGAGCGCGACCTTCGGCGAGAACGCCGCGTCGTGAAATGCGTCGAGCGCGCTGGTGACCGAGTCTTCCTTGCCGCCGCGCGCGCACGCGAACTGGAAGCCCGACGTATCGGTGAGGCAGAGCTCGATGACATTGTCGATGCTGCGCGCCGTGACCTTGAACGGGGCGTTCTTGGTATCGCTGAAGCGCGGCGAATTCGCGCAGCGTTCGATCGCCTGCTGCGCAGCGGCGGTGTGGTCGCTCTCGAAGCTGACCGGCAGCGCGACATCCATGATGCGCAGGATCGACGGGAACTTCTGCAGCACCTCGTGATACGGGCGCGCATCGAGCTGGCCGAGCCGGCGCAGCGCATCGGCCTGCCAGGCGAGCGTGCGGAACCGCAGCAGCGCCTCTTCCTGCGGCAACTTCTTGAGCGCGGCCTTCGCGAGCGTGACGGCCGCATCGAGATCGCCGCGGCGATACGCGAGCTCGCCGTCGTAGAGGTCGAGGTACGGCTGCGCCTCCGGGAACTTCTTGTCGAGCTCGCGCGCCTTATGGACCGCATCGCGCGTGACGCCGGTGCCGAGGATGTCGGCGAGGTTCATCGTGCGCCATGCGCCGTCCTCATCGGGCTCGCCGAGGTTCGGGCGCACGAACGTGACGAGCAGATCGTCGTCGGCGAACAGCTGCACGAGCTCGCGGCGCACGGTCCAGCGCGCGGCGATCAGGCGCACGAGATCCATCGACCAGGTCGCCATCATCGGCCGGTACGCGGTCTTCTCGGCCTCGCGGGCGAGCCGGGCGTCGAGCGACTGCCAGTACCGGAAGCCGCGCAGCATCGCGGCCTCGCGCTTGCTCGTCGACGTCATGCCGGTGCGCTCCGGCAGCTCGTACACCTCGCGCGTCAGTCGCTCGGCGTCCTCGGTGCGCCCGAGCGCGTACAGGATGTCGCCGAGCAGCGCACGCCGCATGATCGCGAACTGCGGCCGGTAGCGCTTCGGGATCGGCACGGCCTTGAGCGACTCGAGCGCCGCGATCGACTTCTGGAAATCGCCCTCGCTGAGGTAGAGGCCGACGAGCTGGTCGTAGCCATCGCCCTCGCAGTCGTGATCCTCGGCCTTGTGCGCACGCAGCGCGAGGTCCTCCGCTTCCTTGATCTTGAAGAACGTGAACGCCGAGCCCGAGGCGTTGCGCAGCATGTTGCAGCTCTTGCCCTGCGTGACCTCGACGCCCTCCATCGACCACCGGTACGTCGCCTCGCGATCGTGCGCCTCGAACTCCAGCGACAGCATGCCGTTGTACGCGTGCTGCCGTTCGTACGGGTTCTCGCTCGCGGCGAGCCGGCGGCCGAGGGCGCGCGCCTCGTCCATGCGGCCGAGCTTGAACAGCGGCCAGATCCGCAGCGTGTCGTCGCCGTCGTCGTACTTCTTTTCGTAGCGATCGACGACCGCGAGCGCATCATCCATCCGATCCATCTCGTGGACGATCCAGTACTCCTCGTGGAGCAGCTTCTTGTCCCACGTCGGCGGCGTGCCGTAGTGCGCGAGCAGCGCCTCGGCCCGGTGGATGAAGTAGAGGGCGCGCGCGTGGTTGCCCTCCTCGTCGTGCTGGACGCGCGCCATCGCGTACGTCGCGATGAACGAGTCGGGATGATGCTCGAGGATCTTCTCGGCGTCGGTGCGCGCCTTGATCAGCTGCTCCTTGTCGAGCTCGTCGAGCACGACCTGCTCGTCGCGCGTGGCCGCGTCGCGCACGGGGTCACCGGCGTGGGCCGTCGCCGAGACGAGCAGCAGGAGCAGCGCCTTTCTCATCGGACCGTCCTGCGCGACAGCGCCTCGATCGGCACGCTCACCGCCTCGCTGATCACCTGGTCGGCGCGCGCACCGGGTGCGAGCTCGAGGCGATGGGCGAACAGCGGCACGGCCAGGTACTCGACATCTTCGGTCGACACGAAGTCGCGCCCGCGAAGCATCGCGAGCGTCTGCAGCGCCGGAATCGCCTGCACGAGGCAACGGGTCGACACGCCCTGCCGCACGCGCTTGTCCGCACGCAGCCGCTGCGCGATGTCGACGAGGCACTCGTGGATCGCAACGTTGACCGACACCTGCGCCCGCACGAGATGCCGCGCCGCCACGATCGCGCCTCGGCTGACAAACGGCCGCGGCTCGATCTTGCGCGGCATGCCCCAGTTGCGGAGCACCTCGAGCTCGCTCGCGCGATCGATGTGCCGCATCACCAGCTTGAACAGGAACCGGTCGAGCTGCGCGAGCGGCAGCGGATACGTGCCGATCGCATCGAGCGGGTTCTGCGTCGCGAGCACGAAGAACAGGTCGTCGAGCTTGTAGCTCACGTTGTCGACCGTTACCTGCTTCTCCGCCATCGCCTCGAGCAACGCGCTCTGGACCTTGGGGCTGGTGCGGTTGATCTCGTCGACGAGCACGACATACGCGAACACCGGCCCGCGCCGGAACTGGAACGTGTTGGTGTGCGTATCGAAGATCGTGACACCGGTGACGTCACTCGGCAAAAGGTCGGGCGTGAACTGGATGCGCCGGAAGCTCGGGATGTCGTCGTCGGGCAGGTCGTCGTGGATCGCGTTGCCGAGCGCCTTCGCGAGCGTCGTCTTGCCCGAGCCCGGGTAATCCTCGAGCAGGCAATGCCCGTCGGCGAACAGCGCGACGAGCACGAGCTCGATCACGTCATCGCGGCCCATCACGTTGTCCTTCATGTGCCCGCGCACGTGCTGCGCGACCTCGAACGCCTCCTGCAGCGAGGACACCGTGTGCTTCGTCTCTGGGTTCGTTGCCGTCACCATGCGATCTCCTAACGCGTGAACAACCAGCTCACCGGGTCGAGCGCCGCCTTCGCACGGCGCCAAAGCGGAATCGATTGGCGCAGCTCGCGCCGGGTGGTCTTCGCGAGCTCGCGCACGCGGCTCATCTCGGCGCGATTGCCGCCGAGCGCCTCGCGCAGGTGCTCGCGCGTGATCAGCGCGAAGCTCGGGGCGTGCGTGGCCACGCGCGCCGCATGCTTCTCGCGCGTCTCGCCGAGCTGGCGCCGCAGCCCGAGCGCCGCGAGCGAATCGAGCAGGCCGATGTACACGACGCGCGCGGTGCCTCGGCGCAGGCGTCGCACGAGCCGCATCGCGTAGGCGGCCGCGAGTGCGCCGGCGACGAACGCCGCGAGCACGCCGCCGATCAGCTCCCACGGGATGTGTAGGCGCGTGTTCGGATCGGCCGCATGCCCGCCGGTCGGATCCTTGCGCGCCAGCTCGCCGAGCGTGCTCTCGAGATCGTCGTCGATCGGCGGCGGAGGCGGCTCGTCGCTGTGCTCGGGATAGACGTCGACGGTCACCCACCCGACGCCGTCGAGATACATCTCGGGCCACGCGTGCGCGTCGTTGCCGAGGATGAGGAGCGAGCTGCCCGCACCGTGGCGGCGGGTCTGCACCGCATAGCCGAGCGCGACGCGGCTCGGGATGCCCTGACTGCGCAGCAACAGCGCCATCGCATGCGCGAAGTGCACGCAGTAGCCGCGGCACTCGCCGAACAGGAACTTCGCGGTCGGATCGGTCCCGACGAGCGTCTTCTCCTTGAGCGAGTAGAACCCCTTCTGCTCGAGATAGCGCTTCAGCGCGAGCGCCTTCATCAGGTCGTCGCCGACGAACCGCGGGTCCATGTCGCGCACGATGCGGTTCGACAGCTCCGCGTACCGCGGGTCCGCCGGCATCGCGAGGTAGTGGTCGCGCATGTCCTTGCTCCACGTCTCGGGAATCGCGGAGTGGCCGGCGAGCCGCGTGAGGTCGCTGTCGAGGAAGTAGCTGTCGACGTCGTACGCCGCGACGAACTGGCGCGGGTTCGGGTTGTCGAGCGCGCGGACCTCGAACGGATGCCCGAGCCCGAACGGCTGCGCATGATCGACGAGCAGGTACACGCTGGTCGACAGCGTCCGGTGGAGGTCGGCGACCTGCGGGCTCTCGCCGCGCACGGGCGCGTTCACCGACGGGAACGAGCGCAGGATGTCGCGGTCGTACTTGCCGGTCGTGTCTTCTTCGAGCCGGTCTTCCGCGAACCGCGACAGCACGTCCTGGCGGAAGTAGTAGACGTCGCTCTCCGGCAGGTCGTCGTGCAGCACGACGATCGCCACCGGGTCGGGTGGGCGCTGCGACTGGCCGCTGTTGCCGCCGCCGCCGC
>JAFAOG010000287.1 GCA_019237945.1 Deltaproteobacteria bacterium | reverse complement strand
CGAACGACTGCGAGCCCTCGATCCCGATCCGCGCGTCCTTGATCGAGTGGCGATCGATCAGGCTGCCCCACACCTCGACGCTCGCCGCGTCGTCCTTGAAGTCGACGACCGTCTTGTTGCCGGTGATCACGGAGAACGCGGGGCGCTGGCGATACGAGAGTGCCGTCGACAGCTGGAACCGCTGGAACTGCCCGAGCCCCGCCGACACGCCGCCGCGCGCCTCGTCGGTCGCGAGGTGACGCACGAACGTCTCGTTCTGCACGACCGTGGCGCCGCCCGGCTGCTGGTCGACGGCGTTGAGGAACGCGCCGGCCTGGATCGACAGCGTCTCCGTATCGACGTGATTCACCGACGCGGTCAGCCGCAGCCGATCGCTCGGCTTGCCGTTGACGCCGGCCGAGAGGTTCGTCAGCTGGAACCCGCCCGAGCCGACGAGGTCGATCAGCGCGAAGTGATAGAAGTCGAGCTTCGCACCGGCGCGGTAGTAGCCGCTCGACGTCGCATAGACGCGTGCCTGCTCCTTCGCGAAGGGCACGAGCGCGACGCCACCGACCGAGCCGTACGCGTTGACCGTGCGATACGCGCCGCCGAAGCCGGCGGCCCCGACGAACTTGCCCGCCGGATCGAGCGAGCCCGGCACCTTGAGCGGCTTGTAGTCGGTGTCGATCGAGCGCGAGCCGCGGATCGGATACAGACCGGCGAAGCCGATGAACGTGAGCTTGTTGCTGCTCGCGTAGTCGATCCGCAGGCCGTCGATCTTCAGCGCGCCGAGATCGGGGATGTACTGGCGACCGATGAACACGTCGCTGCGCTCGCCATTGCGGACGAGCCACAGCTCGCGCAGGTCGTACTCGTTCTGGCCGACGAAGCCGCTCTGGACGTGATTCGGCTCGGTCAGGGCGATGTTGTCGGGCGTGTTGACGAAGCGCGCGCGCCCGTCGATGCGGCCCTCCCAGCGACCGCCGCCGATGTGGCGGAAGTCGGTCTGCAGGCGCAGCTCCGTGAACATGCGATCGGCGCCGGTGTCGTTGCCCGTCATGCCCATCGCGCTCGGATACTTCCCGCCGCCTTCCGCGTAGTACATCGTCGACGACGCGAGGCTGCCCTGGACCAGCGTGTGGTCCTCGGTCTTCTCGGTGTCGTTCTTGTCGACGAAGAACCGGTCCTTCTCGAACTCGGTCGTCTTCTTCTTCGTGCCGAGATCGTGGCCCGTGAGGTCCTGCTTGACGGGCTTGTCCTCGTCCGCCGCGGCGTCCTTGTCGTCCTTCTTCGGCTTCTCGTCGTCGTCGCCCTTGTCGCCCTTGTCGGCCTTGTCGCTCTTGTCCGCCTTGTCGGGCTTGTCGTCGCCCGAGTCCTCGTCGGACGACGTCGATTCCTCGTCATCGGAGCTGTCGTCGTCGGAACCCTTCTTGCCCTTCGCCCACGCGGGCGTCAGCGAGACGAGCACGAGCGCGACCGCGAGCGCCTTTCTCATCGGCACACCGACTCGCGGTTGAACGCAAACGGCGTCCCGGTTCCCTGCGGCGACCAGAAGTTCGGGTTGTGACAGCCCGAGCAGGTCGCATAGCCCTGGTGCGCGGCGTCCTTGCGCGCTGCCTCGTCGCGGTGACAGCTCGCGCACTGCGCCGACAGCCCGACGTAGTTACCGCCGCGGTGGCAGTCGTTACACGCGACGGTGCGGTGAACACCGGTGAGGTTGCAGCCGACCTGCGCGTGATCGAAACGCGCCGGCGCGAACGACCACTGCGTGTGGCACTCGCCGCACTTCGGCGAGAGCGAGTTCGAGTGAATGTCGTCCTGGCGGTGGCAGTTGATGCAGAGGTTGCCGCTGCCCGCGAGCGGCCGGTTGTCCTTGTGGCAGCGCTCGCACGCGAGGTTGTCGTGCGACCCGGTCAGCGAGAAGTCACCGACGTCGTGCAGCGGCTTGACGTCCACGAACGTCGCGGTCGAGTGGCACTGCTCGCATGCGGTGCCGTACTGGCCCTTGTGGACCTTCGGCTCCGGGTGACAGCCGAAGCACGTGGTCGGGCGCGGCTTGAACGTGATCGACGGATGGCAGTCGGCGCACCGCACGTCGAGGTGCTTTCCATCGAGGTGGAACGCACTCATCGTGTTGTGGTTGAAGATGTTGTCGCCGGTCTCGAGGTGACACTTCTCGCACTTGTCGCCGAGGCGGCCCTTGTGCGCGTCGTCGTCGGCGTGGCAGCCCTCCGCCGAGCACTTCGACGGCGTCTGCGCGAACTTGCGGTCCTTGGTGTGGCAGTCCTCGCACTTGTTCTTGAGGTGCTCGCCCTTGAGCGGGAACTCGCTGACCTCGCCCTTGGCATCTTTCGGGAACGGCTGCTGGTGATCGAAGCCCAGCGCGTCCCAGGTGCCGGAGCGGTGGCAGTTCGTGCACAGCTTGCCGAGCGTGCCCTCGTGGAGCGAGTCCTCGTGGCACTGCTTGTTCGCGTTGCAGTTCGACGGAATCGCCTCGAACGACGTCTTGCCTGACTTGGTGCGGCTCGTGTGGCAGTCGGCGCACGGCACGCCCTTGTGGCCCTTGACGAGCGGGAACGTGCCGTTGATGCCGTGCGCGGTCTCGACGAACTCGTTCTGCTTGCCGGTGCGGATCGTCGGATCGCCCGGCTTCATGTGGCACTCGAGGCACTGATCGTTCTTGTACTTGCCCTTCGGGTGGTCCGGATCGGCGTGGACCTTCTGATGCGCGTGACAGCCCATGCACGCGACCTTGCCCTTCTTGTCGACGAGGTCGCGGAAGTCCTCGAAGTCCGACGGTGAGCCGCCGCGATGGCACTCGCGACATGCGACCTCGGCATGCTTCGCCTCGAGCTTGAACCGCGTGTTGCGCGTGTGGTTGAACGCGCTCGGCGTGAACTTCGGGCCGCCGCTCGGATGGCACATGCCGCACTTCGGCGGGTCGCCGAACTCGTCGAAGCGCTTGCCGTGGTGGCTGTCCTTCGCGTGGCACAGCTCGCACGCCGGGTTCGGCTTGGCGGTGCCGAGCGACTTCGTGTGGCAGTCGTAGCACTTGATCTTGCGGTGGGCGGGACCGAGGTCGAACTTCGTCTTCTCGGTGTGGTCGAAGTTCTGCTGCTTGAGCGTCTTGAACGTCGGCGAGTGACACCACTCGCAGGGGCGCGAGCCGAACAGGTGGCCGTCGTGCGGGCTCGTGTGACAGCCGGCGTTGCCGCACGCATCGGGCTGCGCGAACGGCAGGTTGAAGACGGCCTTGATGTGGCACTTGCTGCACGCGACGTCGCGGTGGCTGCCGAGGAGCGGCATCAGCGCGTCCTTGCGGTCGTCGTGGTTGAACTGCATCGTCGTCTTCTGCGGCTTCCACACGCTCTCGGTGTGGCAGCGCTCGCAGGCGAGCTTGTCGCGCTCGCTCGTCTCGAACTTGTGCGGCTGGTCCTTCGCGTGGCACGCGCCGCAGAGCCGGTCCGTGCCCATGTACGTCTTGAGGCCCGCCTTGTCGCGCAGCTTGTGGCACTCGTCGCACTTCGTGCCGGCGTGCTTGCCCTTGAGCGGCCAGCCGGTCAGGTCGTGGTCGAAGCCGTCTTCACCACCGACGGTCTTCCAGCCCATGATGTTGAACGCCTTGCCCTTGTGCTCGACGTGGCAGGTCTCGCACTTCTTCATGCTGCCATCCGCGTTGCGGACCTTCGCGGAGGCGTGGAAGCCCTTCTTCTGGTTGATGCGATCGCGCAGGTCGTTGTGGTCGTGGCAGTTGAGGCACTTGTCGTTCGACAGGTCCTTCGTGTTGCCGACGTGGCAGTCGGTGCAATGGTCCTGCGTGTCGAGCGACGCGTGCGACGCCGACAGGGGCCCCGGCGAGCTCGAGAAGAAATCGTCGGCCTGCGCTACGCCCGCGAGCGCGAGCACGAGCGCGAGCACCCAAAGTCGCATTGCCGCGATCCTACCAGGCACGGCTCCACGCGTCCCAGATGTGCGCCACCGCGAAGATCGTCAGCAGCACGGTGAACGGCACGTGGACCTTCTTCCAGGAGTGCAGCAGCAGCTGCGCCTTCGGGGCAACGACCTGGCGGCGCGTGATGACGATCATGCGAGCCACGCGGCGCGCGATCTCCTTGCGCGTCTTGCGATCGACGCCGAGCTGCTTGAGGCGGTTTCGGCGGGCGAGCGTGCGCGGGAACGCGATCAGATCTTGCGTCAGCAGCCAGAACAGTGCCGACACGACACTCGGCGTCATCGAGATCTTCTGCGCGGCGGCGCGCTGCTCGGAGAGCTCGCGATCGATCTCGGCCATCGGCACCGGCAGGCGCGGCCGGTGCTGCTGCAGGTAGCGCTCGTGATCGAGCTCCTCCAGCTCGACGCCGGAGCTCATCTCCGGCACCTGCGTGTAGAGGTAGCGGCCGAGGAAGCCGGAGACGACGGTGATCACCATCGACCAGAACGCGGCGCTGACCCACGTATCGAGCTTGAGCGCCGAGTGAAGCAGCACGAACATCGGGCCGACGGTGCCGGCCATCAGGTGGAAGTCGAACCACATCGTGTTCGACGCGAGCCAGCGGAACAGCTTGATGCGCCGGAAGATCGGATAGATCGCGGCGATCACCATCAGGCCGGTGCCGATCAGGCCCAGCCACACGCTCATGCCGGGGCCGGCGCGATAGCCGACCTGCTCGAGGATCGCGGCGTCGGCGATGTCCTGGTACTCGGGCAGCTTCTTGAGCGCGGAGTACTGGTAGCTCATCGACGGCGCCTTGAGGCGCAGCAGGATCTCGCCGCCCGCGATGAGGAAGACCAAGAGGCCGATCATCCACATCAAGAGCGGCGCATAGCGGCCGCGCTTGACCTTCGCCAGGCCGCCGCTCTTGATGTCGACGCCCTCGGTGAACGGCATCACCGGCAGGACTTCCTTGCGCTCCTTCTTCGTCAGGTCGTGATCGAAGCCGCTGCGCGCCAGCCGCGCCATCGCCGGTGAGCGCTCGCGGAACAGGTCGTACGCGTTGATCTCGATCAGCGAGCCGGTCGGGCACGCCGACACGCACGCCTGATCGCCGTACGCCATGCAGTGATCGCACTTGTTCGCGATGCGGCGCGCGCGATCGCGGCGGCCGGTGCCGGCGCCGAACTTCAATGCATCGCGCTTCTCGAGGCGCGCCTTGAACTCCGGCTTGAAGGTCGGCGCCTCCTGCTCGATCTCGACCATGTCGATCGCGCCGTACGGACAGCTCTGCGCGCACGCCGTGCAGCCGGTGCACGTCGCCTCGTTGATCACGACCTCGCGCTTCTCTTCGTCGTACTTGATCGAGTCGTACGCGCACGGATCGACGCAGCGTTGATCGCTGCACGTGCGGCACGTGTAGATGAAGTCGAGCATGCCGAGCTGGTAGCCACCGAGCGTCAGCCGGCGCGCGCCGTAGCGCTCCTCGCACGCCTCCTCGCACAGCTTGCAGTCGATGCACAGGCCGAGCTGGCGCACGCGCACCATCTCGCCCGAGACGCTGATGCCCTGGCGCACGAAGAAGTCGAGCAGCTCCTGCTTGACGCCCGAGACCCACGCGAGTCGCTCGCGCGAGACGCTGAGCGCACGCCGCAGCCGCGCCTCGAACGCCGGGTGGCGCACCGCGAGCTCGGCGATCCAGCGGTGGTCGAGCGAGACCAGCACGCTCGGCGCCGCCGTGTAGAACGCCATCGTCCCGCGCGCCGCCGAGAGGGCGCCCGAGTTGAACAGGTCGCCCTCCATGAACAGGGCCACGTTCTTGAGCGCGATGCGCGCCAGCGGCGGCGGCTTGATCAGCGACTCGGCCTCGCGCTCTTCCTTCGTCGCGTTCTCGTGCGCCATCTGGTAGGCGCGCCGCTCCGCGAGCTCGGCCTCGGTGAACACGGCGGCCGCGACCTGGCCGCGCGCGACGTAGACGACCGGCGACGCCGCGCCGCCGGCGAGCGCGATCGGATCGAGCACGAACATGTCGCGCTCGAGGTGGCGGTGGTTGATGCCACCCGACGTCATCGCCGCGAGCAGGTCGTTGTCGGGGATCCCGTCGAACAACGGCAGGCTGCGGATCAGCGCGTAGGCCTTCTCGAGGCCGGGTGGTACCATCGCGCCCATCGGGGCGCTCTGCTGGATGGCCAAGTTCGACATCTCGCTGGGAAACCGCGCCGCGACCATCGGTGGGCCCGGCGTTGCCATGGAAGCAAACGACGAGCCCGTCGCCCACCCCGTAGGTTTACGCTCTGATTCTACACGGATGCGCGTTCGAGCACGAGCCCCGGGGACGGTTGTCCGGGGAATTTGCTCCCAGGCTCTATGGACGGCCATCCTCGCGTGTTTCCTCGGTGTAATGCCCGCGCACGCGGACGACTTCGTGCCGACTCGTACGGTTCCTGATCCGCCGGCCCGCACGAACGACCCGCCGCGGACCTTCTCGCCGAGCTGGGATCTCGACGGCCTCTACCTCTGGCTCGGGCCCTCGGGCGCCGCGACGCGGATCGACGCGCAGTGGGATTCGGTGTGGGGCGCCGATGCGACCGTGATCGAGGTTCGCGAGGCCGAGCCGCTCGCGGCGATCGGGGGATCGCTCGGCGCGGCGCGCTGGACCGAACGCGGCGGCGGTCGCGTGTGGGTCGACGCGCTCGTCGGCACCCGGCTCGCCGGCCACATGATGGGCGCGTCGATCGGCCCGCTCGTCGAGCTGTCCGACCTCGCGCATCCCCGCGCCGGC
>JAFAOG010000284.1 GCA_019237945.1 Deltaproteobacteria bacterium | reverse complement strand
GGGTCTCGCAGCGGTTGCGCATGCCGATGATCGGAAGAGACTCGTCGTGCTCGGCGTCGAGCCGACCGACGCGGGCCTGACGAAGAGTGCGAAGGCGATGGACGGCGTCGTGCGCGCGAAGGCGGGCGTCGAGTACGCGCTCGTCGGCGACGCGAAGACGATCGACAGCGCGATCGTCAGCGGCGACTGCACGACGATCCAGGCGAGCTGTGCGGCGAAGCTCGGGGCGCAGCTCGGCGCCGCGTTCGCGATCGCGGGCAAGCTCGATCGACGCGGCACGCATGTCGAGCTGACGCTCGCGCTCGTCGACGTCGAGCACAAGGCGCGGATCCGCTCGGTCACGCAGTCGGGCGGCGGCGATCCGAAGAAGCTCGCGAAGCTCGCGTACGAGCGGCTGGTCGGCGGCGATGTCGGCGACCTGTTGATCGAGGCGAACGCCGAGCACGGCGATGTGCTGATCGACGATCAGGTCGTCGCGGGGCTGTTCGGCGGCAAGGCGACGATCACCGACCTCGCGCGCGGCAACCACATCCTCGCGATCCGCGCGAAGGGCTTCAAGCCGTTCCGCGTCGACATCGCCGTCGAGGCGACGACGCACCAGACGCTGCTGCTCGACCCCGAGTAGGGGCGCTACTTCCAGCCGAAGCCGCGCACGTAGCTGCCGAGCACCTCGACCCCCGTCGCGTCCTTGACGGCGAGCGACAGGTTGCCGTCCTGCGACGCGATGATCGCGGCCGCCTCGTGCGGCTGGCGCATGCAGAAGATCACGCCGGCCGGGTGGCGCGTGCCCTTGAACGTCGCGAGGTCGTCGGTGTGGACGTCGTCGCGGTACGGATTCGAGTGGCGGAACTCGGTGTGCGGAGCGTCGCCCTCGATCACCTGCACGCCGAAGCCGCGCACGCGCAGATCGGTGTCGAGCAGCAGCGCGTTGTCGATCGCGGTCAGCCGTGCGACCGACTCGAGCGCATCGGCGTACGCGATCTGCGCCTGGTCGCGGACGAGCGCGCGCCCGTCGATCGTGCGTGGGCGAGACCCGACGAGGCGGGCGAGCCGATCCGCGGGCGGCACGTCGCGCATCACGGTCGCGTAGCGCTCCGCCAGCATCGCCGCGCCATCACCGACGCTGTAGTGGACGCGCACGCCGGCGGGCGTGTCGGTCCCCGCGGGGACGATCAGGATCATGCCGCCGTGGCCGTGCGCGAGCGCGAGCGTCGCGAGCCGGCCGACGACCGCCGCACGCGTGATGCCCTCGTCGCCGCTCCACGCCGCGAACGTCTTCGCGAGCCGCTGCACCGGCGAGGCGACGCGATGCTCGCCGCCGTACATCAGGATCTCGCCGCGCGCGTACAGCGCCCTCGCGACGCCGGCGTAGTCGACGCGCAGCAGGCCCGGCCCGAGCACGCGCACGGTCAGCGGCTGGTACTCGCCCGCGCCGAACAGCGCCCACGCCATCAGCTCGCCGCGCTCGGGGCGCACCGCGATCGTCGTGCCTTCGCTGGCGAGCGCCGGCGCGAGCTTCGCGAGGTTGCCCGGCGTGACGCGCACCGCGCCGCCGATCGCGACGACCGCCGCACACTCGCGCGGCTCGGGCTGCCACGCGATCCCGAACTGGAGCCGCCTGCCCTCTTCTTCGTGCAGGCTCGCGTAGAACGCCGCCTCGAGCAGCGCGTGGAGATCACCGTCGCCGGGCAGCGGCACCGATGGCGTCGCGAACGCCGCGAGGTGCGCCTTGAGCTGCGTCGCCAGCTCGGTCAGAGATGCCGTGCGCTCCTCGTTCACCCTCGCAACGTAGCACTACATCGATTCCGGAGCGTGCACCGAGAGCGCGAGCCCGAGGCTCGGGCCGTACGACACCGGGTCGCTGACGAGGTCCTGCTGGAGCTGCGCGAGCACCGAGATGTATCCGAACGTGACCTCGGCGCCGGCGTGCGCGATGAAGTTGAACTGGCTACGCACGATCTCGGAGTCGTAGTCGGTCGCGGAGTACTCGGTGCCCTTGCGCTCGACGCGCGCGTGCGGCGTCGCGTACACGCCGGCGAACAGTGTCAGTGCGCCGCTGCGATAGCTCGGCGTGACCTGGAATGCCGGCTCGGCGAGCGTGTCGGTGCCGCTCGTCATCTCCTGCAGCGGGACGCCATCGCAGTTCGCGACGCACGAGCGGTACTCGACGTACGGCAGCCACCACTGCAGCAACTCGAAGCCCAGGCCGATCGACAGCCCAGGGACGTCGTCGACGGGAATCGCGCCGCGGATCGCGAAGCCGAGGCTCTGCGCGGTGTCGTGATCGACGGGCGCCTGCGTCGGATCGAGCGCGCGATAGGTCGAGGCGATCGCGTGATCGTGAATCACCGCGATCTGGCCGTAGCGCGCGAACCGAAAGCGCAGCTCGCCGCGCAGCTGCATCGACGGCACCTCGCTGGCGACGGTCGGGTCGTCACCGATCCGCGGCGCGCGCGCGTCGACGAGGTTGCTCGCGCCAGTCGAGACCTCGACGGGGCCCTGCATCGGCGAGCCGCTCCACAGCGGTGCGATGGCATGGGCGGCGCGGACGTCGCGCTGCACGCGATAGACCGGAGGTGGCAAACAGCCGGCAAACAACAGCAACGCAATCAAGGCAACGCGCACGGGGCGACCGTGGAGCAAAGGTCGGTCCACAACGCGCGGCGCGCCGTTTCGCGACCTTGGGGCGCGCGCGATCAGGGACTGCCGGCGGACCGCGACGCGGGTGTCGCGCCCTACGCTTTTCCGGCGAACGCGGCGAGCAGCTTCTGCTCCTGCTCCGCCGACGGCCCCGCGCGAAGCACCGTCGGGTCTGCCATCTTCGGCGCAGGTTTGCCAGCGGCCTCCGCCTCCGCGATCAGCTTCTTCGTCGTCTCGGCGCGCCGCTCGAGCTCGTGCGGAAACCAGTCGAGGATCCCGCGCACGGTATCGGCGATCGTCCGGAACTTGAGGCCCGCCGCCTTCGCGCGCGCGTTCGACCAGCGATGCATCCCCGCCATCTTGCCGACGGGCGCGGCCCAGATCGGAAACGCATCCTCGCCGCCCATCTCGTGCTGCTCGAGCCAGCTCTGCGGCACCCACACGAGCTTCGCGTTGCTCTTCGACTCGCGCACGCACGTGTCGAGCACGTCGCCCCAGCGCGCGGGCTTGTCGGGCGCGACGGCGTTGAACGTGCCGGTCGTGCCGGTCTCGGCGAGCAGCACCAGCCACTCGGCGAGATCGCGCACGTCGATCCACTGCAGCGGATCATCCGGCGTCCCCGGCGCGAGCACATCGCCGCCCTTCGCGATCCGCGCCGGCCAGTACGTGAACCGATCCGTCGGATCGCCGGGCCCGACGATGTAGCCCGGCCGCACGACCGCGCACCGATCGCCAAACGCCTGCTTCGCCGCCTGCTCGCACAGCACCTTGAGCCCGCCGTAGTTCTCGAAGTCCTTGCCCATGTCCTCGGTCTTCGGATCCTTGAGCACCTCGAGCTTCGTGTTCTCGTCGCCGCCGTTCGCCGGATTCTCCGCGTACGCGGAGATGCTCGAGATGTAGATGTAGCGCTGCGCGTTCTTCGCGAGCAGCTCCGCCGACGCCGCGACGTGCCGCGGGAAGTAGCCCGAGTTGTCGATGACGACGTCCCATTGCTTGCCGACGAGCTGCTCGAGCCCCTTCGGCGAGCCCGCCTCGTCCTCGGCGGTCTTGTCGGGATCGCGGTTGCCGTACAGCCGCTCGATCGGCTCGCCCGACGGCAGCGGCTGGATCTTCTCGCGACGCCCGCGGTTAAAGGTCGTGATCGAATGACCACGCGCGATCGCGGCGTCGATCGTCTTGGGGCCGAGGAACCCGGTGCCCCCGAGGATCAGGATCCGCTTCTTCGCGGGCGGC
>JAFAOG010000283.1 GCA_019237945.1 Deltaproteobacteria bacterium | reverse complement strand
AGCTTGCGCATGGGCGGCACTATACAGTGGCCGGCGATGAAGGCGGCCGTCGCGACACGCTTCGGAGGCATCGATGCGATCGAGGTCGTCGACCGCTCGGAGCCGATCGTCGACGGCAACGACGTCCTGATCGACGTCAGGGCCGCGAGCCTCAACCCGCTCGATTCGAAGATCCGCGAGGGCAAGCTCAAGCTCGTCATGCGCAACGTGCGCCCGCCGATCGCGCTCGGCTGCGATGTCGCGGGAGTCGTCTCGGCGACCGGCGGCGACGTCACGAGCATCGCGGTCGGCGACGAGGTCTTTGCGCGGCTCGAGAAGGGCCGGATGGGCGGGTTCGCCGAGCGCGTCGCGGCGGATGCGAGCGTCGTCGCGAAGAAGCCGGCGCGCTGCTCGTTCGAGGAAGCGGCCAGCGTGCCGCTCGCCGGTCTCACCGCGCTCCAGGCGCTGCGCGAGGTGGCGGCGCTCAAGCCCGGCCAGCGCGTGCTGATCCAGGCCGGCGCCGGCGGCGTCGGGTCGCTCGCGATCCAGATCGCGAAGCAGCTCGGCCTGTGGGTCGCGACGACGACGAGCACCAAGAACGCCGACTTCGTGCGCGCGCTCGGCGCCGACCAGGTCGTCGACTACACGAAGAACGAGCCGCTGCCGACCGACCTCGACGCCGTCTTCGACACGCTCGGCACGACCGAGCTCGAATCGATCGCGGCGACCAAGCGCGGCGGCACCGTCGTCGGCATCGGCGGCCTGCCCGACGCCGCGTTCGCGCGCGAGTCGCTGCCGTGGTTCGCGCGCGCCGCGATCCCGATCATGACGATGAAGCGCACGCGCGCTGCCGCCGCCGCGGGCGTGAGCTTCCGCTACCTCTACATGCGCCCCGACGGCAAGCAGCTCGCCGAGCTCGCGTCGTGGATCGACGCCGGCACGCTCGAGCCGATCATCCACGCGACCTTCCCCCTCGCCCAGATCCGCGACGCCTTCGCCGAGCTCGAGCGCGGCCGCGCGCGCGGCAAGATCGTCGTGACGATCTAAATTTAGAAGCCGCCGGTCAGCGCGATCCCGCCGCCACCGGTCGGCGCGATCCACCCGGTCACCTGGTGCTCGTGGTGCTCGCGATGCATCGCGTACCAGATCACGCCGAGCACGATCAGCCCGCCGCCCGCGCCCGCCGCGATCACGCCGAGCTCGCCATCGTCGTGCGCCTTCTTCTCGAGCTGCTTGAAGTCCGCGTAGCTCGTCGCCTTGCGCTTGTCGCTATCCGCCTTCGACGCGTTCATCAGCTCGACGCCGCCAAACGCGAGCCCGCCGATGCCGACGAGCACGAGGCCATCGCCGACCGGATCCTTCCACCACGCGCGGTCCTCGCTCGCGTCGGTCGTCGGCTCGCTCGTCGCTGTCACCGGTGCTGATGCAGGCGTTGCCGCCGTCGTGGGCGGCGGCGGCCCGGCCGCATCCGCCTTGTCGACATCGGGCGGTGGCGTCGCATCCGGCTGCGCCGGCTCGGCATGCCCGCCCTTCTTCTTGTCGGCGACCAGCTGCTTGCACTCGCCCAGGTTCTGCTGGATGACCTGCTTGTTCTCGGGCGGCAGGTCGAAGCCGAGCAGCTCCTTGTACAGCTCGATCGCCTTGTCGCAGTTGTCGAGCTTGCGCTCCGCCTGCGCCCACGCGAACAGCGTCTCCGGATCCTTCTCCAGCCCATACGACTTCGACATCGCATCGACGGCCGCATCGAAGTCACCCGCGTCGTACGCCTTCACGCCCCGATCGAACTCTTTCTTCGCGGAGCCGCCCTTCGGCGCAGCAAGCACCGACGAGCTCGCGAGCACGACGGCGATCAGTGCGTGCGCACGGGCATGAACGGCGAATCGGCGCTCCATGCTTTCGTCTCCTTTGGCGGCTCTTTCGCGACAGCGCGCGACACCGGCTTGCGGGTGATCTTCGCCGGCTTCGCGGCCGGGCGCGAGGGCTTCTTCGACTCGTTCGACTCGGCCTTGGACGCGACGTGCTTCGCGGCCGTTGGCTCCGACGGTGCGGGCGTTGGCGACGGCGCCACCGCGGCCGTGGGTTCCGACGGTGCGGGCGCGGGCGTTGGCGACGGCGCGGCCGTGGCCGTTGGTTCCGACGGCGCGGGCGTTGGTTCCGGCGCGGGTGTTGGTTCCGCCGACGGCGCGGGCGTTGGTTCCGCCGCCGGCGCGGGCGTTGGCGATGGCGCCGCGGCCGCTGGTTCCGACGGCGTTGCCGCAGCGGGCGTCTCCATCTTCACGGTCGGCGCGGGCAGCGCGACGCTCGTATCTTCCGACGAGCCGCGCAGCGCGATCACCGCGGCGACGCCGCCGCCGATCACGAGCAGGCTCGCGATCCACACGATCGGCGATCGCCGGCGCGCGGCGCGGACGATGCTCGCCGCGGTCGATCCGCGCGGCAGATGGACGCGCTCCGTGACATCGGCCTGCGCATGCGCAATCGCGACGGGCGGCGCGGCGGTCGGCGGCGCTTCGGGGTGCAGTGGGGGATGCGGTGCCGGCAACGGCAGCGCGACGCTCGACATCGGCGTCGCCTGCGCACGCGACGGCGTGTACGGAAGCCCCGGTGCGTTCGACGTGCTCGAGGTGACGAGGACGCCGGCGCTCATCGGCACGATCGGCACCGCACCGGGCTCGCCGGGGACGGGCGTGTTGCGCGCGATCGAACCGGGCAGCGGCGAGCCGCGCGCGATCGAGCCCGGCACGGGCGTGGCGCGTGCGACCGAGCCCGGCACGGGCGTGGCGCGTGCGACCGAGCCGGGTACGGGCGTCGTGCGCGCGACGGGACCGGGAGGCGGCGAGCTACGCGGCGCCGGTGCGGGCGAGCTTCGCGGCGCCGGTGCGGGCGAGCTGCGAGTCGAACCGCGTGCGACCGGTGCCTGCGCGGCTGAGCTGCGCAGCGTCGGCGCGGACTCGTCGGCGGCGGCTGACGCGGCGGCGGCTGGCGCGGCGGCGGCTGCCGCGGCGGCGGCCCCCATCGACGGTGGCGTCGTGCG
>JAFAOG010000269.1 GCA_019237945.1 Deltaproteobacteria bacterium | reverse complement strand
TTGTCCCGGGCCCTCAGATCGACTCCCCACATCGTGATGTCGGCGGAGCCCATGTTCTTGAGCGTCCAGTTGATCGCGTAATCAGGCGGGTACTTGTTGTCCGGACAACCAGCCAGCACCATCAGACCCAACACCCATCGGATGCGCATCCGTCCATCGTACCGCGTTCACGAGCGTGCGTGTGGCGATGTTTGCGACGCGCCGGGCGAGGAAACCTTACGGACTCGTCACGATCATCACCCAGTGCCAGCGCGCGCTCGCGCCGTGGACACGCAGGCCGATGCGCGGCGACGCGGGCGCGAACGCGGCCGTGCCGTGCACGCCGGCGGCCGGGCTCGCAACACTGCACACGTAGGTCGTGCCGACCCGGTCGAAGTGCAGCTGCTTTTCGTCGCCGGCTGCGAACGCGTAGCTCGCGCTCGCGACACTCGCGGACGCAGACGTATCGAAGATCCGCACCAGCGCGTCGTTTCCCGCGGCGAGCGCGGCGAGCTGACACGTCACGGCCTTGTCGGTGCTCGGTTGCAAACGATCGATCAGGCCGATCGCGCCCAGGTTGAGCCCGGTCGCCGTGATCGAGCCGACCGCGAACGCGGCGCGGATCTCGACGTGCGTCGCGCCGGGCGACGGCCACGTCAGCAGCGAGGTCGCACCGTCGGCCGCGGACAGCACACCATCACCGCCGGTCACCGCGAACGTTCCCATCACGGTCCACGATCCGGACAGCGCATCCTGGAATCCGTCGAACGCGACGAGCGTGTCGCCGGCGACCATCGGATTCGGATCGCACGCGTCGCCGAGGCCGTCGCCGTCGCTATCGTGGTTGTCGACGAACGGCGGGCACGGATCACAGACGTCGCCGAGGCCATCGCCATCCTCGTCGGCCTGCGTCGGGTTCGCGACATCCGGGCAGTCGTCCAGCGAGTCGATGATGCCGTCGTGATCGCGATCGCCGGGCGCGTCGATCGACACGGCCGCATCCGCCGCGACCCCGCTATCGGCGATCGATCCGTACGGCTCGCACGTCTCGGCGCCGGCGGTGCCGATGCACTGCTGTCCCGACGGACAGCGTTCGCCGGCTCCAACCGGTGCGCACGGCGCTCCTCGTGGTGGCGACGGCGCGAAGCAACTTGCAGCGAGCGCGATCACGCACGCGATCCCGACTCGCATCACGCGGAATCTACGCACTGGCCTCCCGCGGCGCGATTGGGAGTTTCGGCCGCACTGCAACCAACCGTGTGCGCTGACGGTCGTTCGCCGCGATGGCTGTTTCTATTCGCCGCGCGCGCACGCCGCGACACCTACGATGGCCACGTGAAGCGATGTCTGCTCCTGCTCGCGGCCTGTAGCTCGCCGCACGCGCACGCGACCGATGCTCCGCGCGCGAGCGACGCGACGATCGATGCATCGCCGGATGCCCACGTCGATGCGGACCTCGGCGATGCCGGCCCGTCGTCGTCGCGCCAGACGAAGCGTCCCAAGGGCACGACCGCCGCCGCGAACGGCTACCTCGAGTACCTGCCGCCCGGCTATGGCAACGGCGATCGCTGGCCGCTGATGGTGTTCTGGCACGGCATCGGCGAAGACGGCGACGGCTCTGCGACCGCGCTCGACGTGATCCCGCACAACGGCCCCCCCAAGCTGATCGCAAATGATCAGTGGCCGCCGTCGCGCCCGTTCGTCGTGCTGTCCCCGCAACACGGCCCGTCGAACTGCCCGAGCGCCGACGAGGTCAAGGCGTTCATCGACTACGCGGTCACCGCCTACGAGGTCGATCCGGATCGCGTCTATCTGACCGGCCTGTCGTGCGGCGCGATCGGCTCGTGGCAGTACATGGGCAGCTACGTCGATCTCGTGCAGCTTGCCGCGTTCGTCCCGATCGCTGGCGACGGCGGCGGCGCGTGGTCCGCGCAGGGCTGCGATCTGGGCAAGGTCGCGATCTGGGCGTTCCACGGCGACCAGGACGGCACGGTCAACATCGCCGGCGACAACACCGCGATGACGAACCTCGCACAGTGCCCGAACGCGCAGGAGAACCGCTACACGGTCTACCCGGGCGTCGGTCACGACTCGTGGACGATGACGTACGACCTCTCGGCCGGGCACGACATCTACACGTGGATGCTGTCGAAGACGCGCGTCCCCTAAAGCGGCACGACGGAAGGAAGCGGGGCCGCGAGCGCGTCGCTGTGGATCGTCGCGAGCTCGACGTTGCCGATGTGCGGCGTGCGGCGCTCGGCGCGCGACTCGGTGGCGAACGTGGCGCCGATCGCGAAGTGGCGATCGAGATACCGCGCGAGCTCGGGGCGCGACACCGCGCGCGTCGCCGTGATGTGCCGGATGCCAACGATCGACGAGCGCGCGAGCTCCCAGACCCGTCGCGCGGCGTCCTCGGCCCACACGGCGGATCGATGCTCGTCCGAGACGATCGTCATCGGCAGACCGCGGCGATGGCGGTCGCGAAGCCAGTCGAGATGGCCGATCTGCCCTGTCGCCGAGGGGCCGATCCACAGCCCGCTGCGGATGACGAGCGTATGCGCGCGCGCGACGACGAGCTGCTCCGCCTCGACGCGCGTGCGGCCGTAGACGCTGATCGGCGCGGTCGGCGAGTCCTCGCGATACGGCCCCGCCCCGCCCCCGAATACGTGGTCGCTCGAGCAGTGGACGATGCGCGTCTCGGCTGGCGCGTGCGTCAACAGATTGCGCGTGCCCTCGACATTGACCGTACGCGCGAACTCCGGCGACTCCTCGCACGTGCCGACATCACACACACCCGCGCAGTTGATCACGAGGCGCGGGCGCTCGCGCGCAAACAGCGCGGCAACGGCCGGCCCATCGTCGAGATCGATCGCGCGCGACACGCCGGCCGGCCGGTGGCGCGTGTTGTCATTGCAAAACGCGACAACCTCGGTCGCATCGCCGGCACGCAGGATCGACCAGCCGAGCATCGAGGTCGCGCCAAACAGGAACACGTCGCCCATGCGCCTGCACTCTAGCGTACGATGGTGCGAGGGGTTTCCGTGCGCGGCTCGCAACGACTTGCCCACCTCGCCATGCTCGGCGCATGCGCGATCCTTGTCGCGTGCGCGGAGGAGCCCGAGCCACGTCACCCGACGCACGCCCACGCGAAGAAGAAGCACAAGAAGCACGCGGACGACTCCGATGACGTCGCCGTCACCGACGACGCGCAGGACGAGGGCGAGCGCCGCCGACCGGCCAAGCACGTCGCCGAGAAGGACGACACGGAGAAAGACGACGCAAAGAAAGACGACGCCGACGCGCGCGATGCCGCGAAGCACAAGAAGCCGAAGCGCCACGCCGACGACGCCAAGCAGGACAAGGGCGCGGACGACGAGGCCAAGGACGACGAGGCCAAGCCGCACAAGCCCAAGCACGACGACGACAAGCAGGACGAGCCCAAGCCGCACAAGTCCAAGCACGACGACGACAAGCAGAACGAGCCCAAGCAGCACAAGCTCAAGCACGACGACGACAAGCAGGACGACGCAGAGCACGACGAGGGCACGAAGGACGAGCCCAAGCACAAGCCCAAGCACGACGACGACAAGCAGGACGAGCCCAAGCAGCACAAGCTCAAGCACGACGACGACAAGCAGGCAGACGACGCCAAGCAGGAGGAGCCCGCAAACGACGAGACCGAGTCCAAGCCCAAGGCCAAAACGGAGCCCAAGGCCAAGACCGAGCCCAAGCCGAAGAAGCCGCGCACGAGCAAGCGCAAGACCGCCGTCGCGCACCGCGAGGCGAAGGGCTCGAAGGCCGCGACGGAGACAGCGGTCGACAGCAACGAGATCGAGATGGGCGACGCAGGCGACGCAGGCGACGCCGAGTCTTCGCCGCCGGATGCGGATGCGGGAGCTGCGGTCGCCGCGGTTGCGCCCGTGCCCGCGCCCGCGCCCGTCATCTCGCCGCTCGCGATCAATGACCGAGCGCTCGTCGCGTTGCACGGCCGGCTCGACGTTCACGGCGGTCTGCGCACCGCGGTGCTGACGCTGCCGACCGCGACGCCCGGCATGACCACGTCGAATACCTCCGAGGCCCTCTCGCTCGGCGCGACCTACGGGGTCGCCGACAAGGCGGAGATCGGCATCTCGTACATCGCGTCGCTCAGCCCGGGCGCCATCAAGGGGCCGCTCACCGTCCACGGCGCCTACCTCGCCGTCGCCGGTCCGAAGCTGGACGTCGCCATCGCGGCCGCGCTCGCAGTCGACTTCCCGACCACGACCACGACGGCGTACGGCCTGCAGCTCGGCGCGTGGGCGCGTTACCGCCTCGCACCCAAGCTCGCGCTGTTCACCGGCCTGCCCGCCTTGCCGGCCGAGGCGTCAAGTCTGTCGAAGCTGTCGTTCGCACTGCCCCCGCTCCCCTACCAGGTCGCGATCGGCCTCAGCAGTGGCAGCGCGATCGCCGTCGATCTTCCCGTCGGCGCCGGCTACCAGGTCACGCCGGCGATCTACGCGTTCGCGATGACCAACCTCGCGCACGTGCGAATCTCGAACACGCAAACCGCCCTGCTGTTCGCCGACTTCATCCCGCTGACGGTCGGCGGCTTCTACGCGATGGACAAGCTCGACCTCGGCGCGACGTTCGCCGACGACCTGAAGCAGGGCACGGGTTATCTGCGCTTCGAGCTGGTCGCGCGCTACGCGATCCATTGAGCGCCGAAGAATGGTCGCCGGGCTGACTGGCGACCGAGGTAACCTGGAGACGTGCGGTGGCTGCTGCTCTTCGCCGTCGGCTGTGGTGCCGCTGAAGGAACCGGTACGGTTGTCTATAGCGAGGCGGGCACCGGCCGCGTGATCGCGCTCGATGTGGCCTCGGGCGACAGCAAGGTGATCGACCCTGGAAGCTTTGGTGCCGTCGCCATCAGCTCCGATCGTCAATATTTCGCGTACGCGGGTGCGGACCGAGTCGTGAAGGTCGCGGACCGAAATGGAAACATCACCGCAGTCCCTCCCGGAGGCGGCGACTGTGGCGGGGTACCAGTGTGGGGGCCGAACCACTCGGTCACCTATTGCATCTCCGATCAGAGCGGCGGCGGAACCGTGCTGCTGCCAACCCTCGGTGCGATGCCGCGAAGGGTTAACGGGGGACCGATCGCCATCTCAGCCGACGGCCAATACTTCGTCTACAGGCAGTGGGCCGTCACGGATGGGACAAGTAACGCAGGCGATGACGTCGTCGAGAACGCCGACGGCTCGGAACATCGCGTCTTGCGAGCCTCGGTCATGGACGGCGGGTTCTTCCTGTTCACGCCGGACCAGCAGCACGTGCTCACGCCGAGTGCGGCGGGGATCCTCGAGATCGCGGTCGCGGACGGCTCCGTCAGCAACCTCGGCTCAGGGGCATACGTCGATCCGCTCCCTCATGATCCAATGTCCAACGTTTCACCGGACGGTGAGCTGTTGCTGTTCGCCGGCACGCAGTACGTCGCGCTGAACATCTCCACCGGTGAACGGCGGTACATCGCAGACGCACCGCCGCATTGCGGTTATGCGGCGTTCGCAGACCGCGATCACGTCGTCTGTGTGGCGCACGAAGACACCACACCGCCCGGCAGCGACGCGGGCATGTTCCAGGAGTCGCTCCTGGTAGCGTCGGGCAGCTCGATCACAACGCTGATCGCGCCACCGGGAACGAACATGCCCTGCACTCTTGTCGCGATCGCGCGAACGTCGGGATACGCAGCCGCCGCGTGCGGCGGCAACGCGACGTTGGTCTCGCTCGACGGAACCGTGCTTGCTTCGCGAGCCGCGATCGACGTCGTCGGGCTCGCGCGCGACGAGAGCGGCATCGTCGCCGTTGCGTATCAGGGACAGGTTTTCTTCCTGTCCGCCAACGGTGACTCGCGCCAGCTCGCGACAGCGATCAGCCCGTTCGCGTTCAATGGTGGCGACCTGTTCTCGCCGTACGTCGCCTACGCACCCTGAACGCACGAAAGCGGCCGTCTCTAATGAGAAACGACCGCTTTTGCGACTCCGAGTAGTGAGGGCAGAAGGACTCGAACCTTCAACCAGCGGATTAAGAGTCCGATGCTCTACCATTGAGCTATGCCCCCGGTTGGGAAGTGCGTCTTTGATTGTCAGTGAGTCCGGGGCGACTCGAACGCCCGACCTACGGGTTCGAAGCCCGGCGCTCTATCCATCTGAGCTACGGACCCTGGTGCGGGCGCTGTAAATACTGGCTCGCCGCGGAGGTGTCAAGAGGCAGGCGCGGTGGGGGTGGCGATGTTGGGGCTGCGAGGGTCCTCACAGGGCCTGGCTCAACTGCTTGTTTCAGCTGAGGCCGAAAAACCCCAGCGGAGATGGGGCCCTACGTAACAAATTCCCTAGGTGTGGGAAACAGGCTTCATGTATACGTCGAGCGACCGGCTCAGAGGGGGTTCTCGTGTTCGTTCGCTCGACGAAGATCAATTGGATTGTGTCGCTCGCATTCATCTTGTCGATGGGCGCGTGCGGAGGCTTTGGTGGATGTGGTGCATGCGGCGCGGCGGGGCCGTTGCCGGGAGGCATCTTGCCACCGAATCAAACCGTCGAGGGTGGCGCGCAGATTCGCGTGACACCTCAGGGCTTCAACAAGCTCACATCGATCTTGCCGGGTGCGTTCAACCAGGCGATCAGCGGCGGCTTCTGCATTCCGCATGGAAGCACGGGCTACACGCTCGGCACCGGCGCGGACTGGTGCGATCAGAATAATGGTAGCTGCGCCCCTGGCTGCCAGGTCAACGCGACGATCAACCCCGGTGGGTTGGCGCTCAGCGTGACGAACCAGAACACGCTGCACGTCGTCGTGTCGACGAGCATCAGCACGTCGGTGCACCTGTCGGGCTCGGCGGTGTTCGTGCCCGTGAGCTGCACGCTCAACGCGAGCTCGAACAACACGGGCGCGAGCGTCGACATCGCGCTTGGCGTGCGCGCGGATAATGGCGAGCTCGACATTCATGTCGCGAACGTCAACTCGTTCCACCTCGGCATGACGTTCTCGGGCTGCTCGCTGCTGTCGGATGTCGCGAACCTCGTGACGGATCTGATCGATGCGGTCGGCGGCTCGTTCATCGCATCGTTGCTGACGCCGGCGATCGATAGCTTGATTCAGGGCCTGCTGCCGCATCCGCTCGGCATCGCCGGCACGATGGATATCGGCAAGCTGCTCGCGGGCGTCTCGCCCGGTACGACGGCGTCGATGGAGGCGCGGTTGGTGCCCGGTGGCTACGCGAACCTCGTCGGCAACGGGTTGTCGCTCGGCATGATCACCGGCCTCAACTCCGACGAAGATCCGGCGACGCGCTCGGGCATGCGTCCCGACGGCGTGCCGTACGCGAGCGAGCCGCAGCGCTGCGTTCCGCCGCTGCCGATCTCCGACTTTGGCGCGGCCCCGTACTCGTTGCCGTCGGTCGCGCGCAGCGCCGAGGGTGGAAACACGTTCGCGCTCAACGTCGCCGACAAGTTCAACGGCCAGCCCGATCCGACGAACACCGACATCGCGATGGGCGTGTCGCAGACGACGCTCGATCTGTTCGGCCACCACGCGGTGACCAGCGGAATGATGTGCCTCGGCGTCGGCACCAGCTTCATCAAGCAGCTCAACGTCGGCACGATCGGCATTCTCGTGCCGTCGCTCGCCGACCTCACCGACGACAGCGGCAAGAACCCGCTGCTGCTCGTCACGCGCCCGCAGCGCGACCTGACGTTCACGATCGGTGACAACACGGCGAGCTCGCCGGCGCTGACGATCGGCATCTCGCACCTCGAGGTCGACTTCTACGCGTTCCTGTTCGAGCGCTACATCCGCGCGTTCACGCTCGACCTGTCGCTCAACGTCGGCGTCAACCTGACGTTCTCGCAGCAGCCCGGCCAGCCGGCGACGATCCAGCCGATGATCAGCGGCATCTCGGCGTCGCAGGTCCAGCTCAAGGTCCTCAACAGCGAGTTCGTCAAGGAGACTCCGCAGCACCTCGAGATGGTGCTGCCGAGCGTGTTCGACCTCGTCACGCCGCTGCTCGGCAACCTGCCGCCGATCCAGGTTCCCAACTTCGCCGGCTTCTCGCTGAACAACCTGTCGATCCAGCACGTGATGACGAACCAGGATGACTTCCTCGCGCTGTACGCCGACCTCGGCGCCGGTGCGTTCGCGCGCCAGCTCGCGGCGAAGGATTCGTTCGCGGCGCAGGCGGTCGCGGATCTCGATGCGCGCCTCGGGCCGGTCGCGGTGGCGGCGCAGGCGTCGTCGCGCTACGTCGGCGTCAAGACGCCGGCGCCCGAGAAGGTCATCAACTATCTGCTCGAGCAGAAGGACGGCGAGCTGCCGACCGTGACGTTCGATGTCGACACGCACGACTCGCAGGGCCGCGCGCTCGAGTGGACGTACACGATCAACGGCGGCATGTGGCACGAGTTCCGCCCCGGCGGAAAGCTGTGCATCACCGACCGCGCGTTCGCGTGGCAGGGCAAGTACGAGATCGGCCTGATCTCGCGCGTCGTCGGCGACTACCACACGACCAGCGACGTCACGAAGTACCCCGTCGTGATCGACTCAGTCGGCCCGAAGGTCTTCGTCGACAAGGCGAAGGTCGATGACGACGATCAGGTCGTCGTGCCGGTGTACGACATCGTCGACGGCAAGGACGTGATGATCGCGTTCGGCCGCGTCGGCAACACCGAGCCGGATACGAAGTACGTGCCGCTCGCCGAGGGCACGCTCGCGCTCGCGACCGCGCAGCACCTCGCCGGCGACGGCAAGCTGCAGGTATGGACGAAGGACAAGACCGGCAACACGACGATCGCGCTGATCGCGCCGTTCCACGGCCAGTCGGGCGCCACCGGATGCGCGTGCCAGACCGGCGGAGCGCCGACGTCGGGCAGCCTCGTGCTGTTCGGCCTCGTCGGCTTCGGCCTGATCGGAGGCCGCCGTCGGCGGAAGATCTTTCGCTCGCGCACGGTGAAGAACGTCCTGTTCTTCGGCCTCGTGACGCTCGCCACCTCGCTCGTCCCCGCGTGCTCGTGCGACAAGCACCCCGCGCAGTCGTGCGAGATGGACAAGGACTGCGGCCCGTGCCCGAAGGGCCAGCTGCCGTTCTGCATCGACAACACCTGCGTGTGCAGCGATGACATCCCGCCCGGCCGCATCGGACCATACAGCGACATCGCGACCGGCGCCGACGGATCGATGTGGGTCTCGGCCTACGCGTCGTCGCACGGCGATCTCTGCGTCGCGAAGGCGAACGGCGGCCGTATCCCGGATGTCGATTGGGAGTGGGTCGACGGCGTGCCCGAGGGCCCGGTCGTCGTTCCCGGCTCGCAGATCCGCGGCGGCATCGAGGACGACGGCGACGACATCGGCATGTACACGTCGATCCAGGTCGCGCCGGACGGCACGCCGATGGTCTCGTACTTCGATCGCACGCACGCATCGCTGAAGTTCGCGGCGAAGGTCGGCGGCACGTGGCAGATGCACGTCGTCGATGCCGGCACGTCGTTCGACGACGCGAGCGGCACGCAGGTCGGCATGTACACGTCGCTCACGCTGCGCACCGACGACGGGCGCCCCGGCATCGCGTACCTCGCGCACGTCCCTGACAACAACGGCGGCCACGCCGAGGTTCGCTACGCGGCCGCGCAGGTGCCGGTCCCCACGTCGTCGGCCGACTGGCAGACGTGGGTCGTCGACACCGCGCCGATCCCGAACACCGGCACCGGCTCCGCCGACACCAACATCTATCCGCTGCCGGAGGGCCTGGGCCTGTTCATCGAGAGCGCGCGCGACCCGCGCAACAACGCGCCGGTCGTCGTCTACTACGACCGCACGAACGGCGACCTCAAGCTGTCGCGCTTCGACCCGCAGACCGGTCAGTTCGCGACGCCGAAGGTCCTCGACGGCACGATGGGTGATGACGGCTGGTCGCCGACGGTCGCCGTCGACGATCAGGGCGTCGCGCACGTCGCGTACGTCGATGCGACCGCCGACGATCTGAAGTACGTCGTCGACCAGCCGAACAGCGCGACCGCGCCGACGCCCGAGATCATCGACGACGGCTACCGCATCGTCGGCCAGACCGTCGACGGGCTGCCGAAGCCCGAGTTCCACTTCGTCGGCGACGACGCCGGCATCGTGCTGCCGCCGGGCAGCCAGCCGTACGTCGTCTACCAGGACTCGACGACGCAGGAGATGCTGCTCGCGTCGCGCGACTCGATGGGCACCTGGACGCACGTGTCGATCGCGGGCGCCATCAACCCGTGGCCCGGCGCGTACGGCTTCTTCGCGTCGGCGGCGGTCACCGGCATGAACATCGTCATGTCGACGTGGGTCATCGACCAGCCGACCGACGACAACTGGGTCGAAGTGTTCGCGAAGCCGTACACGATCCAGTGAATTTGCGCTGCGGCTCGCGCGTTGTCATCGTCTGATGATGCGCGCCGCCGCCGTTGTCGCCCTTCTGTTCGCTCGTGCCGCCGCCGCGGATTGCCCGCCGGAGGCCAGCGCCGGGGAGCGACCGGGGGACGCGGCCGAGCCGCCACCGCCGGCCCACGATCAGCTGACGCTGACGAAGGCGACGTGGGCCGACCTGCCCGGCTGGCGCGACGACAAGCTCGCCGAGGCCGTGCGGTCGTTCCTCGCGTCGTGCACGAAGCTCGCCGAGCTCGACGACAGCGCGCCCGTCGGCGCCGACGGCCACGGCGGGATCGCGAAGCAGTGGCGGCATGCGTGCGCGGCGGCCGCGAAGGTCAAGGACGGCGACGACGCGGGTGCGCGCGCGATGTTCGAGGCGGAGTTCCAGCCGTGGGTCGCGGCCGGCAAGACAGGACCGGTCGGCAAGCTCACGGGCTACTACGTCCAGGAGATGCGCGGCAGCAAGACGCAGCACGGTGCGTTCAAGTACCCGGTGCTCGCGCGTCCCAGTGACCTCGTCGAGGTGGACCTGACGCCGTTCATCCGCGATGCGCACGCGCGCCGCATCTGGGGCAAGCTCGAGAACGGCGAGGTCGTGCCGTATTACACGCGGCAGGAGATCCGCAAGGGCGCGCTCGCCGGCAAGGGGCTCGAGCTGATGTATGTCGACGATCCGGTCGACCTCGTGTTCGCGCAGATCGAAGGGTCGGCGAAGGTGAAGATGGAGGACGGCTCGACGGTGTGGCTCGTGTTCGCGGGCAAGAACGGCCGCGCGTACAAGGGCGTCGGCGCCGCCTTGAAGGGCGAGCTCAAGCCCGGCGAAGGCACGATGATCGGCATCCGCAAGTGGTTCAACGAGCACGCGGCGCGGTTCGACGAGATCGTCGATCAGAACGCGAGCTACGTGTTCTTCAAGATCAGCAAGGAGCCGGGCGCCGTCGGCAGCGAGAAGGTGATCCTGACGACCCGGCGCTCGATGGCGATCGACCGCGCGTTCATCGCGCACGGCACGCCGATCTGGGTCGACGCGCACGCGCCGAACGTCGGCAAGACCGGCACGTCGCCGTGGCAGCACCTGCTCGTCGCGCAAGATACGGGCGGCGGCATCCTCGGCGCCGTGCGCGGCGACATCTACTGGGGCGACGACCGCGATGCCGAGGAGCTCGGCGGACGCATGGGCGGCCCCGGCCGCTACTGGCTGCTACTGCCGAAGGGCGTGACGAAATGATCAGCGCGCGGTGAGCGTGAACGACCAGTCTCTGCCGCCGTCGAGCGAGTGAAATGCGAGCGTGTGGTCGCCGGGATCGAGCGGATCGAGCGGCACGTTCTCGTAGAACACCGGGCCGGTGCAATAACGGGTGTCCGTGCCCCAGCAGTCATACGGCGCGCCGTCGAGCGAAACCTGAAAGTAGTGCGACCCGATCGAGCGCGCACCGCCGACCTCAGGGTCGATCGTGATCGGAATCGACCGCCCGGCGGGCACGTTGGAACCGCTGATCATCGGCGAGACGAGGTGCAGCTCGATGTCGCCGACGGTGATCGTGCGGCGCGCGACAATCGCGCCGTTGTCATCCAGCATCGCGAGCTCGCTTGTCCCGGGCGCGATCCCCACGATCTGTGGAACATCGGCCTCGACGCGCATCTGCACGACGCCGTCATTCAACGCGATCAGCCGCGACGGCTGAACGAGATGATCGTCACGGTAGAGCAGATACGACACGATGCCGCCAACGCCGAGCGTCCCGTTCTGGCATTGAGTGCCGACTGCGCAATCGAGCTCGATCGATGGCGGCGTTGTCGAGCATCCCGCCAGCAGCACGAAGCACCACGCAAACGTCCTCATCTCCGTCATCATGCCATAACTGATCGGACCATTGAACCAGTTGGAACGCCCTCACTCGAGGTCGCCGAACGGCGGGAGCACGACGAGGCAGCCGCCGGCCGGAGGATCGACCGGCCCCGTCTTCGCCTGCTCGGCGACAAAGCTCAGCCAGTCCGGATCGAACTGCACCGACGAGAGCGAGTCTTCCCAGTCATGATCGTCATCGGTGGTGTCCGGCTCGAAGGTCGCGATTACCCCCGGCGGCATCGTTCGCGGAGGCTCGCTTTTCGAGTCACCGTCCTCGAGATCGCGGATCGCGACGAACGGCGCGGCGCCGATGCCGACGACATACATTCCCTGGTCCGTGTGCTTGAAGTCGGTATCGTTGAAGAAGTTCACCTGCGTCCCCGGAAGCCCGAGCACCGCGATCGAATGAGTCTGGTCGTCGAACGTCGTCTCGCCGAGGCTGAACACGACGCCAGGTTTGATGACGACATCGCCGAGACGCGGGATCTGGTTCGTTGCCTTGAACCGTACGCGAGGCTGATCCGGTATGGCATCGAGCAGCTCGTCGATGCCGAGAAGCCATGCTGCAACGCCGCCGATGCCACGAACTGCATCGAGCGCCGACTCGACGCGGCGCAGGTGATCGAACAAGGCACGCGCGCTGGACAACGGCGAATGCTCCGGGACCATGACGAGCACGGTTCCAGTATTCGTCGCGCCGAAATTTGGTTCCGAAAACATTGCGACGACCGTCGGCATCAACACAGGCAGCAATAGGATCTCGAGCGGCCCCAGCGTGAACGGGCCCAGCTTGACGGGCACATGCTCCGACGTTCCGTCATCGGAACCGCCGAGCGCGAGGGTCACATCCGCGAAAAGGCACGCGCGGTCTGGTTGCGGGGAGGCGATCGTGTCGAGCCGCAGCTCTTCGAACGGCGGCGGGATTGCGAGCGAGACCGTCGGTGAGGAGAGACCGTTCATGGCGATGAAGTCCTTGCCTTCGACCTGAGGCGTCCGTTCGCCCCACCGCGATTTCGGATTCTTCTGCCGGGTTAGGCGCCAGGTGACGGAGACCGACACCCTCAGCCGCGGTAGCGCGATCGAGCCGAAGACCTGGCCGAGGTCCCCCGGGACGTTCGTCGCCGTCGCCGTCGATGGCGTCGTCGTGAGGCCGACCGGCGCCGGAAATGGCAAGCCGCCGAGCACTTCCGTCGGTGGGTCGCCGGGGTTCGCCACGGTGGGCGCAAGATCGTCACCGGTGAGATCGCCGGCGTCAGGGACGGCAACGGGCTTCGGATCCTTGAACAGGACGTTCTTCGCGACGAATGCGAGGTTGAGTACGCCGTTGGCGAGCTCGCTAGCGTCGATCTCAGGCGTAGCCGGCAACAGCGTCGCCGATGCCAGCTGCCCCGGCACGAGTCGCGATCCGGACGTGAGGACGATCGAAAGATTGGCCTTGATGGCCTCTAGTACGGCGCTCGCCTGAGCAGGCGTTAGCGCACTGGTCGCGGTACCCGACATCGTTCCCCCTGCTTCGTGCCCCGCGATGCTATCGCGAGAACGTCGGAATCTTCGCGGCGTCGAGCGCAGACTTCAGCCGATCCCAATCGCCTTGCGGGGCGGCGCCCGTGACGATCACGTCGACGCCCTGCGGGCACTTCGAGATGATGTCGTCCTGCGTCTGCAGGTGGCCTGCGATCTCGTAGCCGTTCGACGTGACGCGCACGTCGCAGCGCTTCGGTGCCTCGGTTTGCGCCGCGCTTCCCGAGCCGCCGCCCGTGCCGCCCGAGCCTCCGCCGAGCCCCCAGCCGCGGCCGCAGCGCAGGTAGAGCGCGGCGAGCACGACGAGAAGCGCCCAGCCGCCGAGGATGATCAGCCGCCGGCGCCGATGTCGCCGGTCGAGCTCGCGCGCGACGTCTTTCGCAAACGGCGTGGTCATGGCTCGATGATCACCGCGAGGGCATGGTGGTCTTGCAGGCAGCGATCGACGTCGCCGCGCAGGCCCTCGTACAGCGCGTGCGGCAAGTCGGCGAGCTTCACGGCCGGCGCGATGATCACGAGCGCGCGCGGCAGATCGACGAGCGGCTGGTGCTCGTGCACGAAGCCGCACACGTCGCCGGTGTAGACCGGGTTCTCGCGATCGGTGGTCGCCGTGAGGAACGTCGCGATCGCCGGCTCCGTCACATGGCCATCCGCCGCGACGCGTACGATCACGTTCGGCCGCTCGGAAACTTGGATGCCGGCGCGCGCCTGCAGCGACGCGGGATCGAGCGGCTTCGGTGGCGGAGGGGGCTTCGGCGCAGCTTCCGCGGCGTGCTGCACGGCGGCGGCGCGGATCAGCGCGGCGAAGATCACGATGAACAGCACGTCGAACAGCGACGTCAGGTCGGGCGGCGGCTGGCGGCGTCCGCGCCTCATGCGCGCGTCCCCTTGCGGCGCGCGTCCCACGCCTCGAGGTTCTTCTCGGCGGCATCGACCCACGCGGTCAGCTTCATCGCGAAGCTCGCCGACAACAGGATGCTCGTCGCGAGGCCGGCGACGGTCGTCCACACCTTGACCGCGAGCGGGCCGAGCAGCTTCGTCAGGTCGCTGCCGGTGTAGGCGAGCGACAGGCCGATGCCGAGCACGGTGCCGAGCAGGCCGAGCTGGCGCAGCAGATCGACCCAGAACGCGAGCGCGGGCTCGAGGCGCTGGGCGCGCATCTGCCAGCTGCGGATCTGGCGCTGCTGCCAGGCGGGGTCCTTCGACTCGAGGATCGCGTGCGCCTCGTCGCGGATGACCTGCTGCTCGAGCGACGGCTTCGACGGCTCCTCGCCGACCGACGCGTAGCCGAGGTAGTCGGTCAGCGCTCGCACCCACGTCAGCTCGCGGTGCACGTGGAGGTACCCGGCGAGGAACACCAGCACGATGAACGCGCAGAGCAGGATCGTGAGGCTCCAGCCCTGGACGAAGCTCTCCATCGCCCGGTCGATGATAGCCGGTTTGATACGAGCGTACCGGCGGTACGCAAAGAGACGGCCGCGCGCGTGATCGTGCAAGCACTTGCACGAGGCACATTCGGTGCACGGTGCGCGTTGCATGCGGATCTGGGTGCTGCTGCTGGTTCCTGCTTGCGCGACGACACACATCATTCCCGACACCGGCGACGTCCACACGCCGGCGCTGCGATTGCCCGCCGATGCGGCGACCGAGGTGATCGAGCCGAGCTTTCCGGCGCACGCCGGGGAGGCCCGGTTGCCGAGCGCCGATCTGCTGCGCGTCGCGCTGCGCGGCGAAGGCATCGAGCGGGCAACGGCGCGCCTGCGCGTGTGCATCGCGCCGGGTGGCAACGTCATCGAGGCGACGCTCGCCGAGCCGACTGGCCACGCGCAGCTCGACGCGGCAATCGCGCGCGACGTCGCCGGCTGGACGTACGAGCCCTACGCGGCGCCGGCAAGCGTTCGCGTGTGCACGCCGGTCTCGCTGATCTACCGGCCGTGACGACTCGATCGCGACGCGTGTGACGTCACAGGGACGGAACTTCGAGCGTCGCTGCACGCGGTTCTCGATAGTTGCCGGTGGCGCGCGGCTTGCGATGATGTCGCGCGATGTGTCGATTCGCTGCTCTCGCGATCCTGCTCGTGCCGCTCGTTGCCAGTGCCGAGCCGGCTGACTTCTACGGGCGCGCCGGCATCGGCTTGGGCGGGTTTTCGCCACCGGATTTCGGCGGCGGGGTCGTCGTCTACGACTTCGCGGCAGCCGCGCGGCTCGGCGATGTGTGGCTCCGCGGCGCGTTGACGGTCGCCGAGCTCGGCTATGGCAGCAGCGACCAGCTGTACGAGCCGCACGCCGGCATCGAGTGGCGTGCGGACAGGCCCCACACCGGCGCGTTCATCGGCATCGACGCCGGGTGGGCGCGCGGCGATGGCTACGTCGAGGACGGCTCGCGTTTCATCTCGGCGCCGTTCGTGATGCCGCGCGGCGGCCTCGAGTTCGGCGGCGCGCACGTACGCGTGCAGCTGACGCTCGAGCTGGCGTTCGGCTACGGCCGCTTCATCGATACGAGCGTCTCGCCGGCGCCGGTCGACGAGCGCACCCAGATGGGCGGCGCCAACCTCGAGCTCGGGCTCATCGTACGCTGAGGTCGGCGTCGCCGCGCTTCCAGTGGCCGTCGCCGTCGGCGTCGACGAGCACCGGGGATGCGATCGCGAATGGCGTCACGCCGTCGCGCTTCCACTTGTCCTTCTGGTAGCTACCGGTCAGCGGCAGCGGCAGCGCGGTGTCGCCGTCGGCGGTGATGCCGATCCACGTGTCGGTGTCGCCGACCTCGACCTTGCCGGCCCAGCGGTGTGTGCGCACGTTCGGCGGGACGTCGATCACCTGCGGCTTGGCTTGGCCGCCGACGGTGATGCGAATGCGGTCGACGTGGACGAAGTGCGTCTGCGAGACCGTGACGTCGACCCACACCGCGTGATCGCGCGGCACGACAGCCTCGCCGGGACCGACCGTCGGCACGACGCCCTGCGCCGGCGCGACCTCGACGTCGAGCCACGGCCCGCTGGTCGCGACGACGCGGCGTGCGCGGATCGCGGCGATGAAGCCGGCCTCGTCGAACGGCTGCGTGCGCGTGTCCTCGACGAACACGTACGTGCGCGTCGTGCCGTCGAGCACCCAGTTGAGATCGTGGGTGTCGCTGTTGCCCATCGGCGTGACGAGGTGGCCGTGATCGACGAGCGTGTAGAAGTCGCGCACCGAATCGTCGAAGCGGCGGTCGCCAGGCGCGTTGAACGCGGTGTAGCCGGCGAGCACCTCGACGGCATCGTACGCGAGCGGAAACGGCGGCGGCCAGGTCGTGCCGTCCCACGCGCGCTGATCGTAGAGCGCGGTGACGCGAAAGCGCGGATGGTTGAGCTGCACGACCGGATTGCCCGGCATCGCGTGCGCGAACGCGAACAGGTGCTCGGCGTCGGCGTGAAGGATCTGGTCCTCGGGGGTTGGCCCTTGCGCCGGATAGACGCCCGCGTGCAGCTGATCGCTCGACAGCTCGTTCGACGCGACCGATGCGATGCGTTCGCCGAGGTGCAGCTCCGCGATCTCGCGGTCGAGGTCGCCGCTCGTGTCGTGATCGGAGAGCCCGATCACCTGGACGCCGGCCGCCGCCTGCGCGGTGACGCGCTGGAGATTCGGCAGCGTCGAGTCGTGCGACGCGAAGGCGTGCACGTGCATGTCGGCGGCGAGCGTGCCCTGCGGCTTCCACGCGCGCTCGAGCGGGATATCGAGCTCGACCTTGCCCTTGTTCGCGCTGAGATCGACGTCGCCCTGCCACAGCTCGTACTCGATGCCGCGCCACGCCCACACGTGATAGCGGCCGTACGGGATGTGCCCACAGCCCGCCGCACCGATCGGCAGCTCGCCGGTGCCGTCGGCGAGGATGATGCCGTCCCAGCTACCGACGACGCTCGGCGCGATCGCGCACGCACTCGCGCCCTGGCGCGCGCCGTACAGATCGAGCTTGCCGAAGCGCACCGGCTCCTGCTTCGCGTCGAGCAGCAACACGCGCGAGCCGACGGGCCACGGACCATCGGTGACGCGCAAGAGGAGCGTCGTCGTGCCCGGCGCCGGCTTGCTACTGCATGCGGCGAGCAGCAGCAGCAGCAGGGCTTTCACAGCCGGAACTCGACGCCCGCGGTGATCGCCACACCGAGCTGCGGCTGCAGACCGAGCGAGTGGT
>JAFAOG010000259.1 GCA_019237945.1 Deltaproteobacteria bacterium | reverse complement strand
ATCCCGGCCTGCGAGTGCAGCACGTCGCCCGGGCGCGGCGGCTCGAACACCGGCTCGGCATTCGCGACCTCGGGAAAATCCTTCGCGAGGTCGTCGCGAATCATCACGAACAGCTCCTTGAGGTCGGTGCGGCCGTTGCAGCCGCAGTTGTAGACGGTGCCGGTCGCCGAGGCATCGGCCGTCGCGGCGAGGATGTTCGCCTGGACGATGTTGTCGACGTAGCAGAAGTCGCGGCTGTTCGAGCCGTCGCCGAAGATCACGACCGGCTTGCCTTCGACCATCGCCGAGATCCAGCGCGGGATCACGGCGGCGTAGGGCCCGTCGGGATCCTGGCGCCGGCCGAACACGTTGAAGTAGCGCAGGCCGATCATCTGCAGGCCGTAGCAGTCGTTGAACACCTGCGCGTAGATCTCGTCGGCGCGCTTGGTCGCCGCGTACGGCGAGAGCGGCTTGCCGATCCGATCCTCGTGCTTCGGCAGGCCGGGGTGATCGCCGTACACCGACGACGACGACGCGTAGACGACACGCTTGACGCCCGCCTCCTTCGCCGCCCACAGCACGTTGAGGAACGCGTCCACGTTGTGCTGGTGCGACGACAGCGGATCCTTGATCGAACGCGGTACCGAGCCGAGCGCCGCCTGATGGAGGACGATGTCGACCTCGCTGCAGGCCTTCTTCGCGACGTCGGGGTCGCGCAGGTCGCCCTCGATGAACTGGAACTGCAGCCGTTCATCCGGGTTGATCCGGAGAACGTCGTCGAGGTTGCGCTTGTGCCCGGTGAGGAAGTTGTCGACGCCCACGACGGTCTGCCCGAGATCCAACAGCCTCTCGAGCAGTGCAGACCCGATGAACCCCGCGACGCCGGTGACGAGCCAGCGCCGCGGAGAGTTGATCAGATCCTCACAGATCTCGTCGTAGCGGGTGCGTGTCACTCAGAGGCTCCAGAGACGGATACCGCGCGGCGGCTTGACGCCCTTGATGGCGCTCTTGACGTCGATGACGACGCCGCCGTCACGAACGCGCGCGAAGATGCTCTCGACGTCCTTGACGTAGTCGTCGTGCGCGACCGCGAGGATCACCGCGTCGAGCCCGGTGAACTTCTCGAGCGACGTGAGCTCGATGTGGTACTCCTCGTGCGCCTCGCGAGCGTCGCCCATCGGGTCGTGGATCATCGCGTCGATGCCGAACTGCGTCAGCTCCTTCGCGATATCGGGAATCTTCGAGTTGCGCAGGTCGGGCACGTTCTCCTTGAACGTCAGGCCGAGGATGCCGACCTTCGCCTTGCGCAGCGGAACATCGAGCTGCGTGAGCATCTTGACGCACTTCTGCGCGATGTACGGGCCGATGCTGTTGTTGATGCGGCGACCGGCGAGGATGACCTCGGGCAGGTAGCCGAGCTCCTGCGCCTTCGTCGTCAGGTAGTACGGGTCGACGCCGATGCAGTGACCGCCGACGAGACCCGGCGAGAACTTGAGGAAGTTCCACTTCGTGCCGGCGGCCTCGAGCACGTCCTGCGTGCGGATGCCCATGCGGTCGAAGATCAGCGCGAGCTCGTTCATCAGTGCGATGTTGAGGTCGCGCTGCGTGTTCTCGATGACCTTGGCCGCTTCCGCGACCTTGATCGACTGCGCGCGGTGCACGCCGGCGTGCACGACCGAGCCGTAGACGCGGGCGACGCGCTCGAGCGTCTCGTCGTTCTGGCCCGAGACGACCTTCATGATCTTCTCGAACGTGTGCTCCTTGTCACCCGGGTTGATGCGCTCGGGCGAGTAGGCGAGGAAGTAGTCCTTGCCGTTCTTGAGGCCGCTCTTCTCGTCGAGGATCGGGCCGCAGATGTCTTCCGTGACGCCCGGGTAGACCGTCGACTCGTAGCAGACGATGTCGCCCTTCTTGAGGTACGGGCCGACCGTGCGCGACGCCGAGATCATCGGCGTGAGGTCGGGCCGGTTGTTCTCGTCGATCGGCGTGGGGACCGCGACGATGAAGAACGTGCAGTCCGCGAGCTTCGACGGATCCGCGGTCAGCTCGAGCTTGGTCGCTGCTTTGAGCTGCTCGGTCGTGACCTCGCGGGTGTCGTCGTGGCCCTGCTTGAGCTCGTCGATCCGGCGCTGCCGGATATCAAAGCCCACACACGGGAGCATCTTGCCGAAGGAGAGCGCCACCGGAAGGCCGACGTAGCCGAGACCGATGACCGCAATCTTCTCTTGTTCGAGGGAGCGCATCGAAGAGGAGGAGAACATGGGCGAGTCCCCCCTTCAAGCGGCGGGCCGGGTTCCGGCTGACAGCGGAGCGCCTACTGGCTCGGAACCTCGTGCAACTGCCACTACAGAAAGGAGCGGGAGCAGCACAGTGCGCGGCGCCGCACAGGCAGTCGTGCGTGATCGCCCACCGGCTAGCCCACCAAGATCACACCCAGAAACCGGCCGTGAGGCATCAGATCGGCGAGCTGGATGAGCTCCTGTTCGCGGGTGTGGTGGGCGCGCCCGACCAGCGCAACCGCATCCATGCAGGCCGCCGCACTCGCGTGCTCGCCCAGCAGCTCGAACCCGGTCAGGTCGACGAGGACGTGCGCGAACAGGTCGGCGCCTTCGAGCAGGACGCGCGCGAGCTGCGGCACGACCTCTCCGGCGCGCTCGACCTTCGGCGGCGACAGCAGCGCGAGCGACCCGCGCAGCCAGCGCGTCGTGAACACCGACTCCTTCGTGTCGGTCGCCTGGCCATGCGCGAGCATGCCGAGGCCGGGGTAGCGGACGTTCGCGTCGACGACGGCGACCGTTCCGCCGGTCAGGTTACATAGTGCGAGACCCAGCTGGATGATCAGCGGCGGGATCGCGACCTGATCGTCCCCCGGCACGAACCCGACGACCCGGATCCGCCCACCGTGGATGCGGCGCGCGATCTGCGCGGCGGCGGCCTCGACCATGCCGTCGCCGAGCGTCAGGCCGATCGACGACAGGATCTCGGCGTCGCTGGCGGGAGCGGCGGGCTCGGACACGCCACGAGCTTGCCATATCGGCTAGGTTTGCAACGTGCTGTCGATCGTCCACGTGCTGTCGTCGTTCGGCGTCGGCGGTCAGGAGCGCGTCGCGCTCGATCTCGCGATCGGCCAGAAGGCGCGCGGTCATCAGGTCAGCGTGATCTCGCTCGCACCGCCGCCCGATGGCGCGATGGCCGACGAGTTTCGCGAGCATGGGATCGCCGTCGATCGCGTCGAGAAGCGCGGCGGCCTCGACCCGACGCTCGTGCCTCGGCTCGCGCGGGCGCTGCGCACGATGCACGCCGACGTCGTCCACACCCACAATCCGCTGCCGCTGATCTACGGCGCTCCCGCGGCGCGCCTCGCGGGCGCGGCGGCGATCCACACCAAGCACGGCCGCAATCCGGCGGGGCGGGCGAACCGGCTGCTCCGGCGTGCGGCGGCGCAGCTCGCACATGCGTTCGTCGCGGTGAGCGAGACGACGCTCGAGCAGGCGCAGGCCCAGCACGATGCGCCGCGCGCGCGCATGCACACGATCGCGAACGGCATCCGCCTCGATCGCTATCACCCCGATCCGGCGGCGCGGGCAAAGACGCGCGCGGAGCTCGGGCTCGGCGATGCGTGGGTCGTCGGGACAGTCGGCCGGCTCGACGGGTACAAGAACCAGGCGCTGCTCGTGCGCGCGATGGCGCCGCTGCTCGCGAAGGGGGCGCGGCTCGTGATCGTCGGCGACGGCCCGACACGCGCGGATGTCGAGGCGGCTCGCGCGGCGCTGCCGGATCCATCGCGCGTCGTGATGACGGGGCGGCGCATGGACGTGCCGAGCCTGATGCCGGCGTTCGACGTGTTCGCGCTGTCGTCGCAGACCGAAGGGCTACCGCTCGTCGTACCCGAGGCGATGGCGGCGGGGCTGCCGGTCGTGTCGACGAACGTCGGCGGCATCCCGACCGTGATCGACGAAGGCCAGACCGGCATGCTCGTGCCGGTCGAGGAAGAGGCGCTGCGCGCGGCGCTGCAATCGCTGTTCGCCGACAAGGAACGCGCGCGGCGAATGGGGGCGCGGGCCCGCGAGGTCGCGCTCGAGCGCTACGACTACGGGCGCATGGTCGATGCGTATCTCGCGCTCTACCAGAACGCGATCTCGAAGCGATCGTCGACGGGCATGCGCGCTTCGTAGAGCGAGTAGACGTAGTCGCGCACGAGGCGCAGATCGCGCGCGGCCGCGATCGCGATGCGATAGCCGGTGCGGCGCAGCAGCTGGAAGGGCCCGGCCGTGCGCGAAGGCACGAGCTGGTCGAACACGACGTCTCCGCGCGCCCACATCACCTCGTCGATGCCGGGCACCTCGATCTGCAGCGGGACCTCGCGCTCGATCCGCCCGCCGGTGTAGGGCCGCTCGACGCGCGCGCCCTCGGTCGACAGGTCGACGATCAGCGAGCCGATCTCGCGGTCGCCGACGATCTCCCAGCACAGCGCCTCGACGTCGATCCGGGGACTTGTGCGGCGAATGTCCTGCATCCGAAAATTTTCGGATGCCGCCGGCGACGGATCCAATTAATCGTTGTGGCGACCTATATAAGCGAGCCGCGGCACCGCTACCTGCGCGAGATACATGGCATCCGAGAGCGCCTTGTCCGTCGACAGCCGGCACACGTCGAAGCGGTCGGTCGGCCACATCCCCGACATCGGCGCCGGCCAGATGCGCGTCGCGCCACTCGAGTTCGACAGTCCGACCTGATAGCCGGCGGCCTCGACGGCGGCGCGGATCTTCGCCAGGCGCGCGATGCGCCGACCGACCGGATACGCGATCGCGCGGATCGGCCGGCCGAGCTGCGACTCGAGCTCCTGCTTGCTGCCGGCGAGCTCGTCGCGCAGTGCATCGTCATCGAGCGTCTGCAGCACGCGGTGCCCGCGCGTGTGCGACTCGACGTCCATGCCCGCCCGCGTCAGCGCGCGCAGGTGATCCCACGTCATCACGAGGCCGTCGGCATGCTGCGCCTCGATCTCGCGACTCCACTCGATCCCGAACGCCTCGCACAGCCCGTCGAGGAAGCGATCGATATCGAGGCCGGGCGTGTCCTTGATGATGTCCGTGAGCTTGTGGTGAGTGCCCGGCTCCTCGCGCACGATCTCGATCGGCGCCGGATAGGTCAGCGTCGCGGACGCGCGGCGGCCCTGGCTCAGCACGTACGCGATGCGCTCCCACCAGTAGAGGCGGCGCTCGCTGATGAAGCGCGTCGGGACGAAGAACGTCGCGCGCATGCCGACCGCGCGCAGGATCGGGAGCGCGACGTCGTGGCACGAGCGGTAGCCGTCGTCGAACGTCACCATCACCGGGTTCTTCGGCAGCGGGGCGCCGTCGAGCGCGCGGATCAGCTCGTCGATGCCGATCGGTGTGCCGTGGCGCGCCAGCATCTCCATCTGGCGGCGGAACTGCGCGGGGGTGGCGTCGGCGACTCCCGCGTCGAACGCATAGCCCGGCTCGTCCTCCGCGATGTGGTGATACGTGAGGATCGAGATCGTCGAGGGCACGGGCGCGAGCTTGCGCGCGTGCATGATCACCTTCAGCGCGCCGGACCGGTGCAACATTCCGGCGAACCGTTCGCGCGTACTCACCGAGGACGAGCATACCTCGGATGCTATGGTCAGGCAGCTTGTTCGCCCTTCCCGGCATCGCGTTCCTGATCGTGTTCATCCTGGCGCGGCCCCAGGAAGCGTTCCCCTTGCTAGCGCGCGTGCCGTTCCTCCACCTGTTCACGGCGCTCGCGGTCGTCGGATTCGTGATCGATATCCGGCTCCGCCGCCTCCAACCGGTCGCGACGAACACGCTCCCCTGGGTGATCAGCCTGCTCGTCGTCGGCGTCGTCTCGACGGCCATCAACCAGCCGGCGGCCCTGCTCGGGCGCACCGTCGAGCTCGCGATCTTGTTCTGCCTCTACGGGACGATCGCGCACGGCATCCAGCGATTTCGAACCTTCCAGGCGATCGCGGGCGTGCTGTGCGCGACGTGCGTGTTCATCTCCTTCATCTGCGCACATCAGGGCCTGTCGGCGAAGCAATGCATCGGCGGCGAGGAGGCCGAGGGTGCGATCGAAGGCCGCCCCGACGGCCGCCTCTGCGAGACGAGCGAGCAGTGCCGCGGGCCCGACGCCGAGCCAGGCCTCGAGTATCGCTGCGAGTACGTCGGCCTGCTCGGCACGTATTCCGTCGAGGAGCGCGTGCGCTATCGCGGCGACCTCCAGGATCCGAACGAATGCGCGCTGACGATCTGCGCGGGAGGCATGGCGCTCCTCATCGGCTTCGCGCTGCGCAAGCGTGGCGCCGGCAAGCTCGCGATGTACGCGGGTGTCGCGCTCGTCATGTATACGGTTTTCCGAACCCAGTCGCGCGGCGGTCTCGTCGCGGCGATGCTCGTGCCCGGCATCTACCTGTTCCGGCGCTACGGCTTCAAGGTGCTGATACCCGCCGTGCTGGTCGCCGCGCCCGTCCTGATGCTGGGCGGGCGCCACGACGAGGCAGCCGATATATCGACGGCGATGCGCTACGACGCATGGTCCGCCGGCCTCGACATGTGGCACCACTCGCCGATCTACGGCGTCGGCGCGCGCGAGTTCGGCGAGCACTTCTGGCTCGCGGCACACAACTCGTATCTGCTCTCGCTCGCCGAGCTCGGGATCACGGGCCTCGTGATCTTCCTGTCGATCGTGTTCCTCTGCTTCAAGACGCTGATCGTCGGCATGCGCGAGCTGCGCAAGCTCCCCGGCACGCGCACGCCGGTGATCTGGGGCATGGCGCTGACCGCCGCGTTCTCCGGCATCGTGTTCCAGATCAACACGCTGTCGTTCCTCTACCACCCTGTGCTCTGGATCTTCTTCGGCCTGATCGGCGGGTGGTACTCGGCCGTGCGCCACCACAAGCCGGACCTCGTCATCAAGGTGACGATGCGCGACTTCGCGGCGATCGTGATCGTCGCGATGCTGTACGCCGTCGTGGTGCTGCCACTCTACTTGAAGGCCAAGGGCTTCATGTAGCTCGTCGATCGGACCCGGAATTACCGCCAAGGAGCGGAGATGCAGAGGAAGCCGAGCGATTAGAGGGAGAGCCAAACCGTATAGGGTCTGGTGGCTGGCTCTCTGCCCCTTCGCTTCTTGGCGGTAATTCTTTCTTCGCCGCTTACTTCTTCTTCTTCGGAGCCGGCTTCGCAGGTGCCTTGGCGGCAGGCTTCGCGGGCGCCTTCGCCGGGGCCTTCGCGGCCGGCGCGGGCTTCGCAGCGGGCGCGGGCTTCGCAGCGGGCTTCGTGGGCGCCTTCGCAGCGGGCGCGGGCTTCGCCGCAGGCTTCGCCGGTGCGGGCGCCGGCTTCGCGGCGGGCTTCGCCGGCGTCGCCGCGGGCTTCG
>JAFAOG010000249.1 GCA_019237945.1 Deltaproteobacteria bacterium | reverse complement strand
TTCCTGCCGAGCACGCGACGCCTCGTCCACGTCGAGCCGCCGCCGCCGCTCGAGACGCGCTCGCACACGCACGTCGCGATGCCGCCTCCCGCGCCGAGCGGCGACGCCGACCACGACGGCATCCCCGACGACCGCGACGTCTGCCCGACCCAGGCCGAGACGATCAACGGCAACGACGACGACGATGGCTGCCCCGATGCCGGCGACAGCCTCGTCCTCGTCGCACCGAGCGAGCTCGAGCTGCTCGCGCCGGTCAAGTTCACCGCGGGCGCGCACCTCGATCCGGCGAGCCTCAACGTGCTCGGCCAGGCCGGCGCCCTGCTCCGCGCGCACCCGGAGCTCGCGCACGTGCGCATCGTCGCGCACGTCAATCCGAGCGGCGACCCCGATGCCGACCTCGCGCTCTCGCAGCACCGCGCCGACGCGGTCGTCAGCTGGCTCGTGCAGTGGGGCATCGCGCCGTCGCGTCTCGAGGCGCGCGGGTTCGGCAGCCTGCACACGCTCGTCGATCCCGAGGACGACAGCGCGCCCGACGTCAACGCGCGCGTCGAGATCCTCGTGCTCGCGGCACATTAGTCCGCACGCGCGATCGAGACACCGATCACCTCGCGCGCACCGGCGGCACGCAGTGCGGTCGCGCAGGCGGCGAGCGTCGCGCCGGTCGTCACGACGTCGTCGACGAGCACGACGCGCTCGGGCACCGGTTTGCATGCGACGAACGCCCCGCGCACGTTCGCGGCGCGCTGCGACGCCGGCAGCGTGCTCTGCGCCGGTGCATGCCGTACGCGCCGGAGCAGCGGTGCGGGCCGTGCGAGCTTGCCCGCCGCGCACGCGTGGAGCGCGAGCAGCCACGTGTGGTCGTAGCCGCGCTGCAGCCGCCGCCGCCAGTGCAGCGGCACGGGCACGATCGCGGAATCGCGCGCGCCATCGCCCACGGCGGCCGCGAGCACCGGTGCCCACAGCGGCGCGATCGTGCGCGCGACGTGCGTCGCGTTCGCGAACTTCAGCCGCTTGAGCGCGCTCGCGAGCTGCGCGCCAAACCGCCAGGGCGCGATCACGAGGTCGAGCCCGAGCGGCTCGCGCACGCAGCGCCGACACGTCACCGCGCCCTCGGTCGGCAGCGCGCACCGCGGGCACGCCGCCGCATTCTCGACGAGCGACGCGCGGCACGCCTCGCACAGCGGCGCCTCGCACAGCACACCGCACGCCGCGCATTGCGGACGAAACAACCAGCTCAGCATGCCGCCTCTATCGGCCGTCTGCGGGAGTGGTTGCGTGCTAAGGATTGCCTCGTGATCGACCGCTGTTACGTGTACGAGCCCGGCTTCATCGACGCGCCCGCGCGCGCCGAGATCGTCGGCTGGCTCGCGACGCTGCGGCCGCTCTGGGAGATGCGCTACTCGACCAAGCGCCCTCCCCCACCCGGCAAGCAGCAGCGCCCGCTCCTGCGCCCCGTCTACTGGCTCGGCAACTGGCAGTTCGCGTGCCTCGGTTACTACGAGCCGCCGCGCCGCACCAAGCACGTCGCCGTCGCGGCCGAGCCGTTCCCGCCGGTGCTCGCGCGCCTCGTGCTCCAGATCGAGAAGCGCGTCCGCCGCGACTTCCCGCCGCAGACCGTGCCGCGCGGCTGGCACCTCAACACGTGCCTCGTCAACTTCTACGGCTCGCGCGTCGAGGGCGACAAGACCACCGACGCCGCTCGCGTCGGCGAGCATCGCGACTTCGAACCGGGGCCTGTCGCTTCGCTGTCGCTCGGTGAGCGCGCGCGCTTTCAGTTCGTACGCCGCGGCCAGCCCGAGAACGCGCCGCCCGTCCGCACGGAGTGGCTCGACGATGGCTCGCTCCAGATCTTCGGCGGCCCGCGCTGGAAGGACGACCTGCTCCACCGCGTGCAGCGCGTCGAGAACAAGCACGACACGTCGCTACCGCCGACGATCGAAGGCTTTCGCACGCGGCGCGTGAACTTCACGTTCCGCTACGTGCCCGACGAGCACGTCACGCCATTCCCGCAGCTGCCCGCCGCCGCCCGCGAAGACGTGCGCGAGTACGTCGCGACGCTCGCGCAGAGCTCGCCGTTCTGGGCGCGCGTCCACCGGTAGCGCTCGCGGCGTTCCACCGCGCGGCGCGTCAGTTGCCGTCGCTCATGCCCCACCGGTATCCGCGCGCGAGCACGGCCGCGATCGGATCGTCGCCGAGCTCGAACGCGCGCGCGTCGGCGAGGACCGCCTGGCCCGCGTCGTCGAACGCGTAGAACCGCAGCCGCGCGATACCGGCGAGCCGCGCGGCCGCGATCTGCAGGATCGTCATGACGTGGCGGTTGCCGCCGAACGCGCCGCAGCCCCAGAAGCCGGTGCGCACCTCGACGGGCGTGCCTGGCCACAGCCGTGCGCTCTCCGCGACGGCCGCTGCGAACCCCGTGGTCGCCGTCACGAGGATCTGCTCGAGGTCCTCGCGCGTGTACGCGCCGCTGCCGACCGGCGCGGCCATCGCGACGATGTTGCTGCGCGTCGGTGGCGCGAGGATCTGCAGTGCGGCGCGCACGTCGTCGGCCGATGCGCGCGCGAACTGATTGCCGTAGAGCCGGCGCGTATCGAGCGCGCAGCGACGCTCCGCGCCCGCGACGAGCACAGGTGTCGGCACGCCGCGCTCGCCGCGCGTTTCGGTCCACGCCTGGTCCTCCGCGTCGAGCAGCTCGCGCACGGAGCCGAGGATCGGATGCTCGAGGCATTGCAGCTCGTCCTGCGCGAGCAGGGCCGAGCCGTACGCGACGAACAGCGCCGGGTCGGCGAAGTTGACATGCCACACGCCGTCGCTCGCCGCGTCGTAGCGGTAGTGGCCGCGCTCCGCGATGACCTCGGTGTCATGCCACGTCGATGTGATGTCGCCGGCCCGCCACCGCGACACGACCACGCGGCCGGTCGTCTGGAGCCCACACAGCTCCGTGACCATCCGCTTGTGCGCGTGGCCGATCACCGGCGGATGCGCGCGCACGAGCTCGCCCGCATCGACCTCGCACCGCAGCAGCATCTCCATGCCTTGAAGATAGTGTCATATAGACACCAACGCAAGACGAAAAGATCGCGGCTCATATCGGAATCGGACCGATCTCACGCCGTCGACAGCGGCGCTGCGACACCAGTCGCATCATGAGCCAGCACGTCCGCGCAGTTGCCGCTGCGCGAACGCCTGCGGACCTGGGACTCAGTCCGCCCCGCCCTCCTCGCTGTCGACCTCGCCGGTCCAGTACACGTAGTCGCGCCACGCATCGGGGACCGAGCGCGTGCTCACGCGGATCTGGACCGCCGGCATCCAGGTCGGACGCTTCGGGATCGTCAGCAGCTTCATGCGCGCCTCGGCCGGCGTGCGGTTCGCCTTCGTGCGATTGCACGCGTAGCACGCCGACACGATGTTCTCCCACGTCGTCTTGCCGCCCTTCGAGCGCGGCACGACGTGGTCGTACGTCAGCTCGTCGATCGTGCAGACGAGGCCGCAGTACTGGCAGCGGTGGCCGTCGCGCGCGTAGATGTTGACGCGCGAGAACTTCACCGGCTTCGGCGTGCGGCGGAACAGCTTGCGCAGACGCACGACGGCCGGGACGTACAGCACGAGCGACGTCGCACGGATCTGCGCGTCGTACTCCTCGACGACCTCGACCTTGTCGAGCGCGAGCAGCGTGATCGCGCGCTGCCAGGCGATGACCTGGAGTGGCTCGTAGCCAGAAGTGAGCAGTAGAGTACGCATCGTCGCAGCGGAGGGAATCGAACCCCACGTTC
>JAFAOG010000425.1 GCA_019237945.1 Deltaproteobacteria bacterium | reverse complement strand
TCCGGCGGCAGCTTGCCGTCGGGGAACTGCTTCGCCACGTGCTCGAACGCCGTGATCATCGCGTCGATGTTCTCGCGCGCACGCTTGTAGTGGCTGAGCTCGTTGCCGACCATCTGGCGGTCGTTGTCGCGGCCGTAGTGCTTGCCGGTGACGGTGTCGTTCGCGCCTTCACCGACGTGCGGCCGCAGCACGAGCACCTGGCCACTCGCGCGCGCTTCCGCGGCGAGCCGGTTGTACAGGTACGCCATGCGACGCTGGCCTTCGGCGTCGAACGAGTAGAACTCGGCACCGGCGATGTCGACACCCGTCGTGTCGCCACGCTTGACCTGCTCCATCAGCCGGTTGACGTCCTCGTTGAACTTCTTCGCGTTCTTGCGATCGTGGACGCGCGGATCGAGATCCTCGTGCGACACGTTCGGATCGCGCGAGCCGAACTCGTTCGTCGTGATCATCGCGAGGTGCTTGATCTCGATCGCTTCGATCGCCTCCGCCATCTGCGGATGCTCGAGCGCGAGCTCTCGCTTGAGCGCGCCGAGCTGCTCGGGATCGAAGCGCTGCTCCATCTTCTTGAGGCTGTTCGACTGCTCGGTGTACGTGATGCCGTCCTTGGCGAGCGCGAGGATCGTGTCCTTCGCATAGCGGTCGTACGCGACCTGCTCCTCGACCACCTTGCGCGCCGCGTTCGCCTTCTCCTGCAGCGTCTTCTTCTCGCCGTCGGAGAGGCCCGGCTTCTCAGCGGCCGCCTGCGCCTTCTCGGCGTGCTCGACCATTTCCAGCACGCGCGGGCGGCCCTCGAAGTGCTCGCGATACGCCTCGACCTGCGCGCTGAACGGCTTGTCGTAGGCGTCGCCGAGGATCTTCGCGCGCTCGCCATCGCCGTAGAAGCCCTTCACGAGCTCGTCGCGGATCGCGTAGGACGAGTTGAAGTCAGTCTCGTTGCTCGCGCGAAGTGCCTTGTCGACGGCGCTCTTCGCCTCCTCGTGGACGCACTCCTTGATGTAGGCCTTCTCTTCCGGCTTGAGGTCCGGATCCTCGAGCCACTCCTTGTACTTCTTGATCCGGTCCTCGACCGTCTTCGCGTGCTCGATCGCATCGCCGGCGACGCCGCGCCTCTCGATGATCGGCTTGCCGGTCTCCGGATCTTTCACGGGGTCGCCGGTCTTCGGATCCTTCTTGAACTTGTGGGCGAGCTCGTCGATGACCTTCTCGTTCGTCTGCTTGCCGTTCTCGTCGAACTTCGGGAGGCTGAGGTCGACGATCTCGTGCAGCAGGCCCTCGTACGTCGACACGGCCGGCTTGCCGTTGACCTCGGGGAGCGCCTCGCCGTTCGAGGCATGGAGACGCGCGAGGAACCCTTCGGGCTCGACGTTCCCCATGAAGTGGTTGTGCACTTCGATGCCGGCGTGGCCCTGCAGGCGCTGCTCGGCGATGCGCTCCTCGCGCGGCGGCACCGGCGTATCGCCGGCCTTGCCCTTGTTGCCAAAACCCTGGATCGGCGTTTCGGCGACGGGCGCTGCCGGCGTGGGCTCCGGTCCCGCCGCCTTCTTCGCGATCGCGTCCTGCCACTCGGGGTCCTTGCGTAGCTTCGCGAGCTCCTCGGCCGCCTTCGGATCCGCCGGCGCCTTCTGCTCGAGCTCGTTCAGCTTCGCGACGCGCTGGTCGACCGTGCCGGACTTCGGCTGCAGCTCCGGGAACCGATTCTCGCCGCCGAACTTGAGGTCGCGCTCGGTCTGGTGCTCGCGCAGGAACGCCTCGAGCTCGGTGCTCCGCTGCTCCTTCGGAATCTTCTTGATCGTCTCGATCGTCAGCTCGGTGTTCGTGCCGACGTTCTCGATGCCCGGGACGATGCCCTTCGAGCCGGCGCTGACGCCTTCGCGATACGCGTGATCGATGATGCTCGACACGACCGCATCACGCATCTCGGGCGGGATCCGCTTGAGGACTTCGGGCGGCATGTTCGTGCCGAGCGTGCCGACCATCGCGGCGCCGCTGATCGAGATGCCCGCCGGCTCGCTCTCGAGGCCGACGCAACGACCACCCGAGATCACGGGGATCAGCTTCATCTCCGGCGGTGCGGCGTCGAGGATCTTGTGGATACCGCCCGGCTGGTCGGGGTTGGCGCCGATCGACGGGATCACGCGATCGACGATGCGCGTCGTGCCATCGGCGTAGGTGACCTCGACGACCGTCTTGCCGCCTTCCTTGATCGGCTTGACCTGGATGACGTCGGCCTGGACGTGCTTGATCTGCTCGCTGTTGAGCGTCTCGTGGTTGCGATCGACGCGCGAGCCGAGGAACGGATCGATATCGGACGCGATGCGTGCGCGGTCCTGCTCGGCGCGCTCGCGCTGCAGCGGCGTCGAATTCGGATCGTTGATGATCTCGTTCGCCTTGGTGATGCGCTCCTGCTGCTGCGCGACGTGCTCTTCGACGATCTGGTGGTGCTTCTCGGTGAGCGCCTCGGGGACCTTCTCGCCCTTCGAGACGTAGGTGCGGATCTCGGCCTCGACGGCATTGAGCCGCTCCGCGAGCGGACCGGTCTTCGGACGGGGCATCTGGCCCGCGACCTCGACGGACTTCGCGCCGCCGTTCGCCGCGTGCTCCATCGCCCACTCCGACGTCGGACCGCCGCCGATGCCGAGGACGCGCTGACCCGCGAAGTCCTCGGGCTTCATCGCGAGCGCCTGCTCGCCGGAGATCAACTCCGGGCCCTTCTGCTTGACCTGACCCTTCTCGTCCGTGAGCGACTTCAGCGACTGGGCGTCCTCGGGCTTGATCTGCTGCTTGCGCGGGCCCGAATCCTCGGTGAGCAGCTCGCGCGCCGGGCCCATGCCCGTCGAGATGTCGACGCCCTGCTTCGTCTTGACGACGATCGTCTCGATCTTCGTCGTGCCGTCGGGCTGCTTGACCTCGATCTGCGTCGGGACGCCGACCTCGTAGCCGGTGATCTTGCCGTGCTCGTCGTGGATCGGCTTGAACTCCAGGGGGCCGATCGCGCCTTGCGATTCGACCGTACCGACGCCCGACGAGTTGCGCTGCGCCGCGACCTGCAGCGCGAGATCGCTGGCCTTGGCCGGCATCGCGGTGTCGTGCTCGGCGATATCGCCCGTCTTGACGCCGTCGCGACCGTAGCTGATCGCGCTCGCCTCCTGGCCCATCTCCTTGTGCCCGAGCGTGCCCCACAGCTCCGGCTTCGACGCGTCCTCGATGCCGATGCGATCCTTGCGGACCTCGCCCGGTTTCACCTCGGCCGCCTGATCGCCGTGCGCACCGGCGGCACCGGCGCCGCCCATGCCGAGGCTGATCGCCGCGTCGACCGTGACTTCCTTGCGCCCCTCGCCGTTCGGAACGGCGCGCTCGACGATGTCCTTCGTGACGTTGTGATCGCGAAGCCCGTACTCCGCCTTCTGCTCGGCGGTGAGCTCGTCGACGGCCTGGTCGTGGGCCGCGGCCTTCTCCTGCACCTTCGCGGCGAGCAGCTTCTCGTGCGTCTCGTCGACCGCGGCCTGATGCTCCTCGGCCGTGACGGGCGTGCCATCGGCGTGCACGCCGTGGCTGCCGGTCTCGCGCTCCATCGCCTGGAGCATGAGCTCGTCGTCGTTGTGCGAGAACCGCTCCGAGACCGGGCGCTTCGCCTCGACCTCGAGCTGACGGATGTACTCGAAGTCGGCGGGCGTCTTGGCATCGAGCGCGAGCTTGTCGATCGCGTCGAACGTCTCGCGCTGCTCCTTCGTGATGCCCTGCTCGCGATCGCGGTTCGCGCGCTGCTGCGCGTCCTTCGCGAGCTCCTCGGGCGTCTTCGCCTTCTTCTTCGGCTCGGCGGCCTGCTGCTCCTCGGGCGTCGCCGCCTTCTGCTCGACGGGCGTGACCGTCGCGGCGAGCGGCGAAACCTTCTCGTCGACCGGCGTGACCTTCTCGTCGCCGGTCGCGACCTTCTTCTCGTCGGTCGGCGTGACCTTCTCGTCGGTCGGCGTGACCTTCTCGTCCGCGGGCGCGGCCTTCCCGTCGGCGGTCGGGAGCTTCTCGTCCTTGCCCGCCTTCGCCGCGAGCTCGTCCATCTGCTGCTTGATCTCTTCGACCGGCTTGTCGCCGACCTTCTCGTTCTTCGCGACCGCCTGCGGATCCTCGTGCTGCGCGGGCTGCGGCTCGTTGTTCTCCGCCGGCGGGTGCTGGTCGAGCCTGCGCTGGACCTCGTCGGGGTTCGGCGTCTGCTGCTGCGCGTCCTTGGACGCCTTCGCCTTCGCTTCCTGCTCCGCGATGACGCCCTCGTAGCCTTCCTTCATCGCCTTCGCGAACGCCGCCTGCTCCTCCTGGATGTTGCGCGGCTTGCCGTGCTCCTCGTTGTACTTCTTGACCTCTTCGACCGCGGACTTCGCGCGCTCGTTGACCTGCTCCATGCGCTCGTGATGCGCGGACGCAGCCTCGGTCAGGCCGTTCTGGAAGCCGGCGGTCGCGGCGCCCTGCGCGAGCTTCGCGAACACCTGGTCCCAGTTTCCGGCGAGCGTATCGGGATCGACCATCGCCTCGGCGAACGTGCCGGCGATCGAGCCACCGGCGCCGCTGACGAAGCCCTTGACCATGATGCCGGCGAGCGGCGCATTCGGGCCAAATGCCTTCGCGCTGAGCGCCTGCATCGCGTTCGCGATCGCGGCCGTCGCGGCGGCATTCGCGCCACCCGAGAGCATGCCGACCATGCCGGACTTCGTCGCTTGCGCGAGCAGGCCGAGCAGATCGTGCGCGTCCTTCGACGTGATCGCGGTCTGCGCGAAGTTCGACGCGGCGGCGCCGATCGCGCCGTTGAGCACCTGGACGAAGAAGCTCTCGCTGAGCTTGCTGATGCCGCCGCCGAGACCCGCGGTCGCCATCTGCACGGCCGTCATCGCGAGGTCGACGCCCATCTCGTTGCGGCCGTACGACTGGCCGAGCATGCAGACCTTCGTCGCGACCGTCGCGACGCCTGTCGCGAGGGCAGCGAGGATCGCGCCGGCGACACCACCGGTGAGCACGGTGACCGCCGCGCCAACGACCGCGCCAACCGCCGTCGCCATCGCATCGGTGACCGCGCTGCGCGCTTCGCCGAAGTTCTTCGACGACTCGTCCATCATGCCGAGAGACGCTTCGAGCTTGGCCTGCGCCTCGGGCGGCAGCTGGCCGCCGGCCTTGATCAGCTCGAGCTGCTTGCGCAGCTGATCGGCCTGCTTGTCCATCATCTCGCCCGACGGCGAAATGAGATCCGTGATGCCGTTGGAGACCCGGTTCATGCCCGGGATCCACGCGCCGGCCTCACCGCGATCGAATTCGTAGAGCGCGAGGCGGCGCTTGATCTTCTCCTCGTCGGTCTTCGGTTCGCCGTCCTTGAGCATCAGCTGGACTTCGAACGCGTCACGGCCGGAGAGGCAGTACGTCAGATCCTTCTCGAGGTCGGGATACTTCGCCTTGAGCGCCTCGATCTCTTCCTTGCTCTTGCCCTGGAGGACGCCCTTGATCGCGTCGTTGTCGACGCCCCAGCCGCGCGAGAAGTACGCGAAGCCCTTCGCCTCGGCCGCGGCGGAGCCGACGATCGGCACCGCGTAGAGGAACGGGTACTTGTCGAACACGGCGGTCGCGCTGTCGATCGACTTCGCGGCGCGGTTCCACACGCTGTCCTGCGCGTACTTGAGGACGAACTCGTCGGGCAGCTTGACGGCGCCCGTCGTCGGGTCGTCCTTGCTCGTCGCGAGCAGCTGCGCCTTCTGCTTGTCCATCGAGTCGGCGCCGAACTGCTCGTCGAGCATCCGGTTGAACGCGTCGGGCGCCTCGGGATGGCGCCTGTTGTACGCCTCGATGATCGCCTTGCGTTCCATCTCGCTCTTGCCTTCGAGCTGCGCGTGGAACGCCTTCGTGTCGTTGAGACCACTGACCGCGTCGTCCATGCGCGCGGCGTGGTAGTCGTCCATGCGGCCTTCCTGGACCGCCTTGTACGCATCGAGCTTCGACTGATCTCCCGACGGCCCGACGAGCTTCTGCGCCATGTCGGCGTCCATGTCGTGGCCGGTCTTCTGCTTGTAGAGATCCTTCAGGCGCTCGCGATCCGCCGGGTTCGGCGTGTTCTCGAGCAGCTCGAAGATCTTGTCGGAGTCGACCTTGTGGATCGATCCGCTCTCGAGCTCGTAGCCGCCCGGGAGCATGATCTTCGTGTCGGGCGCGACCGCCATCGCGACGGCGCCGACCGGGCTGACGAGCGAGTTGACGAGGCCACGCGTGAGCGGCTCGGTGTTGAGACCGGTGCGCTCGGCGATCGCCTTGTGCATCCCGTTCATCCAGCCGCCGTTCGTCGCCTCGTCGAGCTCGACCATGCGGGCCTTGAGCTCGTCGCCGTCCGCAAGCGCGGTCGCGAGCTCGCGATCGTTGCCCGTCATCTTCTCGGCGATGACGTCCTGCAGCTTGCGACCCGTGCGCTTCTCGTAGGCCTCGAGGACCGCGCGGCGCTCCGCGGGATCCTTGAGCTCCTTGAGCGAGTCCTGCATCTTCTTGTCGTCGACGGTCCACGGCGTCCACGACGCTTCCTCGGCACCGAGGATCTTGTTGACGGCCATCGCCTCCTTGTCATTGCGGAGCGTGGCCTTGCTCTCGGCGAGCGCAGTCCCTGAGAGGCGGCCTTCGAGATCGCGATCGAGATCGCGGCCCGTCTGCGCCTTGTACTGCGCCCTGATGTACTCCATCTCCTCGGGGCTCTTGCCCTCGAGCGCGGACTGGACCTTCTCGGCGCGCGTGCTGTCGAGATGGAAGCCGTTGAGCGCCTCGTTGAGGTCCGCGACGCTCTTTCCGCAGGTGCCCGCGTTGATCTTTCCGGCGTTCTTGGGGTCGGCGAGGATCGCGTCGGACTTCTTGTCCGCTTCCTTCTCGATCTCCTCCTTCGAGCGCGTGTCCGCCTTCGGAACCTCGATGCCGAGGCTCTTCGCCGTCGACTCGTTGCCGGTCTGCGCGAGGAACTCGCCGAACGGCCGACCCGTCTGCTTCTCGTACGCGGCCTTGAGCTGCTCGAGCTCCGGGCTGCCCGGCGGGTAGCGCTTGAGGATCTCCTGGATGCGCGCGTTGTCGACGCCGACGTTGTTGTCACCATTGCCGGCGACGAACGCGAGGCCGATGATGCCGGTGCAACCGAGCAGCAACTTCTCGTTGCCGGTCATGTGGTGGCCGCCGGCGCCGGTGAGCGCGGCGAGGTCGCCCGCGATCGGATCGCCGGTGAGGCGCAGACGAGCTTCCTTCTGCTCGTCGCCCGACATGTGCTTGTTGACGAAGTCGTCGAGGTTGATGCCCTTGGCCTTGAGCGCCTCGCGCATCGCCTCGATCTGTTCCGGCGTCGCGCCCTCGAGCGCCTGCATGATCGCCTTCTTGTCGGGCGAGCTGCCGCCGTACCAGTTCGTCTTGGCCATCGCGGCCTGGATCTTGTCGGCCGCCTCCTTGCCATGCTTCTCGTCGGCCTCGGCCTTGTGGACCTCGTTGAGCGCGTCCTGATTGCCCGACTCGAGCTTCGCAAGCTGATCGTTCTTGTGGCGCTGCGTCTCGGACAGGTGCCACAGCTGATCCTTGGTCGCCTTGTTGACGGTCTCCGTCGCGCTCTGCGCGTGCGCGTCGGCGGTCTCCTTCTGGCCCTTCTTGAGTGACTCTTCGAGCTTGGCCTGGACGCCCTCGGGCGAGAGGTCGTTCGGATCGAGGAGCTTCTTGCGCTGCTCGGCGGCGAGCTTCTGCGCCTCGATGTCGGCGGTGTTCTCCTTGTCCTTCTCCTGGCCGTACTTCTCCGGCTCTTCCTGCTTCGGCGCGGCGCCGGCGTTGTCGTTCGCAGCGGCCGGCGCGTTCGGGTCGGCCGGCTTCTTCGCGGGCTCGGCAGGCTTCGCCGTCTCGCCGTAACCGGCGGGCAGCGGCTGCTTGTTCTTGATGTACCACTTGAGCTGCTCTTGCACGGCTTGCATGCGCGAGCCATCGCCGATGTCGTTGAGCAAGGTCGCGGTGTGGACCTCGACCTCGAGCATCTTGCCCTTCGCGGTCTCCTCGATCTGCTTCGTCGTCGCGGCGGCGGCCGCGTTGATCTGGTTGATCTGGTCTTCGTACGTCTTGTCGCAGGCGGCGAGCGCCTTGTCGGCCTCCGCCTTGATCTTCTGCAGCTGGCCGACGATGAACGCCTGCGCCTGCTTCTCGGCGTCGAGCACGGTGTGCTCGAACTGCTTCTCGGTGTCGACGACCGTCTTGTCGATCGCCTTGCAGGTGTTGTCCACCATCGCCTGCAGCTGCTTGATGTTCTTCTCGTTGCCGGCGGCGAGCTGCGCGCGCGCGACCTCGACGCGCTTGTCGATCGCGGCGACCGCGGTCGCGTAATCCTTCTCGAGCTTCGTCGTCGCGTCGGTGTCGAGCTTCGCGAGCTTGGCGTCGGCCTCGCCCTTGAGCTTGGCGATCTTCGCCTCGGTGTCGGCGAACTGCGCCTTGAGCTTCGCCTCGCCGGCGTCCTGCTTCGCCTTGAGGTCGGTCTCCGCCTTCTTGATCTTCTCCTGCGCGAGCGGGAGGAGCTCGTTGATCTTCTTGCCGATCGCCGCGACCTGATCCTTCGCCGCGTTCTCGACGTCGGCGCGCGCCTTCTTGCCCGCGTCCTTGACGGCATCCGACGACTTCTGCGCCTCGGCGCGCATCGCCTTGCCGTTGAGCTTGCCCTTCGTCTCGATGTCGGTCGCCTTCGTCTGGGCCGCACCGATCACGTGCTGCGCGCGATCCGCCGCGCCGTTGAGGATCGACTGTTTCTGCCCCTCGTCCTCGACGCCCGCCGCCTTCGACTGCGCCGCGCCGCGGATGCCCTGCGCCTCGCCCTGCGCGCGCGTCAGCTCGGCCTGCGCATCACCATGCGCCTTCGCCTCGCACTGCCCGGCCTTCGTGTTGCCGTCGGCGAGCACCTTCGCCGCATTCGCCGCGGTCTGCGTGTCGAGATCGTGCAGCTTCTTGTTCGTCGCCGCCCACAGCTTGTCCTTCTCGGCCTCGAGGCGCTTTTGATCGGCCTCGACCTGGTGCCGCATCTGGACCATCAGGTCCTTCGCGACCTGCTCCATCTGCGTCTTCTGCTGCGTCCACGCCGCCTCGGCCGCCTTCTTCTTGGCCTCCTGCTGCGTCTTGAAGTTGTCGATCTGCTTCTGCGACTGCTCGATCAGCGTCTCGCGCTCGGCCTTGAGGCGGACCGTCAGCTCCTGGCGCTTCTCGTCGAACTCGATCTGCAGCTTCTGCTTGTCGGCGGTCGCGGTCGACTCGAGCTTCTCCTTGAGCGACTCGATCGTGACCGGACCCTGCTGCTGCTGTTGCTCCTTCGCCTTCTGCTCGGCGAGCGTCTTGTCCTGATCGGCCTTCGCGCGAAGCCGCGCGAGCTCCTTCTCGTTCTTCTGCTTGACCTGCGCCGCGATCACCTGCGCGTCGACGCCGACCTGCGCCGACTTCGCGAGCTGCTTCGCCTGGATCTTCGACTTGTTCGCGTCGCGATCCGCCGCCGCCTTCGCGATGAACGCATCGAGCTGCGTCTGGTTCGCCGACTTGAGGTTGTCGGGCAGCTTCGGCGCGGGCGGCGCCGTGATCGCCGCGTGACCGCCACCATGCGCGCTCGCATGCGGCGCCGGCGCCTTGCCGGAGTGCGGGTTGTAGTGGACCTGGTTGCCCTCGGCGTCGACGAGCGGCTCGGGATCGTGGGCGGGCGGCCGCGGATCGACGAGCAATCCGGTGCCGTGACCATCGACCTTCGGCATCGGCGCGTGCACGTCGACCGGTCCCGTCGCCTGCTTCGCCCCGAGCGTCGGCGCAGCGTGCTTCGCAGGCGCGTGCGCGGGGAGGTGCGGCACCTCGGCGCCCGCAGCCTCGTGCGCGTCGTGCTTCGCCTCGGGCGCATGGATCTGGTGATCCATCTTCGAGATGCCGGTCGTCTGGCTCGTCGCGGCGTGCGCGTGCGCGGCCGCGTGGTCCTTCGCGGCGCCGACGGCGGTCTCGAGCGCCGGCTTGTGCTTCTCGACGGCGTCTTGCGCGGGATCTTGCGGCGGCGCGGCATCGCCGGGCGCGGCTGCGCCGGCCTTCGCGTCATGCGCCTCTTCCGCGTGATCGACGGCAACGTTCGCGAGGCGCTTGGGCGCAGCGGCCGCACCGCCCGCGATGTGCACGGCAAAGCCGCCGACGTTCGTCGCGGGCGCCGCCGCGGGCGTCAGATCGCCGAACTGCGGCGCGACATGCGCGTGCTGCGCCGAGGCGTGGATCTCGGGCCCGTTGACCGCCGCGGCCGCTCCGACGGGGCCGCCGTTGACCTCGCGGAACAGCTCCATCGCTTCCGCGCGACCCGCGGCGCTCGGCACACCGACCGCACCGCCGGGCTTCTTCGCGGGCGCACCACCGTCGAGCTCCGGCGCGAGCGCCGCGGCGTTCGCCTTGACCTCCGACGCGCTCGGCCCGTTGACCTCGCGGAACAGCTCCATCGCCTCCGCGCGACCCGCCGCACTCGGCACACCGACCGCCCCGCCGGGCTTCTTCGCGGGCGCACCACCGTCGAGCTCCGGCGCGAGCGCCGCCGCGTTCGCCTTGACCTCCGACGCGCTCGGCCCGTTGACCTCGCGGAACAGCTCCATCGCCTCCGCGCGACCCGCCGCGCTCGGCACGCCGACCGCCTTGTTGTTCGGCGCGGCCGCATCGGGACCGCCGTTGACCTCGCGGAACAGCTCCATCGCTTCCGCGCGACCCGCGGCGCTCGGCACACCGACCGCACCGTTCGGCTTCTTTGCGGGCGCGCCACCGTCGAGCTCGGGCGCGAGCGCCGCCGCATTCGCCTGCTGCTTGGCGGGCGTCAGATCGTTGAACTGCGGCGCGACGCGCGCCTGCTGCGTCGATGCGCGGACCTCGGGCCCGTTCACCGCCGTCGCCGCGCTGACCTTCGCGTCGGGCGCCGGTTCGCCGGGACCGCCGTTGACCTCGCGGAACAGCTCCATCGCTTCCGCGCGATTCTTCTCGCTCGGCGCGTGGCCGACGCCGTTCGCGGTTGCCGGCGCATTCGCCGACGCGCCCGCCGCCGGCGCTCCACCGTCGAGCTCGGGCGCGAGGCGCGCCGCATTCGCCTTGACGTCGTCGGGCGCCGCTTCGCCGGGACCACCGTTGACCTCGCGGAACAGCTCCATCGCCTCCGCGCGATTCTTCTCGCTCGGCGCGTGCCCGACCCCGTTCGCCTTCGCCGGCGCATTCGCCGACGCGCCCACCGCGGGCGCTCCACCGTCGAGCTCGGGCGCGAGCCGCGCCGCGTTCGCCTTGACGTCGTCGGGCGCCGCTTCGCCGGGGCCGCCGTTGACCTCGCGGAACAGCTCCATCGCCTCCGCGCGGTTCTTCTCGCTCGGCGCGTGGCCGACGCCGTTCGCCGTTGCCGGCGCATTCGCCGACGCGCCCGCCGCCGGCGCTCCGCCGTCGAGCTCGGGCGCGAGCCGCGCCGCGTTCGCCTTGTCCTTCGCGCTCGGCGCCTTCGCATCGGGCGCCGCTTGTCCCGGGCCGCCGTTGACCTCGCGGAACAGCTCCATCGCCTCGGCGCGACCTGCCGCGCTCGGCACACCGACGGCCGCCGATGCGGACGTGTTGCTGACGGCGACGTTCGCGAGGCCGGTCGCGGCCTGCGCATCCGCGTGCTCTGCCGCGGGATCCTGCGGCGCGGCCTGGCGATTCGGCGCGGAGAGCTCCGGCGGCCGGTTCGTCTTCGCTTCGTCGTCGCGATGCAGCTTTTCGGGCAAGCTCACCTAGGACCCCTGGTTCTCTCTTCTACGGCTGAAAGCCCCTGCCTCCCCCCTTGGAAATGCAGGATCTTTAGCGGCGTAACATCCTAACCTGGATGGGGAATCTGGGGAGCCGGGATGGCGTATGCTGCGACGGCATGCTCGGGGGCTATTTCAGTCAGCAGCTGAGGCGGATCCGGCTGGCGGCGAGGCTGGCGGTCGCAAGGTCCGGGATCGACGTGACTCCCGAGCTGCTCGAGGCGACGCGGACCGAGCTGGCCGCGGTCGAGACGACATTGACGCACCTGCGCAAGGAGTCGAACCGGCGCGATGCGCGGCTCGCGAGCGCGATGGGTCTGACCGATGACCAGCTAGATTTTCTGTGGGGAGTTGTCGCGCGCGCGGTCGATCCGCTGCTGCTCGCGCTGCTCCAGCCGATCTGCGGGACCGATGCACGCAAGGGACTCTCGATCGCGCACTACGCGACGATCGTCGGGCTCGCCGAGGATCGCGCACAAGCGATCGCGGACATCGTGCTGCCGAGTCACCCGCTGCGCCGGCACCATTTCTTGATCGCCGACGAAGCGACGGTCGATGTCTGCACACCGATCACCGTGCCGCCACGCGTGTGGTCGTTCTTGCGCGGCGACGACGAGCCCGAGGAGCTGACCCGTCGTGCGGGTGGTCGCGTCGTGCTGCCGTTCGACGCCAAGCTCGACGAGGCGCAGCGCGCAGCCGTGCATCGCATCGACGGCGCGCTCAACAGCTTCGATCGCACGGTCGTCGTGATCGAAGGTCCCGCGACGAGCGGGCGGCGCACGGCCGTCGCGCTCGCGGCGGCAGCGACCGGGCGCAGCGTGATCGCGATCGATGTCACGCGCGTCGCCCCCGGTGCGCTCGACGCGACGCTCGCCGCGCAGATCCGCGAGTGCCTGCTCGAGGACGCGATCCCCGTGATCGCCGAGGTCGACGAGCTGATGGCGAAGGAAGGCGAGATCGCGAGCGGGTTGCGCGCCGTCGCGCGTGCGATCGAGGACGCGCCCGGGCCGATCGCCGTGACGTCGCGGATGCCCGGCGTCGAGCTCGGCGTCGCGGGCCGGCGGATCGTGCGCGTGCGGTGGCCGGTGCCGGCGGTCGCGTCGCGCCGCGAGCTGTGGGTCGATGCGCTCGGCGAGGATGCGAAGGATCTGCCGCACGACGAGCTCGATCAGCTCGCGCTGCGCTACCGACTCGGCGCGGGTGGGATCACCGGCGGTGCGGCCGCGGCGCGGGCGCTGCGCGAGGCGCGCGATCCACAGGCGAAGCTGACGCTGCACGACCTGCAGGAAGGCATTCGCAACAACATCGCGGAGCGGCTCGGCGATCTCGCGACGCGCGTCGACGTTCACCAGACCTGGGACGACCTCGTGCTGCCGCCGGAGACGCTTGAGGACGTCAGCGCGTTGATCGCGCGCGTCAAGCACGCGCACCAGGTCTACGAGAAGTGGGGCTTCAAGCAGAAGATGCCGCGCGGCATCGGCGTCGCGGCGCTGTTCAGCGGGCCGCCGGGCACCGGCAAGACGATGGTCGCCGGCTTGCTCGCGCGCGAGCTCGATCTCGAGCTGTATCAGATCGATCTCAGCAAGGTCGTCAGCAAGTGGGTCGGCGAGACCGAGAAGCAGCTCGCGAAGATCTTCGAGGCGGCGGATGCCGGCCACGCGCTGCTGCTGTTCGACGAGGCGGACTCGCTGTTCGCGAAGCGCACCGAGGTCAAGAGCGCCGTCGATCGCTACGCGAACCTCGAGGTCAACTACCTGCTGCAGCGGATCGAGAGCTTCGGCGGCATCACGATCATGACGACGAACCTCGACACGAGCATCGACCCCGCGCTCAAGCGCCGCCTCGCGTCGCACATCGTGTTCCAGGCGCCGGAGCTGTCGGAGAGCATGAAGCTGTGGGAGCGCATGCTCGCGGTGTCGGCGCCGGTCGCGCAGCCACTGCAGATCGAGAAGCTCGCGCGCACCTACGAGGCGATGACCGGCGCGAACATCCGCAATGCAGTGCTCGCGGCGGCGTTCTCGGCGGCGAGTGAAGGCCGATCGATCTCGCAGTCGCATCTCGAGCGTGCCGCGCGCGGCGAATATCGCGCGATGGGCCGCGTGCTGCGGTGAAAGCAATCGTGCTCGCCGCGCTCGTCGCGTGCGGCAAGTCACCGAGCACGCCCGACGCATCGACCGCCTTCTGCACCGATCAGACGCCGGCCCCGACGTTCGCGAATGTTCAGACGCTGTTCTCGACGATCTGCGTGACGTGCCACACGACCGGAGCGCCGCTGAATCTCGAGGCGCCCGCGTACAGCCGGATCGTCAACACGCCGGCGGTCGACTACACCGATCCCGCGGTGATCGATTCGTGCGGCGGCACGTTGGTCGTGCCCGGTGATTCGGCGGCGAGCTACTTGTTCGTCAAGATCTCCTCGGATTCGCCATGTGCGGGCGTCCGAATGCCCCGAACTGACATCGGTACGAGCGCGCCTCTCCCGATGTGTGCGCAAAACCTGATTCACGACTGGATTGACGCCGGTGCACCGAATTAACTCGGCGCATGTTGGTCGGTATCGACGCGATCGCGATCGCGCTTCCTCGCCGCTACGTCGACATGGAGGAGCTCGCCGCCGCGCGCGGCATTGATCCGGCGAAGTACACGCTCGGGCTCGGTGCGCGCGAGATGGCGGTCGCGGAGCCCGGCGAAGATACGGTCGCGCTCGCCGCGAACGCCGTGGAGCGCGTGCTCGCGGGCCGCGATCGTCGCGACCTCGGCATGCTCGTCGTCGGTACCGAGACCGGCGTCGATCACAGCAAGCCCGTCGCGTCGTTCGTGCACGGGTTGCTCGAGCTGCCGCGCACGATGCGCGTGTTCGATACGCAGCACGCGTGTTACGGCGGCACGGCCGGCGTGATGGCGGCGTGCGAGTGGATCGCGTCGGGCGCGGGCCGCGGCCGGAGCGCGATCGTCGTGTGCTCGGACATCGCGCGCTACGGCATCGGCACCGCCGGCGAGCCGACGCAGGGCGCCGGTGCAGTCGCGATGCTGATCACGGAAGACCCCGCGATCGCCGCGATCGACATCGGCGGCTCCGGCACCGCGAGCGCGCACGTCCATGACTTCTGGCGCCCGCTCGGCCAGCGCGAAGCCGAGGTCGACGGTCACTACAGCGTCCAGTGCTACCTCGAAGCGCTCACGCTCGCGTATGCCGGCTGGCGCGAGAAGACCGGCGGCGCCGAGCTCGCTCGCATCTGCTACCACGTGCCGTTCTGCAAGATGGCGAAGAAGGCGCACGAGCACATCCTGCCGGCATCGACGTTCGAGACGATGGTCGCGCCGTCGCTCGCGCTGTGCTCGCGAGTCGGCAACATCTACACGGGCTCGCTGTACCTCGGGCTCGCGGGCCTGCTCGACGCGCAATCCGCGGACCTCGCGAACCAGCGCATCGGCCTGTTCTCGTACGGCAGCGGATGCACGAGCGAGTTCTTCTCGGCGCTCGTGTCGCCGCGTGCGCACGAGGCGATCTGCCGCGCACACCTCGGGGAGGTCCTCGCGGCGCGCACGCGGATCTCGGTGGCCGAGTACGAGCGAATCGTCGAGGCGCGCGAGCCGCTCGGCACGGCGACCGGGTTCGCGTACGTCGGCAGCGAGAGCAAGCAGCGCCGCTACGTCCGGAACGAGCGCTCCGCGCACACTCGCTAAGACCGCGCCCCCCCCCCGTTGCCTCGAGCGGCGGCATGTGGTCAGTTCGCAAGCGGAAATGGCGGAATCGGCGGCACAGGACTTCTCCCGCGTCGTCGTCGTGATCGGTGAGGATGTCGCCGCGGCGGCGCAGCTGGTTCGCGGTATCGCGCCGGACGCCGCGATCGCGCTCGTGTTCGCGATGGCGTCGGATGGCGCGCTGGTCGCCGCGCTCGAAACCGCAGCGACGCTCCCGGTCCAGCTGATCAAGGGCGCTGCCCCGCTCCTACGTGGGCGCATCTATGTCGTCCCCGCCGCGCACGACGCGATCGTCGAAGGTGGCGAGCTGATCGTCGAACCGACCTCCGGGCGCGGCCGCAACGACCGGATGCTGCGCACGCTCGCCGATGACATGGGGCGGCGCGCGGCGGCCGTCGTGCTGCGCGGCCACGACGGAGACGGCGTGCTCGGCGTCAAGCGCATGCGCGAGACGG
>JAFAOG010000409.1 GCA_019237945.1 Deltaproteobacteria bacterium | reverse complement strand
GGGCGCGCGGGCCGTCGAGCCTGACGCTCGTCAGTCAGTAGCTGACGGAGCTCTGCGTCGTGCCGCGCGTGCGGTAGGTCGCGTCGATGTACGCCATCAGATCGAGCAGGTTCGTCTCCATCTGCGCGGTGCCGCCGAGCGGCGTGTCGAGATAGAACGTGCCGCCTTCGCAGCCGTCGCCGCCGGTCGGCACGGGCACGCCGTTGGCATCGGGGCGGCAGCGACCGTCGACGTAGACGATGATCAGCTTCTGGATGCGCGTCGCGAGCGGCTCGGTCGCGATCATGTGGTTCGCGATGATCGCGGAGAGCGCGATCAGATCGTCGGGCTGCTGGCCGTAGCCGTGGAGGACGTAGACGACCGGGTAGCGCTTGTTCGCGTTCGCCGGATCGTTGTAGCCGGGCGGCAGCGAGAGCGCGTACGGCGACATGCGGCCCGTATGCGGCGACGTGAACGTCAGGCCCTTCATCAGGACGCCGCCGTCGAGGGCGTCATCGCGATCGCCGTCGGGGAGGCGGTGATCGATGAACGAGAAGCCGGTCTCGATGCGATAGATGATCTCGTTCGCGGTGCCGACGTGGCGGCCGTCGCCGTTCATGATGTCGCTCGCCGAGGCGTCGGGATTGCCGTAGCGGAGGAAGCCGTTCTGCGCGATGCCCTTCCAGTCGGTCTCGGTGAAGTCGTACGTCGCTTCCGTCGAGCCGGGGTTGATCCCGCCGAACGTGTCGTAGACCGAGAACGGCAGCTCGCCGGTCGCCATCGCCTGGCCGACCGCCTGGTTCGCGGACACGCCGGCGTTGAGGAAGTCGCGGATGCCGGCGTCGAACCACATCGAGACGTGGCGGCGCTGGTCGGACGTCAAGGCCGCGAGCCGCACCTGCAGGTCGGAGTCGTACCAGCGCTTGACGTTCGGCGAGAGGTCCCAGTGACCGTTGCCCTCGCCGTAGTCGTAGCAACCGGCGACGCCGGTCGGCGGAGTCGAGCCGGCCTGGCACGTCGACGCGACGCCGTCGATGCCGACGTCTTCATACGGCTCGCCCATGTCGTAGTTGCCGTTGCCCTCGGTGCCGAGCGGGTTCTTCAGATAGTGATAGTCGTCGTGGTTCGGGTCGGGGTTCGTCACGGGGTCGTAGCCGGGCTCGTCCTTGTCGGCCTTGCCGTCGGTGCCGACGTCGCTGAAGGGCTCGTACGCGTTCGTGATCACCGGCTCACCGGAGTCGCGCTTGCCGTTGTTGTTGAGATCGACCGCGAGCAGCAGCTCCGCGGGGTTCGTCTGCGCGACCTGCGGGTTGAAGACGCCGAGCGCGGGCGACATGTCGCCGCCGTCGCAGAACGTGATCACGGGCTTGCTGCCATCCGGGTTGAACTCGCGATCGTGGAAGTCTCGGAGCACGACCGGGTTCGCGCAGCGCGTCGCCGCATCCTGCGCGAAGAACGAGAAGTCGACGCCGGGCGGCGCGTACGCGTTCTGCGGGTTGTAGAGCGCCGGGTTGCCGAGCGCGCGGCCGAGATCGCGCGACGCCTTCATGTAGAGGTTGCGCGACAGCGTCAGGCCGACGCCATCGCCCATCTGATAGACCATGTGCTCGTAGTCGGACTCGATCTCGTGCTGCTCGGGCTTGTTCGTCTTCGCCGGGCACAGCTGACCGACCATGCCGCGGCCGGCCGCCTCGTCGTCCTTCGTGCAGAAGCCGCCGAACAGGAACGTGCGGACCATGTCGAGCGAGTAGATCATCGACGGGCCGGGCTCGCCGCCGAGGTCGACGATCACGTCGAACTTGTCGGGGTGCTTGAGCCCGATCGTCATCGCGGCGTTGCCGCCCATCGACACGCCGATGATCGCGTTACCGCCGAACGTCTCCATGCGCGCGGTGCCGGCATCGGTCGCCGCGACGACCTGATACGTCATCAGCTCGCTGGCGCGGAACGCGGCGCGCGACGCGTAGGCGTCCTTGTCGTCGAGCGTGCGGTTGGTGACGGCCGGGAAGAACGCGGGGCCGTTCGCCGGCTTCGCGACGATCCGCACGGCGCCGTTCGGTGCGTTCTTCGGCAGGCGCGCGGCCTTGTAGGGGAGCGTCAGATCGAACGGGCGATCCGACCACGTGCCATCGGCGCCGAACGTGACGGCGGGGCCGAGCGCGGTGAAGCCGGTCGGTGCGATGTCGTCGGTGCACGCGATCGAGACGGCGGCGGTCGGCAGCGTGACGTGCGCGTCTGCGGCGATCGCGGCGCCGGTCAGATCTTGACCGTTCATCACTTCGACCGACCCGCCTTGGGTCAGCGTGCCCATCGTTCCGGCGCCGCACTTGATGGTCGTGGAGTGGTCTTCACCGCACGCGGCGAGCGCGGCGCAGACGTATAGACAGACGATCCCCCTCATGTGCGCGCAGCGTACACATAGACGGGCGAAACTCCACCACAATCGGATCGGGAGAAAATTGGCCCCGGTCGCGCGGCGTCCGTAACGTCGGGCCAGGGGATGAAGCATCTGGCCGACATGCACGAGGCGCCCGCGCTCCGCCGCTGGGCCGTGCGGCTGGGACTGGCCGTGATCGTCGCGATCGCGATCGGCTACCTGCCGGGCCAGGTGCTGCGACGCGATCCGCGCGCGATGAAGCTCGAGCAACAGCTCGAAGAGTTGCGCGGACATGCACGTGAGCTCGCCGCCGGCAACGCGGCGCTCGCGCGCGATGTCGAGGCGCTGCAATCCGATGTGCGGGCGGTCGAGGACCGCGCGCGTGCCGACCTCGGGATGGTCTACCCCGACGAGGTCGTGTTCGAGGTGCGCCGGCCGTGATGGCGAAGTGGCGGCGGGCCGCGCGGCGAGCGGCGAAGGTCAGCGTGGGCGCGGTCGCGGGGGCGCTCGCGTGCGTGACCGTCGCGATCGGCGGCGTCGACGGCGCGCAGATCCTCGGCGAGCGCGTGCAGCTGCCACAGGCGATGGCGGCGGCGGCGGTGCTCGCGCTCGTCGTCACCAGCGTGATCCGGCGGATGCAGTTCGCGCCGCCGAGCGCGCGTGCGCAGCGGGTGTCGGTGTGGCTCGCGGCCGCGTCGGACCTCGCCGATCTCGAGCTCGCGCTGTCGCTCGTCGCGGGCATGCACGTCGTGATCGCGGTGACCGGCGGGCTGCGCTCGCCCGCGTATCCGCTGCTCTACGGGCTGGTCGCGTTCGCGATGACGGTGCTCGCGAGGCCCGGTGCGATCGCGACGCTCGGCGCGGCGGCGTGCCTCGAGGCGGCGCTGCTCGTGCGCAGCGGGATGAGCGAGGGCCACGTCATCTCGGCATCGCTGCACGCGGTGTTCCTCGCCGGCGCGGCGGTCGCGCATGCGGTGCTCGTGCGCGGGTTGACCTCGCGCTACCGCGCTCGCCGCGCGAAGCGGCTCGAGGACGAATTGACCGCGCTGCGCGACTCCGCGCGCGACTACCGGCTGATCGCCGCCGCGCTCGGGCCGGGCTCGCGCGCACCGCGGCCGCGTGACGAGGAAGAGCGACTGCTCGCGATCGGCGGCGTCGGCATGATCGGCGACGCGACGAGCTGGGTGCTCGGCACGCTCAAGCGCTCGCTCGGTGCGCGCACGGTCGCGCTGCTCTGGGTCGACGACGACGGCGAGCGCGTCAAGCTCAAGGACGTCGCGAGCGATGCCGACGACATCACCGAGGCCCCGCGTCTCGCGAGCGCCGGCGTGCTCGGGGCCGTGCTGCGCGATCGCCAGCCGCTGCTCGTCGCCGCAACCAAGCCCGGCCAGCTTCCTTACTATGACGGCGGCCGCGCCGGCACCGCGCTCGTCGCCGTGCCGATCAGCGAGGGCGGCCACCTGCGCGGAATCCTCGCCGCCGATCGCGACGCGCCGTTCACCGAGGCCGATCGCGATCTGCTCGCGGACGCCGGCGGTCAGGTGCTGCGCGCCGTGCAGGCCGAGCAGGTGTTCCGCGCCGTCGAGCGCGCGAAGTACGAGCACGAGCGGTTCTACTCGGCGACCGCGCTGCTCGGTCGCGCGCTGACGCCGGAGCAGGTGATGGAGACCGCGTTCGACGCGTGCGCGGCGATCGCGACGTTCGATGTCGCGGCGATGGCGCTGTACGACAAGGATCGCGCCAAGCATCGCATCGCGGCGGTGCGCGTCGCGCCGGGCGGCGAAGGGCTCGTCGATCCCGCGCAGCTCAAGGACCTCGAGTTCCGCGACAACGCCGGGCTCGCATCGATGGTCGTCAAGAACCGCCACTACCTGCCGGCGGGCGGCGAGCCGCGCGAGGTCTCGGCGCCGATCTACACGCGCAAGGTCAAGGTCGACGATGCGAAGTCGCTGCTCGTGCTGCCGCTGCTGTCCGCCGACGAGGCGATCGGCACGCTGACGCTCGTCGCACGCGCCGAGAAGCGCTTCTCCTCCGACGTGCGCGAGATGCTCGCCGTGATCGCGAACCAGGTCGCGATCGCGCTCCAGAACGGCTTCCTCTACAAGAAGATGGAGACGATGGCGACGACCGACGGCCTCACCGGCCTGACGAACCATCGCACGTTCCAGGCGCGCTTCGAGGATCTCCTTCAGCGCGCGCAGCGCCACAACCACAAGGTCGCGCTTCTGCTGTGCGACGTCGACCACTTCAAGAAGGTCAACGACACCTACGGCCACCCGATCGGTGACGAGGTGCTTCGCCGCGTCGCCAAGGTACTGCAGGAAGTGCCGCGCAAGATCGACATCCCCGCGCGCTACGGCGGCGAGGAGTTCGCGGTGCTGCTCGACAACGTCGACGTCGCGCAGGCGAAGGCCGTTGCCGACCGCATTCGCATCGAGATCAGCAAGGTGGTCGTCGATACCGACAAGGGGCCGCTCAGCGTGACGGAGTCGGTCGGTGTGGCAGCTTTCCCCGATGACGGCCGCGACCGCGCGACCCTGATCGAACGTGCAGACCTCGCGCTCTACCACGCGAAGCACACGGGTCGTAACCGAGTCGTCACGTGGGCCGAGGCCCAGGCCGCGAAAACGAAAAAGGCGAGCTGATACAGTCGTGGTCGATGGACCACGTGGAGCTTCTGTCGGCGATTCCGATGTTCGAGGACCTCGGGCCCGACGATGTCGCGGCGCTCGCGAAGGCCGTCGTGCCGCGGCAGTTCAGCGCAGGCCAGATGATCATCCATCAGGGCGAGGCGGGCACGTCGATGTTCATCGTCGTCGACGGCAACGTGAACATTCACTTGCCCGGCGAGCAGTCGCGGCGGATCTCGCTCAAGGACATCGCGGCGGGCGAGTACTTCGGCGAGCTCGCGCTGTTCGACGACAAGCCTCGCTCGGCGAGCGCCGTCGCGACGACCGACACCAAGCTGCTCGAGCTCGATCGCAAGACGCTCTCGGCCTATCTGCAATCGCGCCCGCACGCCGCGATCGTGCTGCTCTCGACGCTCGCCGCCCGGCTGCGCGCGACGAACGAGATGCTGTCGCAGCGCGCCGCGAAGAACGCCGTGCAGGAGGTCGAGAGCAAGCTGACGTGGTCGCAGAAGCTCGCGGACAAGGTCGCCGAGCTCAACGGCAGCTGGGCGTTCATCTTGATCCTGCTCGGCACGACCGCGCTGTGGTTCACGATCAACTCGGCCGCGATCAAGACGGGCGCGTTCGATCCGTACCCGTACGTGTTCTTCAACCTGCTGCTCGCGATCCTCGTCGCACTGCAGGGTCCGCTCATCGTGATGAGTCAGAACCGCTCGGCGATCAAGGACCGCGCGCAGGCCGAAACCGACTTCCAGGTCAATCTCAAGAACGAGGTCAACATCGAGACCTTGTTGCGCGAGCTCGGGGAGCTGCGCACGGAGACTGCTGGCCGACTCGAGCGACTCGAGAAGCGGCTCGGCAACTAGCGTCGTTACTTCTTCGCGTTCGAGGCTTCGGCGGCGAGCTTGAGCTCGTCGACGGCGAGCTTGATCGCGTCCTTCGCCTTGGCGGCGTGGCCGTCCAAGTCGAACTCGTTCGCCTTCTGCGCGGCCGTGATCTTCTCCCACGCGGTGGCGAGCGCCTTGTCGGCGGCCTGCATGTTCGGGTGGCCCTTCATCGGGCCGGCGGCGAGGATGCCGATGGGGAATGCGATGGCGGCCGTGATCACGATGGTCTTCAGCTTGGTCATTTGGGTCTCCTTGGCGCGCACGTTGACACGAGACGCCGTGGCTTTTGGCCACGGGAGAACGGGTACAATCCCAGGTGGTGCCTCAGGCCGAAGTCGGGTCGACCGCCAGCAGCTATGAGATCCTCGCGAAGCTCGCGACGGGTGGCATGGCCGAGATCTTTCTCGCGCGTCATGCGAACGCGGCCGGGGTCGAGCGTTACGTCGTGCTCAAGCGCGTGCTGCGCGAGCGCGCGACCGATGCGGCGTTCGTGCGGATGTTCCTCGACGAGGCGAAGCTCGCGTCGCAGCTGCAGCACCCGAACATCGCGCAGGTCTACGACATCGGAAAGCTCGGCGACTCGTACTTCTTCACGATGGAGTACGTGCACGGCGAGACGGTGCGCGCGCTGCTGCATCGCTCGCACGCGTTGCGCAAGCCGCTGCCGATCGCGACGGCGCTGACGATCGCGGCGGGCGCGGCGGCCGGCCTCCATCACGCGCACGAGCGTATCGGCATCGATGGGCGGCCGCTCGGCATCGTGCACCGCGACGTGTCGCCGTCGAACCTCATGGTCAGCTACGAGGGACACGTCAAGCTCGTCGACTTCGGCGTCGCGAAGGCGGCGAACGCGAGCGTCGAAACGCGCTCGGGGACGGTCAAGGGCAAGATCGCGTATCTGTCGCCGGAGCAGTGTCGCGGACGCGGCGTCGATCGGCGCAGTGACCTGTTCTCGCTCGGCATCGTGCTGTGGGAGATGCTGACCGTCGAGCGGCTGTTCCGGCAGCCGAGCGACTTCGAGACGATGGCCGCGATCGTCAACGAGCCGTCGCCGCCGCCGTCGACGCGCCGGTCCGATGTCACGCCCGAGCTCGACGCGCTCGTGCTGCGCCTGCTCGCGAAGACGCCGGAGGAGCGGTTCCAGAGCGCCGACGAGACGCTCGAGGCGATCGAGCAGGTCGCGATGCAGGCGCACGCGACGCTGTCGACAACCGCGCTCGGCCGGTTCGTGCGCGAGCTGTTCGGCCAGCGGCCCGAGCCGTGGGTCGAGCTGCGCGCGGCCGAGCATCATCCGGAGATCGTGACGGTGACGAGCGAGCCGGTGCCGCCGGACCTCGGCCTCGATCGCGTGCCGTCGCTCGCGCAGCATGACCTGCGGCCGTCGGTCCAGGGCGACGTGCTCGAGGGCGTGCCGACCGCGCCGCTCGCCGCCGTCGATCCTTCGCTGCCGGTGCCGATGACGCAGACGCTGATGGCGAGCGCACCGCCGCCGCCGCACAGCCCGTTCGCGACGCCGCCGTCGGGATCGAACCCGTTCTCGACGAGCGGCTCGAATCCGCCGCCGTTCGGCTCGACCGGCTCCGTCAGCGCACATCAGGCCCCGTTCGCCGAGCCGCGCAAGCTGCCGCGCATCGTGCTCGTGCTCGTGCCGGCGGTGCTGATCGGCATCGTGCTCGGCCTCGTGTTCGGGCTCGGTGGCAAGAAGAAGCACGCGCCGCCGCCGGCCGAAGGCTCCGCCGTCGCGATGGTGTCGATCGATGCCGCAGTCGATGCCGCAGTCGATGCCGCGGTCGCCGCGCCGGTCGATGCGTCCGTGCCGCTCGTCGATGCGGCCGCGCCGGTCGCCACCGTCGCGATCGATGCGGCCGTGCCGGTCGATGCCGCGGTTGCCGAGAAGCACCACCACACCGACAAGCCCGTCGACAGGCCGGCCGACGAGCTCACGCTCGCGAGCTGCAACACGCCGACCGTGCTCGCGGCCAATCCGCTCTCGTGCACGCTGCTCGCCTGTCGGAGCAAGGACCTCGCGAAGGCCCGGAAGTGGCTGCCGGCGGTGCCCGCGGCGCGCAAGAAGGATGTGCTGTCGGTGTGCCCGGCGCTGGCGCCGGCGCAGCCCGACTGCAAGCGCGATCCGATGGCTTGCCAGCACTAGTCCGGTTCGGTGACGATAGATGTATGTGGCGCGTCGTGGCGTTCGTCGTCGGACTCGAGGCGATCGCGCCCGCGCAGCCGAGTCCCGATCAGGCCGTCGAGGCGAAGCGGCTGTTCGAGGACGGCCGCAAGCTCGCCACCGACGGCAAGTACGCGCCCGCGTGCGACGACTTCACGAAGAGCTACGCGCTCGACCCCGGCATCGGCACCGAGCTCAACCTCGCCGACTGCCAGGAGCACCTCGGGCACACCGCGCTCGCGTGGCACCTGTTCGACGACGCCGCGAAGCGCGAGACCGATCCGGATCGCGGCAAGTTCGCGCGCGGTCGCGCCGATGCGCTGACGGCCAAGCTCGCGTCGGCCGTGGTGAAGCTGCCCGATGCGAGCACCGTCGGCCTCGTGCTCAAGGTCGGCGGTCAGCTCGTGCCACCGGCCGCCGAGGTGACGACGCGCGTCGAGCCGGGCACGGTGCAGGTCGAGCTCGACGTGCCGGGCCGCCCTCCCGAGACACGGTCGCGGCCGGCGAAGGCCGGCGAGTCGGTGACGTTCGACTTCGGCGCGCCTGCCGCCGTCGAGCCGCCCCATCCGGTCGATCAGGCCCCGCCGCCGGAGGAGACGCACTCCGTCGAGCACCGCGTGCACAGCCGGGTCGTGCTCGCGGCCGGTCTCGGCATCGGCGGCGGCGCGCTGATCATCACGAGCGGGGCGATGGCGTTCGTCGCGAAGTCGCACTGGGATGCCGAGGTCGGCCCCGGCAAGGATTGCGACCCGACGGTCCACTGCAACGCGACCGGCTTCGCGAAGGTCAATGATGCTCGCAGCCTCGCGAATGTCGCGACGGTCGTCGGCATCGTCGGGCTGGCGGCTGCGGTCGCGGGCGGGGTCGTTTACCTGACCGCTCCGAAGGAGCTCGTGGTCGCTCCCGCGGTCGGCGCCCAGGGTGGCGGGATCACGCTGTCCGGCACGTTCTGAGACGAGAGCGTTTGACATGGGACTCCCGACAATCGGAGTCTCGTTGAGTGGCGGTCAAGAACTACGTCCTCGACACGAACGTGCTGCTGCACGATGCGCGTGCCATCTTCGCGTTCGCCGACAACAACGTCGTGATTCCGATCTACGTGCTCGAGGAGATCGACACGTTCAAGAAGGATCAGTCGGAGCTCGGCCGCAACGCCCGCCAGATCGCGCGCCTGCTCGACGAGTATCGCAACGCAGCCGGTGGCCTCTCGACGCCTCAGAAGCTCGAGAACGGCGGCACGGTGCGCGTCGCGCTGTCGAAGAATCCGATCAAGAACCCGAGCTACGACTCGCGCTCGATGGATCAGCGGATCCTCGAGCTCGCACTCGAAGTCCGCGATCAGGATCCGAAGATCCCGACCGTCATGGTCACGAAGGACGTGAACATGCGGATCCGCGGCGACGCGCTCGGCCTGCTCACGGCCGACTTCGAGCCGGAGCGGATCAGCGTCGACGAGCTGTACTCGGGCAACCGCGAGCTGCTCGTGCCGTCGCACGTGATCGACGAGTTCTTCAAGGAAGGCAGCGTCGTCGTCGATGCGCCGGGCCTCTACGCCAACGAGTTCCTGACGCTCAAGGACGAGTCTGGCAAGTCGGCGCTCACGCGGTGGGACAAGAACGTCGGCAAGGCGGTGCCGATCAAGAAGCTGCGCGAGGGCGTGTGGGGGATCAAGCCGCGCAACCGCGAGCAGCACTTCGCGCTCGATCTGCTGCTCAACGAGGACATCAAGCTCGTCACGCTCGTCGGCAAGGCCGGTACGGGCAAGACGTTGCTCGCGATCGCGGCGGGCCTGCAGAAGGTCACCGAGGAGCAGCAGTTCGCGAAGCTGCTCGTCAGCCGCCCGATCTTCCCGCTCGGTCGCGACATCGGCTACCTGCCCGGCGACATCGAGGAGAAGCTCAATCCCTGGATGCAGCCGATCTACGACAACCTCGAGCTGCTCCTCGGTCTCAACAAGACCGACAAGAAGGACGGCCGCTCGTATGCGGAGCTCGTCGACCTCGGCTTCGTCGAGATCGAGCCGCTGACGTACATCCGCGGCCGCTCGCTGCCTAACGTCTACATGATCGTCGACGAGGCGCAGAACCTGACGCCGCACGAGATCAAGACGATCATCACGCGCGCGGGCGAGGGCACGAAGATCATCCTGACCGGTGACCCGTATCAGATCGATCACCCGTACCTCGACTCGTCGAACAACGGCCTCACGACCGTCGCCGAGCGCTTCAAGAACGAAGCGATCGCGGGGCACGTGATCCTGACGAAGGGCGAGCGTTCGCCGCTGGCCGAGCTCGCGACGCAGATCCTGTGAAGTGGTTGCTCCCACTGCTCGTTGCTTCGACGGCATACGCCGAGGCCGGCTGGGAGCTACGCGTTCCCGAGCGCGTCGAGATGCAGGTAGGGAGTGGTGGCACGTTGCCGATCGCGATCGCGGTCGACCGCGGGCAGTCGATCAGCAAGGACGGCGGCGTGATCGTCGACCTCGCGACCGACGGCGTCGGCGTGAAGAAGAAGCGGCTATCTCGTGCAGATGCCGTCGATCCCGATGCGGACGCGCCGCGCTTCGCCGTCCCGATCCGTGCGGACGCCGCCGGTGACTTCACCGTCAGGCTGCACCTGCGCTTCTGGTTGTGCGGCCCGAAGGTCTGCAAGCCGATCGACGCACGCCGCACCGTCGCGATCGCGGTCGCCGCGACACCACCCTGACGGGTTTCTTGGGTCGTAGATCCGAGCAGTTGGCCGTGCGTCGGTAGCAGGCATGATCGACCGCCAGCGCATCGCCACCTACGGAATCTCGACCACCGCCGCCGCCACCATCGCGCTCGCCCTCTGGCTGAAGCCCTGGGCCGGCGGCAGCCTCACCGACGCGCCGAAGCCGCCGCCGGTCGCGGGCCATCGCATCGACGTCGTGTTCGCCGTCGACACCACCGGCTCGATGGGCGGCCTGCTGGACGGCGCCAAGCGCACCGTGTGGTCGATCGCGAGCCACATCAAGGACATCGATCCGCAGGCGGATCTGCACGTCGGTCTGGTCGCGTATCGCGATCTCGGTGACGAGTACGTCACCAAGGACTTCGCGCTGACGAGCGACCTCGACAGCGTGTTCGCCGAGCTGTCGAGCTACTACGCCGGCGGTGGAGGCGACACGCCGGAGGACGTCGATGCGGCGCTCTACGACGCCGTTCACAAGATGCAGTGGCGCGACGGCGCGAAGAAGATGATCTTCCTCGTCGGAGATGCGCCGCCCGCGAGCCGCGGCGAGGTCCCTCGCTACGAGGAGACCGCGCGCGTTGCGGCGAATCATCAGATCACGATCAACACCGTGCGCTGCGGCATGGACTCCGAGACCCAGACGACCTGGCAGCAGATCGCGTCGATCGCGCACGGCGAGTTCTCATCGATCGCGGAGGACGGCGGCGTCCAGCAGATCGCGACGCCCTACGACGACAAGCTCGCCGAGCTCGCGCGCAAGGTCGACGAGACGACGATCGTCTACGGCGACGAACGCGTCCACCGCGCCTACGAAGGCAAGATGGCGGTCGCGGCTGCCGCGCCGGCCCCCGCGAAGGCGGACCGTGCGGCGTACATTGCCAAGGGTGGCGCGCCTGCGGATGACCTCGTCGGCGCCGTCGCCTCGGGCAGCGCGAACATCGACGCGATCGACCAGGCCAAGCTTCCCGAGACGATGCGCGGCGAGACGAAGGCCCAGATCGCCCAGCAAATCGCCGAGAAGGCGAAGGCCCGCGCCGAGGCGCAGAAGGAAATTACCGAGCTCACGAAGCAACGTGCTGAGTTCCTGAAGACGCACGGAACCGCGGGTAAGGATGGCTTTGATACGGCCGTCAAGTCGACGCTGGAAAAAGAGCTGAAATAGGCGATTTGTGCTAAGTCGCCGCGATGGAGTTTCAGCAGTTGGGTTTGATTCCGCCTATCGCGCAGGCGGTCGCGGCGCAGGGGTATATCTCCCCGACGCCGATCCAGGCGCGAGCAATCCCTCATGTGCTCGCCGGCCGGGACCTGCTGGGCCTCGCACAGACCGGCACCGGTAAGACGGCGGCGTTCGCGCTGCCGATCCTGCAGCGCCTCGCGCACATTGCGCCGGGCAAGGGCCACCGACACATTCGCTGCCTCGTGCTGACGCCGACGCGCGAGCTCGCCGCCCAGATCGGCGACAGCTTCCACACGTACGGCGCGCACCTGCCGCTGCGCACGACCGTGATCTTCGGTGGCGTCGGCGAGCTGTCGCAGAAGCAGGCGCTCGAGCGCGGCATCGATATCCTCGTCGCGACGCCGGGCCGCCTGCTCGACCTCGCGAACCAGGGCTTCATCAACCTCAAGCAGCTCGAAGTGTTCGTGCTCGACGAAGCGGATCGCATGCTCGACATGGGCTTCATCCACGACGTCAAGCGCGTGATCGCGATGCTGCCGCAGCGCCGCCAGACGCTGTTCTTCTCGGCGACGATGCCGCGCGAGGCGCAGGACCTCGCCGATCGCCTGCTCTACAAGCCGGAGACGGTGGCCGTGGTGCCGCCGTCGACGACGGCCGAGCGCGTCGAGCAGGAAGTCTTCTTCGTCGAGAAGTCCGACAAGCGCGCGCTGCTCGTCGACGTGCTCCGCGACACCGCGATGAAGCGCGTCCTCGTGTTCTCGCGCACCAAGCACGGCGCGAACCGCATCGTCGAGCATCTCGACAAGGAGCGCATCGGCGCCGCTGCGATCCACGGCAACAAGAGCCAGTCCGCTCGCGAGCGCGCGCTCGCCGACTTCAAGGCCGGCAAGACCCGCGTCCTCGTCGCGACCGACATCGCCGCGCGCGGCATCGACATCGACGACGTCACGCACGTGATCAACTTCGACGTCCCCGAGGTCCCCGAGACCTACGTCCACCGCATCGGCCGCACCGCGCGCGCCGGCGCGTCCGGCATGGCGATGACGTTCGTCGAGGTCGACGAGCGCGGCGACTGGCGCGCGATCGTCAAGCTGACGAAGCAGGACATCCCGGTCGTCGAGGGCCACCCGTACGAGTCGACGGTCCCGATGAACGTCGTGCCGGCCGCGGGCACCGCTCAGAAGAAGGTCCAGGACCGCGGTCGCGAGCACCGGCGCAGCAATCCGCGCCGCCATCACCACCGCTAGGCGAGCGCGGCGAAGAACGCCGGCACCACCTCATCGGCGCGGCCGGCGCGGACCTCGGCGAAGTGCTCGGTCGCCTCGTCGTCGATCTCGAGGTTGAGCAGCGCCGTGTGCGCGCCGGCGTACTGCGCGCTGCGCACGAACCCGGCCGCCGGCCACACGGTGCCGCTCGTGCCGATCGCCACGAACAGATCGCAGTCGCGCAGCGCGCGCTTCGCCGCATGCTCGGCCTCCGCCGGGATCAGCTCGCCGAACAGCACGGCGGACGGTCGCATCGCCTCACCGCAGTGCCGCGGCTGCGCGGGGCCCGCCGGCGCGTCCTCGTGCCCACAGCGCTCGCACCGCCAGCGCGCGAGGCTGCCGTGGTACTCGACGACGTTTCGCGAGCCGGCCTTCTGGTGCAGCCCGTCGACGTTCTGCGTGATGATCGTCAGCTCGTACTGCGCGAGCGCGCGATGCGCGGCGGTCGGCTCGACGTTCGCGATCTGCTGGTGAAACTGCCAGAACATCGCGCACGCCTCCTCGCGGCGCGTCGCGAGCGCGCTGACATCGGCAAGCGCGGCAAGATCCGCGTTCGTCCACAGCCCGCCCGGCCCGCGGTACGTCGGCAACCCTGCGGCCTGCGAGATGCCGGCCCCGGTCAGCACGACGATGTTCCGGTAGCGCATGACCCGTGATAGTGTAATACTGACAATATGAAGCCGCAAGCGCGAATCGATGTCGTGCAAGCTGACATCACCAAGCTGAAGGTCGACGCGATCGTCAACGCGGCGAACTCGTCGCTGCTCGGCGGCGGGGGCGTCGATGGTGCGATCCATCGCGCGGCGGGGCCGGAGCTGGTCGCGGAGTGCCGGCTGCTCGGCGGCTGCAAGACGGGCGATGCGAAGCTGACGAAAGGATACCGGTTGCCCGCGAAGTTCGTGATCCACACCGTCGGCCCGGTGTGGCAGGGCGGCGGCGCGGGCGAGCGCGACCTGCTCGCGTCCTGCTACCGGCGCAGCCTCGAGGTCGCGCGCGACAACGGCATCGCGACGATCGCGTTCCCCGCGATCTCGACGGGAATCTTTCGGTTTCCGCCGCGTGAGGCCGCCGCGATCGCGGTGCGAACGGTGTGCGCGGAGCTCGTGGCGCACGCGATGCCGCGGCAGGTCGTGCTGTGTGCATACGACGAGCCGGCGGCCGAGATCCTGCGCGAGGCGCTCGCGAATTCGTGAGCCGCGCGCCGTCGAGCCGGCGTATCATTCGCGCATGAGGTGGGTCGTCGCGCTCGCGCTGGTCGTCGGATGCGGCGGCGGCGGCTCGCACGCGATGCCCGATGGCACGCCCTGCGTGTGCGACGCGCCGAACGACATGGCGGGCAGCGGCAGCGGCTCGAGCAGCGGGCAGTGGGTGCTCGGGTACTACGTCGGCTACGACGAGCACTCGCTGCCGATCGGCTCGATCGACTGGAGCGCGCTGACGCACATCGCGTTCGCGCCGATGGTCGTCAAGAACGACCTGACCCTCGACTTCACGTTCGACGATCAGGACGGCATGGGTATGGCGCACGCGATCGAGCTCGCGACAGATGCGCACGCGCACGGCGTGAAGGCGCTGTTGATGCTCGGCGGCGCGGGCGCCGGTGCGAACATCGCGACCGCGGCGAGCAATGCAAATCGCGCGGCGTTCGTCGGGCGCCTCACGAGCGCGCTCGGCACGCTCGGATACGACGGCATCGATCTCGACTGGGAAGACAGCGTCGATCTCGACGAGCTGGTCGCGCTCGCGGCGGACCTGCGGGCCGCGAAGCCCGACATCGTGCTGAGCTACCCGGCCGGCGCGATCAACGGCAACTTCCAGACGGTCGATTCGCGGTTCGCGCAGCTCGCGGCGTCGCTCGATCGGTTCATGGTGCAGACGTACTACCCGTCGACGGCGGTCGCGGGGCAGGGCTGGGACTCGTGGTTCGTCGCGCCGCTGTCCGGCGTGAGTGGGTCGACGCCGATCGCGGTCGACGACACGCTGATGCGCTACGAGACGGCCGGCGTGCCGCACGCCAAGCTCGGCATCGGCATCGGCGCGTACGCGATCTGCTACACCGGCGGGATCAGCGGGCCGCGGCAGTCGACCGCGAACGGCGTGAGCATCGTCGGCGGTGACAACGCATATCCGCTGCGCGCGCTGACCGTGCCCAGCGGCGCGCGGCAGTACGACACGACCGCGCAGCAGCCGTACCTGACGTTCGCCGCGGCGACCGCGGATGCGCACTGCGGGACGAGCGTACGGTACATCGCGTACGAGGACGCGCAATCGATCGCGGCCAAGGGCGCGTGGAGCAAACAGCATGGCTATGGAGGAGTGATCGTATGGACCATCGAAGAGCTATCGCCGGCGACGACGACCGCGCTCGGGGCGGCATTCAAGTGAAGGCGGTCGTCGCGCTCATGCTCGCGGCGACGGTCGCGCATGCCGACCCGGCGGCCACGGCGCCCCCGCCGCCGCCCAGCATCGAGCGCGTGCCGCCGGATCCGAACGCGCGCGCGGAGGCAATCGTCGCGAGCGTGATCACGGGCGGAATCATCGGCCTGGGCGCGTACTCGATCCTCCGCATGAAGGAGTCATCGGATCACGCGGACCACGTGCTGTGGTCGAACGGCGAGGCCGCCGAGTGGACGGCCGCCAACAATGCGACCGACCACTGGTTCCACATGACGCTCGTGTTCGGCGGCTTGATGGTCGTGTCGGGCGCGGTGACCGGCTACATGTGGAGCCGCACGGAGCCGCGCTTTCGCGCGTCGGTGACGCCGCAGGGCGGATTCGTCGGCTACTCGACGAGCTTCTAGCGCCAGGCCGTGACGGTTTCGCGTAGCTCGCCGAGGCGCGCGCGACTGAGCGAGCCGACCGCGGCGATCGCGAGGTTCTCCGGGGCGAGCACCTGCGATGCGACGCGGACGACATCGTCGACGGTGACGGCCGCCATCTGCGCGAGGCGCTCGGTGAGCGTCGGCGGCGGGTAGTAGAGCGCGGTGCCGCCGAACCAGCCCGCCATCGCGGAGGCGTCGTCGATCGAGGCGAGCGTCTCGTAGCGATAGCGGACGCGCGCCTTCGCCAGCTCGTCGTCGGTGACCTGGCCCTTGCGGAGGCCGTCGAGGAGCGCGAGCAGCTCGCGGACGAGCGCGGGGACCTTGGCGTTCGCGGTGGCGCCGGCGATCTCGAAGAGGGCTGCGTCGGCGAGCGGCTCGATTGCCGCGTGGATCGAGTACGCGAGGCCTTTTTGATCGGCGAGCGTGTAGTGGAGGCGGGTCGACATGCCGTCGTCGAGGACGCGGAGCAGCGCGATCAGCGCGACGTAGGCGGGGTCGAGCTCGGGGATGGCGCGGAACACGATCGACAGCGATGTCTGCGAGCCGGCGTCCTTGACGTGCTGGAGCAGCGGTCCCGGGGGCATCGGCGGCGCGGCGAGCACGTCGGCGCGCTGGCCGGCGGGCATCGCGGAGAGGGCCTTCGCGGCAGCCTCGACGACAGCGTTGTGATCGATGGGGCCGGTGCAGCAGAGGTTCGCGTTGCGGGCGCCGTAGAATGTCGTGAAGTGGCGGCGGACGTCCGCGAGCGAGAAGCGCTCGACGTTGCTGCGCGGGCCGATGATGCGCTGGCCGAGCGGGTGGGCGTCGAAGGCGAGGCCGCGCGCGATGTCGTCGGCGTTGATCTCGACGCCTTGCTCGTCGTAGTCCTCGTTGATCTCCTCGAGGATCAGCGCGCGCTCGAGCTCGATGTCGGAGAAGCGCGGGCGCGCGAGCAGCTCGCCGAGCACCGCGATCGCCTGGGGCAGCAGCTCGGGCTCGAGCGCGAGCTGGAACAGCGAGTAGTCGCGGCCGGTCTCGGCATGCAGGGTCGAGCCGAGGCGCTCGACGGCGGTGTTGAGCGCGAGCGAGGTCGGGAACTGCTCCGTGCCGCGGAACAGCATGTGCTCGGTGAAGTGCGAGAGGCCATTGTCGGCGGGAGTCTCGAACCGTGAGCCGACCTTGATGAACAGCGCGCACACCGCCGTGTGGAGGTGGGGCAGCGCGACGGTCGTCACGGCGAGACCGTTGTCGAGGGTCGTCGTCTCGACGCGTGGATCCACCTTGCAGGCTTACCATGTGGTATCACCAGGACGATCCCGTGCTGCTCAAGAAGATCGTCATCGCGGAAGACGACGACGCCATCGCGCACATGGTCAACATGGCGCTGGGGGATGCGGGCTTTCTATGCCTGCGCGCGCGCGACGGCGACGAGGCTTTGAAGCTCGTCAAGGCGCACGATCCAGACCTCCTCGTGCTCGACGTCATGATGCCGCGCGTCGACGGCCACGAGGTCGCGCGCCGCCTGAAGGCGGACGTGATGTGGTCGCGCACGCCGATCCTGATGCTGACCGCGCTCGCCGGCGTCGACAACGAGGTCACGGGCCTCGAGGCCGGCGCCGACGCCTACATGAGCAAGCCGTTCGACCTGCGCGAGTTCGGCGCGCGCTGCAAGGCGCTGATCCGCGCGTCGCGCCGCGAGCGCGATCGCAATCCGACGACGAACCTCCCCGGATCGCGCGCGATCGACGAGGAGATCGAGGGCGCGCTGAAGTCGGGCAAGCCGACGGCGGTCGTCCACATCGACATCCTCAACTGGGACTCGTACGCCGACTCGATCGGCATCGCGCGCTCGGAAGACACCGTCCGGAACCTCGGGGCGTGGCTGCTCGAGGGCGCGCGCAAGGCCTCCGGCGGTGGCGCGTTCATCGGCCACATCGGCGGCAGCGATTTCATCGCGGTGCTCTCGCCCGACCACTGCGACGTGTTCGTCGCGCAGGCCGAGAGCGCGTTCGAAGGCCACCGCGCCACGCTCCCCGGCGATGCCAAGGCGCTCGGCCTCGTCCTCGCGATCACGAACACCAACGGGCTCACGCTCAACGGCGGGGCCGACGAGCTCGGCCGCCGTCTCGGCAAGGCGATGAAGAAGGCCAAGGCCGCGGGCAAGACCGGTCACGTCCAGTTTGACTCGGGCGGCTGAGCCGCGTGGCGGACCGACCGTCCGACGCCAACGATACCGATCCGCTGGCCGACACCCACGCGTCGGACGCTGATTCGTCCCCGGCGGCGGCGTCGAAGAAGCGCGCGGTGCATGTCGGAGACGTGCTCGGCCGCTACGAGCTCGTCGAGGAAGTGGGCGAGGGCGGCATGGCCAGCGTCTATCGCGCGCGCGATCGCGAGCTGCGTCGCGAGGTCGCGGTCAAGGTCCTGTTCCCGCACCTCGCGCGACGCCCCGAGATCGTGCGGCGCTTCCAGCGCGAGGCGCGCGCGGCCGCGACGCTCGAGCAGCGCAACATCCTGCGCGTCTACGACGTCGGCGGCGGCGAAGGCGACGACCCGCCGTACATCGTGATGGAGCTGATCCGCGGCCGCTCGCTGCTCGGCGAGCTCGAGCAGAAGGGACCGCTGCTCGCCGAGGTCGTCGCGTGCATCGGTGTGCTGCTCGCGGAGGCGCTCGGCGCCGCGCACGCGGCGGGCATCATCCATCGCGACGTCAAGCCGGCGAACGTGATGATCGGCAACGACGGCCGCGTGCTGCTCGCCGACTTCGGCGTCGCGCGGCTCGAGACCGAGGACTCGCTCGTCACCAAGACCGGCTCGCTGCTCGGCACGCCGGCGTACATGTCGCCCGAACAGGCGAGCGGCGACACCGCGACCGCGAAGAGCGACCTCTACTCGCTCGGCGCGACGCTCTACCAGCTGTCGACGGGCGCGCTGCCGTATGCGGGCCCGCCGGCGAAGGTGCTCGCGCAGATCGCGACGGGCTCGCTCGTTGCGGCGGTCAAGCGGCGCAGCGCGGTCGGGCCGGATCTGTCGCGCGCGATCGGCCAGATGATGCAGAGCGAGCCGGATGCGCGCACCGCGTCGGCGGCGGAGGTCGCTCGCGAGCTGCGTGCGATCACGGCCAGCGCCGGCTTCGGCGAGCCCGCCGACGAGGTCGCGGCGTACTTCAAGGACCCCGAGGCGTTCGTGCGCGAGCGGATGCCGAAGATCGTGTCCGCGATCGTCGCGGCGGCGAAGCAGTCGCTCGGCGAGTCCAAGCTGCCGCGCGCGATGGCGCTGGCGGATCGCGCGAGCGCGCTGGCCCCCGACGACCCGAGCGTCAAGACGCTCGTCGATGCGGTGACCGCCGGCGGCCGCAGCTCGCGCAACAAGAAACTCGCGCTCGGCGTGCTCGCGGGCGCCGCGATCGCCGGCGGAGGCGCGTTCGCGGCGGCGCACCTGATGTCGCATCGCGCGGTGGCGGTCGATGCCGCGATCGATTCGCGTCCGGTGGATGCGCGCGCGATCGATGCGGCGCCGGTGTTCGACGCGGCCGTCGACGCTGCGATCGTTGCCGCCGTCGATGCGAGCCCGATCGATGGCGCGCGAGTCGATGCACGCGTGCGCATGGTCGTCGATGCGGCTGCCGCCGCGGTCGTGCCGCCGATCGACGCGGCGCCGGATGTACCGGCGGAGGCGGCAGTGCCGGTCGATGCGCCGGCGCCCGGCTCGATCGTCGTGACCGCGGATGTGTGGTGCGTCGTGTCGATCGACGGCACCGAGAAGCGGCGCTGGGACAAGAAGCCGTTCGAGGTCCCGCCCGGCAATCACCTGATCACGTGCGCACAGGCAGGCACCGGGCTGTCATGGTCGCGCGAGGTCAACGTGCACCCCGGCGAGCAACTCGCGCTGAACGCGGAGCTGCTGGGCATGGTCAAGGTGACGTTCCAGATCGACGCGAGCCTGGACGGCAAGCCTCATCGCGCGGGCGAGGTCGTCGAGGTCAAGGCCGGCGCTCATACCCTCGCCGCCGGTGGCGCGACGGCCTATCCGAGCCTTCGAAAGCCGTGCATCGTGCGAGAACCCCTGGAGTGCTACGTACCGTAAAAACGCGACAACCCTGTCAGGGTCCGTGCCGCGGCGCTTCGTGATTCCAGCACTTGCGCGTGGCAGGGCGGTTGCAGAACGATGGAGCCTCGTGAGGCTCGCTGCTGTCGTCGCGGTCGCCGGTCTGGTGCCCGGGTGCTTCTACACGGAGCCCCTGAACCAGCGGCCGAGCGCGCGCATCGACGGCCAGCCGAGCGCGGTCGTCTATCGCGGCGACCATGTCGACCTCAGCGCCGAGTCGAACGACCCCGACAACGACCCGCTCGCGTACAAGTGGCGCGCCTACGCATGCACCGATGCGCAACTCGGCGTCGGCGCGGCGGGCGGCTGCGATCAGGTGCCGTATCTGCAGGGCCTGTTGAAGACGTTCTCGTTCGACGTGCCGCGGCTGCGCGCGACCGGCGATCCGGCGCAGAGCGTGCTTGTCGATCTCGAGGTCTCCGACACGCACGAGGCGACGGCCAAGCCGATCCAGCAGCTGATCATCCCGCTCGGCGATCGCGGGCCCACGGTCGTCGCGAGCAAGGCGTTTCATCGCGCGTATGTCGTCGATCAGCCGGTGAACATCTTCGCGGCGGTCGGCGATCCCGACGACGGCATCATGCCGCCGCCCGCGCTCGCGTGGACCGTGTTCTCGCCGGCGAGCCAGCCCGCGTTCACGCTCACCGACATTGCGAACGTGCCCGCGGATCCGATGCACCCCGAGCTCGCGCAGTTCGGCAAGGTGCTCGTGCCGCACGGCGCCGGCAGCTGGGACGTCCAGATCGTCGCGACCGATCCGCTCGGCATGACGGCGATGACCGACGTGCCGATCGACGTGTTCGCGGATCGCCCGCCATGCCTCGAGCAGGTCGCGCCGATCGTGCCGCCGACCGGCCAGACGTATCCGCTCGATCAGGCGACCCAGTTCCAGGCGCTCGTCGTCGACGATGACCTCGACGTCTACCCCGCGAGCGGGGATCCGATCACCGGCCTGACGACGTTCTCGTGGACGATCTTGCCGCCCGGCGGCACGACGCGCGTCCCGGTCTCGACGACGAACCACGTGCTCGTCGATCCGGCGAGCTACGCGCCGGGCGATATTGTCGAGGTGCGCGTCGAGGTCAACGATCGCAACAACCGCAGCCTCGCCGGCTGCGCCGCGAACGCGCCGACCTGCAGCCTGACCGGTGACGCGTGCATCCAGCGCCAGACGTGGCGCGTGGAGGTGCGATGAAGCGGCTCGCGCTCGTCCTGCTCGCCGCGTGTGGCGCCGGCGGCGACAGCCACGGGATCCAGCCCGATGGTAACGCGAGCAACGACGCGGCGCCCGGCGACGGCGCCGGCTGCCAGATCGTTCCGGTGTTCAACCCGCCGCACCCAGTCGCCGATGCGACCGCACCCGTCCGCGCGGAAGCGCATGTGTTCGGCAACGCGGGCGTGCCGATGTTCACGTGGACGGTCCATGATCCGACGGGGCAGCCGGTCACGCTGACGCCCGAGTCAACCGACGGCAGCATGGTCGACTTTCTCGTTCCGGTCCCCGGCGATTATCCGGTCGTCGTGCAGGTCAGCTCCGGCACGTTGTGTCCCGATCTGACCACGATGCTGCACGTCTCGCAGCCCGGCGCGCACACCGCCGATTATCGTGTTCGCATCACGCCGCCGAGCGGTGCCGGCGCGCCGCCGCAGGATTCGATCATCCAGGTGATGGGCGGCGCCGACGTCACGCGCGATCTCGTGCTCGATCCGGGGCTCGCGATCAACGGCAGCGTCAAGAACGGCGCGACCGGCGTCGCGGCGTACCTGCGGTTCATGCCGGTGTCGTCGCCGACGGGCTACGTCGAGGTGTTCTCGGGCGCCGGTGGCGGGTTCTCGACGGAGCTGCTCGGCCAGAACCACCAGGTGCTCGTCGTGCCGATGGTGCCGGGGCTCGCGCCCGCGCTGCTCAACTGGACCGTGCAGACGACGACGCTCGACGTCAGCGCCGGCAACGCGATCGCCGGCATCGTCAAGGACGGCAGCGGCGCCGCGCTCGCCGGCGCGCAGGTGCAATTCACGAGCAACGGAGTTCCGTCGACGCTCGCGACGACCGCCGCCGACGGCAGCTTCACGGTTCGCACCTCTCTCGCGACGAGCGCGACGTTCGATGTCACCGTCGCCCCGCCGTCCGGCCGCGGCCTGCCAACGCTGACGGCGACCGGTGCGTTTGGCGCGAACGTGACGATCCAGTATGCGAACACCGCGGCGTGCTCGCTCGCGAACACACCCGTCAAGCGCGGCGCGACCGCCGAGCCTGGCGCCGCGGTCACCGTCGTCGGCACGCTCGCGAGCGCGGGCACGATCGGCGGCGCCGCTGCGCAGGGCACCGTGCGGATCGCCGCGACCGCCGACGGAACCGGCAAGCTGGGAGCCGTGCTCGTGCCGCGCGGCGCGCTGTCGGCGGTCGTCGATCTCGGTGGCGGCGACCTGTCGCTCAGCGCGCTCGATACGTCGGCGTGCCCCGCGCAGACGATCAATGCGCCGACGCCGTCGGTGGTGAGCGGCACGATCGTCGACGGCAGCGGTGCGACGCTGGTCGGCGGCCTCGTCGAGGCGACGCCCGTCGGTGACCTCGCGGTTGCCGGCGTGCCGCAGCTCGTGACGCTGTCGGGCGGCAACGGCGCCTACTCGCTGCAGCTCGCGACCGGCGGCCACTACGACGTCACGTTCAGCGATCCGCACGCGCACTCGGCGCCGCTGTCGCTGGCCGATGTCACGGCCGGTGGCGTGCCGACGACCGCGCTGCTCGGCAAGGCGCTCAAGCTGTCGGGCGGCGTCAGCGTGATCGGCAACGCGAATCCCGTGATCGGTGCGTCGATCCAGGTCTTCCCGCTGACCGCCGGCCCGTCGACGCGGCCGCTCGGCGAGACCGCCTCGACGCAGACGAGCACGTACGCGGTCGGCATCCCCGATCCCGGGGCGATGTAGGATCGCCGTATGCGCTGGCTCGTCGCCTTCGTCTTGCTGCTCGGGCTCGTTCGCCCGGCACGTGCCGACGACGATGCGGTCGCGCTGCTGCCGCTCGACGCCGACGCGAAGCTCGAGCTGTACAGCCAGTCGGTCGCGAGCGAGGTCTCGCGCGCGCTCGCCGCGGGACAGATCGATGTCGTCGTCGTGGGCCCGAAGATGGCGGTACCGACGAAGGCGCGGCTGATCGTCGACGGTACGATCACCGGCAAGGGCGATCACATCACGCTGACGCTGCGCATCCGCGACGCGCGCGCCGGCACCGTGCTCGCGACGCTGCCCGCGACCGCCGCGAGTGTCAGCGACGCGACCGAGCAGCTGTCGAGCCAGGTGCTGCCGGCCGTGCGCGCGCAGCTCGATGCGCTGCATGTCGAGCCACCCCCCGCGACGACGACCACGCCGCCGCGCGTCGACCACCGGTTGCCGCGGCCGAAGCCCGAGCCGTCGCCGGTGCTGCTGGTCGTGCATGGCGCGTCGACCGATCCGCTCGCCGGCGCGCTGTCGACGGAATTCCAGCCGTGGGCGCATCGCGCGGTCCGCCCGCTGCCGAACACGCTCGTCGACATGCTCGGCCCGACGAACGCGAACAGCTACGACGTCGCGTTCGGCTTCGAGGTGCTCGGCTACACGACGCTGCCCGGTAACATCCCGTCGGCGCGCGCTCGTGTCCGCGTGCGGATCCTCGCGAAGGGGCAGGTCGTGTTCGACCGCGTCGTGCGCACCGATACCGTCGTCGGCGACAAGGGCATCGCGTCCGATGCGCTCGCGGCCCGCACCGCGCGTGAGGTCTTCGCGATCGTCACGCCGCATCTCAAGAAGGCGATCCCGTCGTGGTGAAGGCCCTCGCGATCCTCGCGCTGCTCACCGCCGTCGCCGCCGCGGATCCGGCAAGCACGCTGCGCGACGCGAACACCGCCGCGACGCAGGGCGACTGGGACAAGGTCTCGGCGGCCGTCGCTCCGTTGCTCGCGAATTCGCTGCAGCCTGCGGATCTCGCGGAGGCGCACCGGCTGGCCGGCCTCGCCGCGTTCTTCCACGGCGACAAGAACGCCGCCGAGTTTCACTTCCTCGCGTACCTGCGCATCGACCTCGAAGGCCACCTCGATCCGGCGCTCTATCCGCCCGAGGTCGTCAGCTTCTTCGACGGCGTGCGCGCGAGCCATGCCGCCGAGCTGCGCACGCACACGCGCGGCAAGCTGCGCTGGTACATCGCGCCGATTCCCGTCGCGTCGCAGCTGCAGAATGGCGAGACGACGAAGGGGATCGTGATCGGTTCGCTGTTCGGCGCGTTCGCGATCACGAACGTCACGAGCTACCTCGTGCTGCGCTCGTGGTGCCACGACGTCGGCTCGACGTGCGACGCGTCGGGCACGAATCACTACCGCGCCGCGCAGCGGCTGCAGAGCGTGAACATCGCGTCGGGTATCGGCGCGATCGCGGTGCTCGCGTACGGCATGTACGACGGAGTGGTCGGCTATCGTCGCCGCACGCGCGCGCTCTCACTCGAGCCGTACGTCGCGCCCGGCGGTGATGGCTCCACGACATTCGGGATCGCAGGATCTTTCTGAATCGGGGGCTACAGCCCCTGGTTTGAAGTCCACTGGACGCGTGGCCAGAGCCGAGTTGTCGTCGCAAACCTGTGGCCAGGTGCCCTCGTTTTTGAGTACGATTTCGTTCAGGTGAGGCAACCCGTTCCCTTCGGGAAATACCTGCTGCTGGACCGCATTTCGGTCGGCGGCATGGCCGAGGTCTTCAAGGCGAAGTCCTACGGTGTCGAAGGCTTCGAGAAGATCATCGCCATCAAGCGGATCCTCCCGACGATGGGCGAGGACCGCGACTTCATCAAGATGTTCATCGATGAAGCGAAGATCGCGGGGCAGCTCGCCCACGCGAACATCTGCCAGATCTTCGAGCTCGGCCGCATCGACGGCTCTCACTTCATCGCGATGGAATACATCTGGGGCAAGGACCTGCTCCAGATCCAGAATCGCGTCCGCAAGCTCAAGCAGCAGATCCCGATTCCGATGGCGTGCTTCGCGATCGCGAAGGTCCTCGAGGGTCTCGACTACGCGCACCGCAAGCGCGATCCGCTCGGCCGCCCGCTCGAGATCGTGCACCGCGATTGCTCGCCGCAAAACGTGCTCGTCAGCTACGAGGGCGAGGTCAAGGTCATCGACTTCGGCATCGCGAAGGCGACGAGCCGCAACTCGCGCACGATGGCCGGCGTGCTCAAGGGCAAGTTCGGGTACATGTCGCCCGAGCAGGTCCGCGGCCTGCCGCTCGATCGCCGCAGCGACATCTTCGCGCTCGGCACGATGCTCTACGAGTGCCTCACCGGCGAGCGTCTGTTCCAGGGCGAGACCGATTTCTCGACGCTGGAGAAGGTCCGCAACGTCGACATCCAGCCGCCGCGCGCCGTCAATCCCGCGATCCCCGAGCAGGTCGAGAAGGTGATCCTCAAGGCGCTCGCGAAGGACGTCGACGATCGCTACCAGTGGTGCAGCGAGATGCTCGCTGACCTGCAGCAGTACCTGATGGGCCAGGACGTCGTGTTCACGGCGAAGTCGCTGTCGAGCTGGCTCAAGGAGATCTTCGCTGCGGAGATCGAGCGCGAGCGCGGTCAGCTCGAGCAGTACAAGCGCGTCGGCCGCGATGGTCTGATCGCCGGCGTGCCAGCCGCGGAGGCCAAGCTCGATGTCGTCGAGCACCTCGGCGAGGCCGGCGCGCCGGAAGGCGACTCGACGATGCTCGGCGGCCCGAGCTTCGAAGAAATGGAAGCGGCGATGAACGCCGCGCCCGACGTCTCGCAGGCGCCGTCGAACGCGCGCAAATCCGCCGCGTCGCAAGCGACGACCACGCCGCCGACAAATCTGCCCGCCGCGAGGGCGGGGACCGTCAAGGATGACGACGACAGCGGCGACTTCGGCGAGGAACAGCCGACCGAGATCTTCGGCGACGATCCGGCGACGATGCCGCCCGCGCCGGCGCCCCCGCGTGCGGCTTCCCCGGCGAGCGTTCGCGATCTGCAGCAGCCTCTCGGCAAGGCGCCTCCCAAGCCGCCGCCCGGCCGGCCGAGCACGCAGCGTCCCGGCGAGTCGGGGGTGCCCGCGCCGATGGCGGCTTCCGCGCACAGCGGGCCGTCGCAGCAGAGCCGGCCGCATCCGATGCCGATGGCACCGGCGTCGTCGCCGAACGCGCAGACCGCGAACGACGTGCCCGCGTATCAGCCGGCCGTCGCGTCGCCGCCGTATGGCCAGCAGCCCGGCTTCAACGCCTCGCAGCCGACGCAGATGGCGATGGGCACGCCAGGCGCCGTCGCCGTCGGTGCGCAGAACGCGCTCGCGAACAACAACGCGCCGGCCAAGACCGTGCTCGGCGTGCAAGCGCCTCCCGGCCTCGGCAACTACGGCAGCGGCCCGCAGCAGGGCTATCGCCCGTCGCCAAACCCGAACGATCAGTCGTATCCGGGCCAGCCGATGCCGATGCACCAAAATGCGGCGTCCGGTGGCTGGCAGCAGCAACAGCCGCAGCAGTACCCGGCGAACCCGGGCTACCCGCAGCAACCGTATCCCGGCGCCTACGGCCAGCCGCAGCAGCCGTACGGCGGGTACTCGAGCGGTCCGATGTCGGCGCCGCCGCTCGAGCAGCAGGTCGGTGAGGGCAAGAAGTCGACGCTCGCGCGCGACATCGGCATCGGCGTCGGCATCGCCGCGCTCGTGCTGGTCGCGTTCCTCGTCGTCAAGATGTTCGTGCTCGACAAGGGCGACAACAAGGACCAGCCGCCGTCGACGATCGCGACCGTGCATCTGAAGATGACCGCGGGCGTCAGCGGCCGCATGGCGATCGACGACAAGGACTCGATGACCGTCTCCGACGGCCAGGACGTCCCCGTCAGCGCGGGCAAGCACCACATCAAGATCGTCGGCCCGGTCAACGCGTGCGACACGATCGTGCAGCTCGAGGGCGGCAAGACGACCACGCTCGACTGCGTGCTCGCCGCCGCGCCCTCCGCCACCGGCAGCGCCGCCGGATCCGCGACCGCGCAAGGCTCGGCGACGACGCCGCAGCTCGCGGCCGGCTCCGCCGCGGCCAAGCCCGAGGTCAAGGCGCCCGATACGCCGACGAAGGCGCCCGAGGGTCAGGGCTCGGCATCGGTGACGGCCATCGAGCCGCCCGACACGAAGGGCTCGGCGAGCACCAAGACGTCGACCGTCGACAAGACGACGACCACGACCACCGCGACGAAGACGCCCGAGACGAAGACGCCGGAGACGAAGACGCCGGAGACGAAAGCCACGGAGACGAAGGCGACCGATACGACGAAGACGCCGGAGACGAAGACGCCGACGAAGTCGCCCGACACGACGCAGAAGGTCACCAAGACCGACACGACGAAGACGACGACGAAGGCGCCCGACACGACGAAGGCGACCGATACGACGAAGGCGACCGATACCGGCGCCGCCGATCCGACGAAGGGCTACCTGCAGGTGTTCAGCAAGCCGCCGGCGAAGATCCTCGTCGACGGCGTCGACAGCGGCATGAAGACGCCGATCTCGGGCCACGCGCTGGCGCTGTCGCCGGGCAAGCACAAGATCACGTTCGTCATCGGCGACGACCGTTTCACGTACCCGACGACGATCAAGGCCGGGTCGACCGAGACGATGTCGAAGGACCTGCAGTAAGCAGGTTACTTTTCCTCGTGCGTCTCTAGCTCGCGGAGCTTCGTCTCGAGCTCGGCGATGCGCTCGCTGAGCACCTTGACGTCCTTGTGCACGGCCGACAGCGGGTTGACCGCGTGCTGCACCGTCTCGATCGTCCCGCGGACCTTCGCGTCGACCTGCTTCTGCCACTCCTCGAGCCGGTGCTTGCTGTGGTCGACCCACTCGCGCAGCGCGGCGAGGCTCTTCTTCTTCTGCGCGGCCTCGTCGCCTGCATCGGCGGTGTCCTCGGTCGGCGGCGCCTCGCCGCTCGCCTCGTCGTGCTTGCCGAGCTTGCCGGGCAGGATGCTCTGCACGCGGCGCTGCGCCTCCGCAAACCATTCGCCGCCGCTCTGGATGATGTTGCGCATCGCACCGAGCGGCAGGAAGCTGCGCTGCTTCTTCTCTTCTTCGAAGATGATCTGCGCGAGCGTGACGGTCGTCAGATCTTCTTTCGTCTTGTTGTCGACGATCTTGACGTCATCTCCGTTGCGGATCATCTCGCTGATCTGGTCGAGCGTGACGTACCGGCTGTGCTCTGTATCGTAGAGCTTGCGGTTCGCGTAGCGCTTGATGATCCGCGTTTCCGGCATGACTCTCCTTAATGATTACAACGTTATCACGCAGCGCGTAATAACCTCAACGTGCCACAATGCTCGTGTGGGGCCGGACCTGATCATCGCGCGCCTGCGTGCGATCCGCGAACCCCGGATGCGCGTCCTCGCGCTGGTCTCCGCACTGGGTCAGGGGGAACCCGCCGCCTGGGTCGAGGCCCTGGCCGCGATCATCGCGCGGGTCCATGCCGTCGACGATGCGGACGCCGTGGAGGCCGTCGAGACGATCACCCACGCCGTCGCAGATCCGGGACTCTCCTACGAGACCAAGAAGCGCCTGTACGAGGCGGCCACCGAGCGCGGCCTGCCGGCGGTCGCACGGCTGTTCCTCAGCGCGTCGCCGCAGGGCCAGCTCCCCGCCCAGCTCGAAAAGCAGCTCGGGGCGGAGCGCCCGCTGCGCCCGGCCGACCGGCCGCTGACGCTCGGGGAGCGCAAGGCGCTTGCCCGCACGAACCGCCGCGACAAGCTGCTGCTCCTGCTGCGCGATCCGCACCCGATGGTCGTCGCGATCCTGCTCGACAACCCGCACGTCACCGAGCAGGACGTCATGAAGATGGCGTCGATGCGGCCGGCGGTGCCGGAGTCGCTCGCGAAGATCGCCGCGCACCCGCGGTGGTCCGTGCGCCACGCGGTCAAGCGCGCGCTCGTGCTCAACCCCGCGACGCCGCTCGCCGACGCGATCCGGATCGCGACGACGCTGCGCGCACCCGATCTGAACGAGATCGCGGCGGATCACTCGCTGCCGGAGCCGCTGCGCAAGCACGCATCCGAGGTGCTCGCGAACGTCTCGACGCGACCGCGCGCCTAGCTCGGAAGGTTAGCCCCAAAGAGCCCAAAGGGCCCAAAGGCCAGAGGGTTCAGGCTTCCTTCTTCTTCTTGCGCCGGACGACGACCTCTTCCCACTCCTCGTCGTCATCACCCGCGCCTTCGATCTGCTTCTGCGCCGCGCCGCTGGAGACCTGCTTGGTGGCCGGTTCGTCGTCGCCGGCCGACGCCTTCTTGAAGTTCTTGATGCTGCGACCGAGCGCATCGCCGATGCCCGGCAGCTTGTTGGCGCCGAACACGACGAGGACGATCAAGAGGATCACGATGAGCTCGCCCATACCGGGCATGACAGGTCTCCTTTAGGTGCCAGCGACTGTAGCACCGAATGGCCCGGCGCCCGAAAAACTCCCTGAAAACTTGGTGAAAGCGGCGATTGGCACCTATGTTCGGGCCATGCGCGCGCTCGCCTTCGTGGCCGTGTTCACGACGCAAGCCTTCGCTCAGCCCGTGCATCCGGGCACCCAGCCGGCGCCGCCAGTCCCCGCGGAAGAGCCGGTGCTGAAGCAGGATCAGGACGCGCGGCGGAACATCCGCGGCTGTGGCGTCGGCGAGTCGTGCGAGCGGCCCGCCGATCAGATGCGCGAGATCGATCTCGAGCTGTTCCCCAAGCCCGGCCAGTCGCCGTGGCTCGACGAGCGCCAGCCGGCACCGAGTCGCGTCGAGGCGAGCGTGCACAGAAAGCCGACGCGCGGCACCGAGCTGCGTCCCGATCTGCCGTGGCTCGACAAGCTCGAGATGCCCGACCTGCCCGTGACGTGGTCACCGCGGCTGATCGACTACCTCGTGTTCTACAAGGACGATCCGCGCGGCCGCTCGATCATGACGAGCTGGCTCGAGGCGCAGGGCCGCTATCGCGACATGATCATCTCGCACCTGCGCGCCGCGCACCTGCCGGAAGATCTGTTGTACGACTCGATGATCGAGTCCTCCTACGATCCGGGGGACTCGTCGAGTGCGGGTGCGCTCGGCATCTGGCAGTTCATGCCGCAGGGCGGGAAGATCTACGGCCTGCGCGAGGACCACTGGGTCGACGAGCGGCGCGATCCGCTGCGCTCGACGATCGCGCAGATGGACTACTTCGCCGATCTCTACCAGCGGTTCGGCAACTGGGAGATGGCGCTGGCCGCGTTCAACGTCGGCTACGGCGCCGCGCTGCGCTCGATCGCTCGCTACAACACGAACGACTACTACGCGCTGTGCGAGTACGAGAACGGGCTGCCGTGGGAGACGTGCCTGTACACGCCGAAGGTGCTGGCGGCCGCGATCGTCGGCCACAACCGCGCGCTGTTCGGCTACGACAAGGTCAAGGAGTCGACGCCCGAGGCGTGGGACGAGGTCACCGTGCCGACGTCGATGTCGCTCGCCGTGATCGCGCGCGCGGCCGGCTGCAACGAGGCCGACATCAAGCGCCTCAATCCGCAGCTGCGCCACGGCCGCACGCCGCCGGGCGAGCAGGGCTATACCGTGCGCGTGCCGGTCGGCAGCAAGGCCGATTTCGGGCGCAAGCTCGTCGAGCTGCAGACCGACTGGGACGGCTACGACGCCTACGTGATGGCGCACGGCGAGCGGTTCGAGGATGTCGCGACGACGTTCGGCATCTCGCTCGGCCAGCTGCGCAAGCTCAACGACGTCGCGCGCGAGAGCGAGCTCGAAGGCGGGACCGTGCTGGTCGTGCCGCGGATCTCCGAGGAGCAGCGCGCAAAGAACAAGGCGAAGGCGAAGGCCAAGCTGCTCGGCTCGGGGATCGATCAGAAGGACGGCGAGCAGCTGATCGTCGCCGTGCCCGAAAAGGATCTCGTCGTCGAAGGCAAGAAGCGCGTGTTCTATCGCGTCGTCGCCGGCGACACGCTCGCGAGCGTCGCGAAGGCGCTCGGGGCAAAGCAGGCGGACCTGATCGCGTGGAACGCGCTCGACGACGGCGGCAAGCTGCACGCGAAGATGGTGCTGCAGGCGTTCGTCGCCGAGGACTTCGACGCCGACAAGCACCACGTGTCGCTGCTCGACGATGAACAGCTGGTCGTCGTGACGCGCGGCTCGGAGGAGCACCTCGACCTCGCCGAGGCGCGTACCGGCCGCGTGCGCAGCGAGTACATCTGCAAGGCGAAGGAGAAGCTCGCCGACGTCGCGAAGAAGTACGGCATGACGTCGCACGACCTCGCGCGCATCAACCAGATCTCGTACGACACGACGCTCGAGCCCGGTCAGAAGATCATCGTGTACTCGGTGAGCGACCCCGGCCGCTCCGCGCGTGCCGACGAGCAGTGGAAGAAGACGCCGCGCGCCCGCCGGGGCAAGCCGGTTCCGCCGCGCACCGGCGACGCCGGGTCGAGCAACGGCGGTGGGGCGCCCGTCACACACCCGTCGCAGGTCGAGTGATAGGCTGGCGCGCATGATGCGATTCGTTCTGTGCGCGGTGGCGCTGGCGGCCTGTGGTGGCGACTCGAAGACTCCCGACGCGTCGTCGTCGCACGACGGGGCGGCCGCGACGGTGCAGATGGTGTCGTGCCCGGCGACGCCCGCGGCGACCGTGACGACCAGCGGCTTCATGTACTCGCCGCAGATGGTCACGATCAATCAGGGGCAGGTCGTGAAGTTCATGCCCGCGGTCGATCACAACGTCGCGCCGGGTCACAACCCGACCGATTCGACGATCGCGGATCCGGGCCTCAACGTGACGTTCGGCGCGACGACGTGCCTGATGTTCACGCAGACCGGCATGTACGGCTTCCACTGCGTGCCGCACGGCTTCAACGGCACCGTGATCGTCAACTAGGTAGCTACCCCACCAACCATGCCTCTGGACGTACGCGTCGTGCGACACTGGCCTCAGTGACGTCGTGTGTCATCTGCCGGGTACGGGGCGCCACCGCGGGCGTCCTGTGCGAGACGTGCAGCGAGCAGCTCGAGAGCTCGGTCGCGATCGCGCCGCAGCAGCTCCAGCTCCGCACGAAGCGCACCGGCGATGCCGCTCTGATCGACGTGTGGGGACAGGCCCATCAGCTCGATGCACCCCGCACGCCGATCGGCCGCGCCGACATCTCGCACGGCCTCGTCATCGTCGAGCCCAGCGTCTCGCGCGCCCATGCGCAGCTCGAGAAGCGCGACCGCTGGTACGTCAAGGATGCGGAGTCGAGCTCCGGCACCTTCGTCAACGACAAGCCGGTGCTCGAGCAGCCACTCGCGAGCGGCGACCGCGTGCGCTTCGGCGACATCGAGTTCTTCTTCGTGACGACCGAGGTGCCGCTTCCTCCGCAGCCGGAGCGCATCGACGTGCCGACCTTGCGTGCGCCGGCCGCGACGACGCAGCCACTGCCGGTGCGCCGCACGACGGTTTCGATCGAGCTGCAAGCGCCGCGCGGCGGCGGCGGCGGCGTGGCCGTGATCGCGGGGCGCCCCGTGCAGCTGACGACGCCGCAGTACGAGCTGATGGCGCTGCTCGTCCAGCGAATGCGCGAGGACGCCGGCAAGCCCGAGGGCGACCGCGGCTACGTCGCGATGAACGAGCTGATGCGGCTGTCGCTCGACGTCTCGGATCCCGGCGACGATCACGTGCGCCAGCTCGTGCGCCGCGTGCGCCGCGCGCTGCTCAAGGCGGACATCGGCGACCTGATCGAGGTCAAGCGCGGCGTCGGGTATCGGCTGCGCGTCGTGCCGCGAGACCCGTGAGCCCGAAGGGCGAAACTCCAGGATGAGAAGTTCTAGCCGTGAGGCTAGAATTCGAAGCCGGCGGACAGCGCGAGCGTGCGCTGCGCCTTCGCGGCATCCTTCGCGTCGCACACGCTGGTCGTCGAATTCTCGACGCATGGCATGTTCGTGCCCGCGCGGTCATCGACCGAGCTGCCTTTGAGCGCGTACTGGAATTCGAGCGTGAACTGGAAGATGTAGTACTGCAGCTTCGCGCCGGCGAAGAAGCGCTGGCGGATGATGTCCTGCTGATCCTTGAACGTGAAGTTGAGCAGCGAGTCGTTGTTCTGGCCGGGCTGCGTCGAGTCGATGTTCGGCGTCGGGTCGAGGACCTGCGAGCGCGGGATGATGAACAGGACGTTCCAGCCCGCGTACGGATCGAAGCGCCACGTGCCGCCGACGCCGATGTGCTTCGAGACGATCGCATCGACCGACGCGACGGTCAGGTCGAGCTCGCGCTGGTTCATCATGCGCGACACGCCGCCGCGCACCGCGAGCGATGGCAGCGGGAGGTCGTGATAGCCCTCGTGCAGGGCGAGCTTCGCGTAGAGCTGCGCGGCCCACGTGTGCGACTCGACGAGGTGCACGGCGCCCGCGGCGACCTCGAACGACGGCACCGGGAACCACATGCCCTTGCGCGCGAAGAAGCCGATCGTCGTCATCGACGAGGCGGTGCCACCGTCGCGCACGCGCCAGTACGGGGCGCTCGCATCGATCGTCGTCGACGCGTAATCGACCGTCATCTGGAAGCCGCCGAAGCCGTTCGTATCGGCGGGCGTCAGCAGGTGCGGGGCGAGCACGACGCCGAGCTGGCTCGAGAGCTCGCGGAACTCCAGGTTCTCGCCGACGACGCCGGTCAGCATCCCGTTCGTATCGGTGATGCGCGTGCCGAGGCGCGACAGCACGAGATCGTTCGGATCAGCGGCCGCCGGTGCCGCTGTCGCCGCGACGATCGCGAGCGCGATGAACCCCCGCATGGCCGCGAGCGTAACACGCATCTGGTTGCATGTTACACACGCGCCATGCCCGAGACGATCCTCGTCGATGACGCCGGTCCGATCGCGACGATCACGCTGAACCGTCCCGACAAGCGCAACCCGATCGGCCCGTCGACCTGCGGCGAGCTCGTCGCGGCGCTCGCGGCGATCAAGGCCAACGCCGGCAACCGCGTCGTCGTGCTCACCGGCGCGGGCCCGGTGTTCTCGGCGGGCGGCGACCTGTCCGCGATGCAAACGCAGGGCGGCGGCCCGGTCGCGACGCTCCCCGAGCTGCTGCTCGCAATGCACGACCTCGGCAAGCCGATCATTGCGATGGTCAATGGGCCCGCGCTCGCGGGCGGCCTCGGACTGATGGTCGCGTGCGACATCGTCGTCGCCGCCGAGACGGCCGTGTTCGGCACGACCGAGATCAGCGTCGGGCTGTGGCCGATGATGATCACCGCCGAGATCACGCGCTCGGTCGGCCGCAAGAAGACGCTCGACATGATGCTGACCGGCCGCAAGCTCGACGCGCAAGAGGCTCTCGCGTGCGGGCTCGTCACGCGTGTCGTCCCGGCCGACAAGCTGCAGGCGGAGACGCGCGCGCTCGCCGAGTCGCTCGCCGAGAAGTCGCCGGCCGCGATCGCGCTCGGCCTCCACGCGTTCTACGCGTCGCAGGACATGGAGCTCGAGCCGGCGCTGCGCTACTTGCAGGGCGAGCTCGGCCGGGTGCTACAGCTCGAGGATGCGGCGGAAGGCATCGCCGCGTTCCTGGGCAAGCGCAAGCCCGTGTGGAAGGGCCGATGAAGATCCTGCGCATCGATCACGTGCAGCTCGCGATCCCGCCCGGCGGCGAGGCGGCGGCGCGGCGCTTCTACGGCGAGGTACTCGGCCTGGTCGAGGTCCCCAAGCCGGAGGCGATGCGCGCGCGCGGCGGCATGTGGTTTCAGGGCGGCATCCACCTCGGCATCGAGCCCGACATGCGGCCCAGCGTGAAGGTGCACCCGGCGCTGGTGGTCGATGATGTCGAGAGCGTGCGCGCGCGCCTGGTCGCCGCCGGCTGCGAGTGGCGCGACGCCGACGACCTGCCGGGCGTCCGCCGCGGCCACACGAAGGATCCGTTCGGCAATCGCCTCGAGATCACCGAGGAATGACATGTAGGACACCGGTGCCGGTACCGCGGGGTGCCGGTGCCGTCGCGGAGCCGGTACCTGCAGGTACCATCGATCGAGCGCGTTCGCGGCGTTAGCGCCGGCAAGCCGCTTGCTCTAGGGGATGTCGCCGCCCAGGAGGCAAATCACCATGCGTCAGCTCTCTCTCTTCGTCTTGCTTGGCACCTCGCTCATCGGTTGCGCTCGTAACGCCGGTACCAACGTCGACAGCGCCGAGAGCGCGCTCGACTCGTCGGACTCGGTCGAGTCGGAAGGCAACCTGATGGCCGCGAGCGTCGACGGCGCCGATATGTCAGGCCTCACCGCGCTCACCGGCGATCAGGTCGCCGCGCACATCGCCGCGAACGCGCCCGCGCGCTTCACGCCGGCTGGCTGTGCGACCGCGACGTCGACCGGCTCGAACGTCACGCTGACGCTGAACGACTGCACCGGCCCGCGCGGCCTCGTGCACGTCACCGGCGAGCTCGACCTGACCGCAAGCGTCTCGCTGTCGGGCGCGATCAGCGTCCACGCGTCGGCGACAAATCTCATGGTCAACCGCGCGACGCTCGACGTCGACAGCGACGCGACCTACGCGGTCAACGGCTCGACGCACACGCTGCAGGTGCAGACGCAGGGCTCGGGCGTCGGCCCGCTCGGCAACGACATCGACCACACCGGTCAGTACACGATCACGTGGGACCCGACCTCGCAGTGCCACTCGATCGCGGGTCACTGGTCGACCGAGCTGTCGAATGGCAGCGCTTCGGCGACGCGCAGCAACGACGTCAACCTGATGCGCTGCGGGACCGGCTGCCCGACCGGCATGGTCACGCACCACTTCCTCGGCGGCGCGACGCTGACGATCACGTTCGACGGCACTGCCGTCGCGCAGTGGAGCACGTCGACCGGCAAGAGCGGCACCGCGAACCTCGCGTGCCACTGATGCGCGCTGCTCTGCTCGCCGCGCTCGCTGCGTGCGGAGGCAGTGGACACGCCGGTAGCGATGCCCCCGCGGGCGACGCCGCCGGCGATGTCGCCGTTTCGGATGCACCGGCGAGCTCGGCGCTCGGCACGGTCAGCGCGACGCCCGCGACGTGTCCGCAAGGCATGCCGGCAACCGCGCAGTGCCAGACGCTGACCGTCACCGACTGCCCGGGGATCGAGAGCGAGTCGATCACGGCGACGGTCGGCGTGCTCGCCGGCAGCGGCGCGGGGACGATCGTGCATTTCTCCGGCGGAGGCGGTGAGGGCGTCGAGAACACCGGCGCGCAGGCGTATGCGGCCGCCGGCTTTCGCCAGGTGTTCGTCGCGTGGGCGACCGACTGGGAACAGACGACGAGCGCGGGCATCAAGACGGCCGCGTGTCGCCCGGCGACCGTGCTGCAGTGGGCGTTCGACACGCTGCACGGCCGCGATCGCACGAAGGGCTTCTGCGGGCAGGGCTTCTCCGGCGGCAGCGGCCAGCTCGGCTACGCGCTCGCGACCTACGGGATGGGCGCGGTCCTCGATTACGTCAACGAGCTCTCGGGCCCGCCGTTCGCGCGCATCGATCTCGGCTGCGACGGCAACGCCGCGGCCACCGCGACAGTGTGCGGCGCGAGCGTGACGATGCGCCTGCCGTCGAAGCTCGACAGCTGGGAGAACATCCCGGCGCCGAACAGCTGCGGCGCGACGACGAACACCGCGACCGAGATCGCGCGCTGGCGAGACGACTCGATCGCGGTCGGCGGCGTGTATGCGTATCCGAATACGCGCGTCGAGTTCTTCGACTGCACGAACCAGGCGACCGCGGTCACCGGCATGGCGCAGCTCTACGAGATGCAGATCACGAGCACCACCGCCTATCACTGCTATTCGCAGGCGGACGGCTGCCAGGGCGAGGGCCTCGGCAGCGGTGCCCAGCAGGCGGTCGCGGCGATGCAAGCCGGGTGCGTCGCGCGACACTGATCTCCGTCGCTGTTGCGAGCGCGCCACGGTCGCGTCCGCGCCTTGCCACCGCTTGCTCGGATCTGCCGCGATGTGCCGATGCGCGCGCGCTTGCATGCACCAGCGGCGATGCGGGTGCTCTTGCTGCTTGCGACGACCGGCTGCGTCGGCGGCCTCACGACGGGCGCGGTGATGCCGACGGGCCCGACGACGGCGGGACTCCCGGCCGGGACCGCGGCGGCGAGCTACACGAAGGGCGACGAGCCGACGGGCGTCGAGGTGCGACTGTTCGGCGCGACGGGACCGATCGACAAGAACCCGCTGATGCCGAATGCATTCGGAGTCACGTGGCGTCAGATCGGCGACGAGCACATGTCGACGGCGGGGCAGCTCGGGTGGGCGGGCGCAGTGCCGGTCGGCGCGGGCTTCGCGTTCGCGCGCGTGATGTTCGACGTGATCAACTCGCAGCGCACGCTCGACGGCGACCGCAAGTTCTCCGCGTTCTCGCCGACGCTCGATGTCGGCATCGCGCCGATCCGCAACGGCCTGTGCTTCTCCGTGTCGACGACGTACGACGTGCACTTCAACGATCCGGATCGCGTGCTCGTCGGCGCGTTTGTCGGCGTGTGCGCCAGCGACAAGGCCCCGCGGCACTAGCTATGATGGCGCGATGAGAGTCGCCTGGGCGGTGGTGCTGGTCGCGTGTGCGAAGCATGACAAGCCGGCCGCGCCGGCGGCGGGCAGCGCGGCCCCGGCGGTTGCGGCGGTGGCGTTGCACACGAAGCTCGTCGGTTGCGCGCCGGCGGAGCTCGCGCCGCGAGGCGAGCGGCCGCTGTTCGAGGCGATCGATCTGCCGAGCACAGAGAGCGCGGGATTTCTCGGCACCGGCAGTGACTCGGCGATCGCGATCACCGGCGTCGACGAGGTGGCCGACGCGCCGGATACGCCGCGCGTCTTCACGCCGCTGCGCCCGCGGATCGACGTCCGCAGCGCCGGCATCGATCCGAGGATCGTCAAGCGGATGTTCGCGCGGCAGCGCGGCAAGCTCGACGCGTGCGTGAAGACGGGCAAGGCGACGATCGAGGTCGCGATCACGGTCGGCGCCGACGGCAAGGTGACGAGCGTCAAGACCGACAACGCGTGCATCGCGGCCGTCGTGCGCGCCACGCCGTCGCCGATGAAGGAGGCCTTCGGAGCGAGCATCGCGCTGACGTACGGGGGCGCGTCGGCACCGGCGCCGGTCGTCCCGCCGCACATCAGCGATCCGAAGGTCTGGACGCCGTACGCGGCGAGCGAGGCACTCGCGCCCAACGACATCGCGACCGCTGCGGCGACCGAGCTGGAGACCGCGATCCGCGCGAAGCTGCCGAAGCTCGACGAATGCATCGGCGATCGCACGGGGTCGGTGCGCGCGATGCTGTTCGTCGCGTTCGATGGCGGCGTGATCACGGCGCGCGTCGGCGGGCTCGGCGATCACCAGGTCGATGCGTGCATCGCCAGTGCGCTGATCGGCCTCAAGGTCGGCGCGCCTCCGATCGTCAGCGAGGTCGCATGTGATCTGTCGCGCGGCGATCCCGCTCCGTGGCGCGTGACGGCGGATGGCGGTTACGGCGTGAAGATCGAGGCGCACGCGAACGGCATCTCGCGCTACGGCGACCTCGGGGCGGAGAGCTCGGTGCTCGTCGTCGCGGATCCGGACGCGTCGCCGACGACGATCTCGGACGCGATCGAGGTCGCGCCGGTGCGCAATGCCGTCGTCGTCGCCGTGAAGGCAGATGCGGGGGCGCCGGTATTCATGGGCGTCGGCTTCGATGCGCGCACCGCGAACCGCGGCGACGGCGAGCCGATCGCGATCGATCTGCATGGCACGCCACACGCGTGTGCCGACGGTGACGCGTTCGCGACCGGCACGCCATCGCAGCTCGCGGCCGCGCTCGCCGGGCGCTGCAAGACCGACCCGTGCGGCACGCTCGCGATCACGCTCGGCGGCAAGGTGACGGCGAGGGACCTGCTGTTCTACGCGCAGGCCGCGCGCGACGTGGGCTTTTCGCGGATCCTCGTCGGCGGGCGAGGGTGCATTCAGCCGGCGTCGCCGGGCTCGGGCTCCGGCTCGGGATCCGACTCGACCTCGAGCTCGGGCGGCTCGGGCGGCTCCGCGGCGGGCGGCAGTGCGCCGAGCATCGCGAGACCTTCTTCGAGATAGGCGACGAAGCGCATCCGATCCATCGCGCCGCGGCGTGTCTCGCGCTCCTGGGCTTCGAGCTGTTCGCGCAGCTCGCGCGTCGTCTCGACGTGCTTCTCGATCGTCGCGAGTGCAAGCGTCAGCCGCTCGTCGAGCGACTTCGTATCGGCTTCGAGGCGCGTCGCGCGCTCGGAGGCCTCGGTCGCCTCGCGCTGCGTCTTCTTGAGCCCCTCGCGGAGCAGCGCGACCTCGTCTTCCGATGTCTGCGCGCGGGACTCCGCGGCGCGCACTGCCTGCTGCAGCTCGAGGATCTGCTTGTCGCGCTGGCCGGTCTCACTCGCGAGCTCCGCGGCCGCTGCACGCGCCGCCGCCGCCGCCTCCGCCTCGTGCTTCTCGGTCAGCTGCGTGCGCAGCCGCTGCAGCTCGTCGGTGTGCTCGAGCGCGGTGCGCACGGCCTCCGACTTGAGCGCCTCGATCTGGCTCGCGAGCCGCTCGCGCTCCTCGGCCAGCGTGCGCGCCTGGATCACCTGGGGCTCGAGCTCCCCGCGCAGCGTCGATACCGATCGCTCGTGCGCTTCCTTCAGCTGCGCAGTCTCGGCCTCGTGCGCCTCGGTCATCCGCTGCGTCGCCTGGGCGAGCGCCTCCTCGCCGGCCGCCACCGCCGCCTTGCGCTTCGCCTCGAGCTCGGCGAGCTCCGACGCGAGGCGGTCCTCGAGCGTCTTCTTCTCGAGCGTCCAGACCGAGCGCGTCTCCTCGAGCGACATCTGCAGGTCCTGGAGCTGCTGCTCGAGCGACACGCGCTCGCGGCGCTCCTTCGCGACCACCTCGGCCAGCTCGTCGGAGGTCGCCGTCGCTTCCTGGAGCCGCTGCTCCATCCCGCGCGTGCGCACCTCGTACGCGGACAGCTCGGCGAGCTTCGCGTGAATGACGCCGAGCTCGGCGGTCGACGCATCGTGCGCCTCGACGAGCTGCATCCGCTTCTCGACCTCGGCCGCCAGCTCGTCATCCTTGTTCGCGAGCTCGCGCTGGGCCTCGGCGAGCTGCCGCTGCAGGCGCGATAGCTGCCGGCGCAGTGCCAGCTCGGTGTCCTCGCCGGCTCCCGCGATCGGCGGGGGCGCGGTCTTCGACGACCGTCGTGCGAGCAACTCCGAAGCAACCTGGCTCGGATCGATCGTCTTCGCGCGCGCAGGTTGTGGCGGCGAGTACACGCGATCGACGCGATAGTTCGTCGCCACTTCCTCCGGCGTCGGCGGATCCTGCCGCGGATCGCGGATCTTCTTCATGTCCCCGCCGATCAGTATCTCACAACGCCGGAACGAACGTGTCGAGCGGCAGCTCCGGACCGACGTCATGCGGCTCTCCGGCCGGTGGCTGCAACATGCAGCGGTCGCCGGTGCTCGGTACGTAGAGCGGGTCGGTCACGACGGGGCCGATCGCGCGGAAGCCGGTGTCGTACGCGAACCGCTCGGCGGCGTGGCAGGCGGTCGTGAACAGGACCGCGATGTCGCGCTCGGTCGTGCAGCCCTCGTCGGCGTAGTAGACGGTCGTCGGGACCGTCGACGCGGGCAGGCATCGCGCGGGCCCATCGAACGGCGAGAGCTCGCAGTCGGCGTCGAGCACCGCGTCGTACAACAGCCCGTCGGGAATGTGCGCCTCGCCGGCGACGTCGTCGATCGGCTGGATGCGGCCGGTGCCGTGGCGCTCCCTCGTCGCGTACGCCAGCTCGACCGGATCGCCGACCGGGTAGACATGCCAACCCGGGAGGTCCTGCGGCTGGCAGGTGCCGCCGGCCGCCGTGTACAGCGGTGAGGTAACCTCGGTCCCCACGCGTGCGTACGACTCGCACCCGAGGCGGGCGAACGGCGGCGCGTCGCCGGGCACCGCGATCGCGGGCTGGGTGCAGCTCGCGTCGAGAAAGTACGCGGCCTCGACGGCATCGGGCGGCCGGCACGCTACGCGATCGCGATCGCGGCCGTCGGCGAGCACGCAATCGACCTGCAGATCGCGATCGTGCAGGAACCGCGGCGCGTGAAGCCCGTCGAGCGTGTTGTACGCGATGACCTGGAGCCGGTCGCGGCCCTCGGGCGCCGAGCGGTACAGCCGCACGAACGCGCTCTCGTCGAGCTCGTCGCCGAGGTCGCCCCACATCATGTCTGCGGTCGGCGTGAACGGCCCGGTACACGTGCCATTCGCGCTCGTCCAGTACTGCGCGGGCGCGGCGCGCGGCGTCACCGGATGCACGCGACGCACGGTGCGCTTGCCGCCGAGCACGAACATCGTCGGTGCGTAGCCGGTGGTGCCGAGCGCGACGGGCTCGGAGCACGCGTCGTCGAGAAATGCGACCGGCAGGAGCACGGGCGTGCAGTACGTCGCGCCATCCGCCCACGGGACCGCGAGGCACTTCTCGTCGCGCGCGCGATCGTGGAAGAAGATCGGTGACTCGTAGGTCGTGCCGGCGAGGTCGTAGGTGACCGGCTCGAGGCGCGGCACGACGTTGTCGCCGCACGCAACGAGCAGCGCGAGCCAGATCCAGCGCACGACTCATTGTATCGTGGGGGCATGGCGGATCCCGTCGTCGACGTCACCACGAATCTCGGCACCTTCACGATCCAGCTCGATCCGGCGCGCGCGCCGAAGTCGGTCGCGAACTTCCTCGCGTACGTCGACGCCAATCACTACGACAACACGATCTTTCACCGCGTGATCCCGACGTTCATGATCCAGGGCGGCGGCTACGATCAGATGTACGAGCGCAAGGAGACGCGCGCGCCCGTCCAGAACGAGGCCGACAACGGCCTCAAGAACACCCGCGGCACGGTCGCGATGGCGCGCACCGGCGATCCGCACTCGGCGACCGCGCAGTTCTTCGTCAATGTGGTCGACAATGCGTTTCTCGACCACAAGGCGAAGGACGGGGCCGGCTGGGGCTACGCCGTATTCGGCCGCGTGATCGCGGGCATGGACGTGGTCGACAAGATCAAGGCCGTCAAGACCGGAGCTAACGGTCCTTTCACAAAGGATGCTCCCGACGACATGGTGGTCATCCAGCGCGTCCGCCGCCACTGAGCATGCTACCCAGAAGCATGGACTTCGTGTTCATGCTCACCCGCGCCGACCGCACGATCGCGAACTGGCGCGAGGTCCTCGACGAGATCCGTCCCCTGAAGCTCACGCACGTCGGCTTCAAGGATGTCGGCATCGCTCCCGACGCCGCGCGCGAGCTCGCCCACGCCCTCAAGGCGACGGGAGCCACCACGTACCTCGAGGTCGTGTCGACGTCGCGCGAGACCGCGATCCAGTCCGCGCAGCTCGGCCGCGACATCGGCATCGACCGCCTGCTCGGCGGCACCGACATCGACGCGGTCCTGCCGCTCCTCGAGGGCTCGACGACGCGCTACCTGCCGTTTCCCGGCAAGCCGCACGATCATCCGACCAAGCTCGGCGGCTCCGCGGCCGACATCGCCGCCGACTGCGCGCGCTTCGAGGCGGCGGGCTGCGCGGGCGTCGACCTGCTCGCGTATCGCGCGACCGAGGCGCCGCCGCTCGACCTCGTGCGCGCCGCGCGCCGCGTGATGAAGGGAACGCTGCTCGTCGCCGGCTCCGTCGACGGCGCCGCGCGCGTCCGCGAGCTCGAGGATGCCGGCGCCGATGCGTTCACCGTCGGCTCGGCCGCGTTCGACCTCTCGTTCGCGCCGGGAAAGGGCACGCTGCGGGCGCAGCTCGAGGCGATCCTCGATGCCGCAGCCTGATCCGCTCGCGCTTCTCCTCGCCGGCACCTATCCCGATCCCGAAACCGGCGAGCCGCTCAAGGCGAGTGCGCGCGCGATCGCGATCGAGCCAACGCTCGCCGGCACCGAGGCCGACCGCGTCGCCGCGCTGAACATCGGCCGCCGCTTCGCGGTCGTCGCCGACGTCAACACGCAGGTCGCGCTCGGCGATCGCGTCGTGCGCGCGCTGGCCGGCCAGTCGATCGTGCTGCACGACGGCGTTGTCGCGGACGAAGAGACGATCGCGCGCGTCGCGGCGGCGGTCGAGCCATCGGTCGAGGCGATCGTCGCGGTCGGCTCGGGCACTATCAACGACATCTGCAAGATGGTCGCGCTCGGCCGCAACTGCCCGCAGATCGTGTTCGCGACCGCGCCGTCGATGAACGGCTACACGTCGGTCTCGGCCTCGCTGACCGAGCGCGGGTTCAAGCGCTCCGTCCGCGCGATCACGCCGACCGCCGCGTTCTTCGACCTGCGCGTGCTCGCCGCCGCGCCACCGCGCCTGATCCGCGCCGGCCTCGGCGATTCGGTCGCGCGCCCGACCGCCCAGGCCGACTGGCTGCTCTCGCATCTGCTCCTCGACCGCCCGTATCGCGAGGCCCCGTTCGCGATGCTCGCCGGCGACGAGACCGCGCTCCTCGATGGCGCCGCCGCCCTGCTGCGCGGCGATCTCGACGCGATGCGCGCGCTCACCCGCACCCTCGTGCTCTCCGGCTTCGGCATGACGCTCGTCGGCGGCTCGTTCCCCGCATCGCAAGGCGAGCACCTGCTCTCGCACTACGTCGAGCTGATGGCGCCGTCCGTCCCGCACACGTTCCACGGCGAGCAGATCGGCGTCGCATCGCTGGCGATGGCGCGCCTGCAGGACCGCATCCTGACGCTCGACGCCCCGCGCCTCCACCCCACCCGCATCACGCGCGACCAGGTGCTCGCCCACTTCGGCCCCTCCCAAGGCGAAACCTGCTGGCAGGAGCTGGAGCAGAAGCTGATCACGCCCGCGCTCGCCGACGACATCAACACGCGCCTCGCCGCGCGCTGGCCGCAGATCCGCGACCGCATCGCGCGCATCACGCTCGGCGAGGTCCGCATGGCCGCCGCGCTGCGTGCCGCCGCCGCGCCGTCGACGCCCGAGGAGCTCGGCTGGCCGCCGGCGCTCGTCGACCGCGCGAGCGGCCACGCGCGCATGATGCGCAACCGCTACACGTTCCTCGACTTCGCGGGCGACCTCGCCTAGCTCGCGACCGCGAGCAGAGGCCGTTGGAACGCGCGGCAGTGATCGCTATCTGCGCGACAGCTCAGACACCAACGCACGCGCTCTCCTGATCGTGCGCGCAGGCGCTCTTCTCTCTCTTGTTTGTGTAGATCTCCGAAACGGAGCGCTCGCTCAAGGGTCGGGCGCAGTGGACCCTGTGAGCGGCCGCGTACTGGTGACGCTCGCGAACGCGCGCGGCCGGTCACAAGTCCACCTGCGCCACCACAAGAATGGATGTAGTGGCGGGCGAGAACGCGGATTCCGAAAAAGCGGCTGGCCTCCTCGCTAACGAGGTCGCGGTTTACCGTGCCTCAACGTGTAACGCGCTCGAGGCGCAAGACAGTGAGGAGGACA
>JAFAOG010000407.1 GCA_019237945.1 Deltaproteobacteria bacterium | reverse complement strand
TCGTGCTCGTCGCGGCGACGACGCTGACGGTCGCGGGCACGCTCGATGCGTCCAGCCGGCGCGGCGGTGGCGGTCAGATCGGCGCGGGCTCCGATCCGGCAACGTGTGATGCGGGCACCGTTCCCGGCACGCGCGGCGGCGGTGCGGGCGGCAGCTTCGGCACGAAGGGCGGCAACGGCGGCAAGAACAACGCGGGCATGGGCGCGGGCGTCGCCGGTGTCGCGCAGGCAACGCTGACCGTGCTGCGCGGCGGATGTCCAGGTCAGGCCGGCAACACGGGCGGCGGCACGGCGGGCACGGCGGGTCATGGCGGCGGCGCCGTGTATCTGATCGCGGGCGCGACGATCCTCGTGTCGAGCGGATCGATCAACGCATCGGGACAGCCGGGCGGCGGCGCGATGCCGGCGAGCGCGGGTGGCGGTGGTGGCGGCGCGGGTGGACTGATCGCGTTCGACGCGCCGAGCGTCACGAACAGCGCGAGCGTGTTCGCGAACGGCGCCGGCGGCGGCGAAGGTGCGAGCGGCGCGACCGCAGGCCGTGATGCGACGGATCCCACGTCGGCCGCGGCGCCCGGCGGTTCCGGTGGCACGGGCCAGGGCGGCGACGGCGGCGCCGGTGCGTTCGCCGCAAATGCGGCCGCCACCGGTGCCAACGGTACCGGCAATGGAACCGGCGGTGGTGGCGGCGGTGGCGGTGGTGGCGCCGGCCTGATCAAGGTCTATCAGGCGACGTCGATCGGTGGCAGCGGCACGGTCTCGCCGCCGCCAAGCTGATTACATCGAGCACATCATCATCGGCATGCCGCCGCACATCATCATGCACGGCATCCCGTTACCCATCATGGACATCATCATCTCCATGCGGGACTTCATCATCTCCATCTGAGACGGGTCCATCGGCATCATCCGACACATCATCCCGTCCTTCGTCATCTCGCACGTCATCTTGCACATCATCGGCATGCCGCCCATGCCCATCATCATGGGCATCATCATCGGCATTCCCATCCCGCCCATCATCATCGGGTTCATCATCGGGTTCATCATGCCCATGCCGCCCATCATCATGGGGTTCATCATCCCCATGCCGTTCATCATCATCGCGTTCATCATCGGCATCTGCATCATCGGCATGTTGTTGTTCATCATCGGCATCGCGTTCATCATGATGACCGCATCCTATGGGCGGCGAGAAATGGCGCAAGAGTACCGCTGGTCGCCGCGGTCGTTTCCTCCGCTAGCGCGGACAGTCCGCGCGGCGGACGTCCGTCTCGACGGAGACCGTGCGCGGAGCAGCGGAAATCAGGTGGTGGGCTGTCGCACGAATGCGACGGTTCTGCCCCATGCATGGCGCGCAGCGTCTGCGTTGTAGACTGCGCGGCATGTCCGGAGCCAAAGGCGCACGGGGCCGTCGTTTCGAAGGCGCGCTCGATCCCACCGCGGCCGCCCTCAACGCGAGTGTCGAGTTCGATCGCCGGCTGCTCCCGCACGATGTCGCCGGATCGATCGCGCACGCCGAGATGCTCGCCGCACAGGGCATCATCAGCGTCGCGGATGCGGCCGCGATCCGCGATGGCCTGCGCAAGGTCGAGGCGCGCCTCGCGAGCGGCGAGCTGACGTGGGACGACGCGCTCGAGGACGTCCACATGAACGTCGAGGCGCGGCTGATCGACGAGATCGGCGACGCCGGCCGCCGTCTCCACACCGCGCGCTCGCGCAACGATCAGGTCGCGCTCGATCTGCGGCTCTACGCACTCGCGCAGGCGGAGGCGATCATCGTCGCGATCGATGCGCTGCGCGGCGCGCTCGTCACGCAGGCGAAGTCGCACGTCGACACGCTGCTGCCCGGGTACACGCACCTGCAGCGCGCCCAGCCGGTGCGGCTCGCGCATCACCTGCTCGCGTACGACGCGATGCTGTCGCGCGACCGCGGCCGCGTCGCCGATGCCGCCCACCGCACCGACGAGTCGCCGCTCGGCTCGGGCGCGCTCGCCGCAACGCCGCACCGGATCGACCGCGAGCGCGTCGCGCAGCAGCTCGGGTTCTCCGAGGTCACGCGCAACTCGCTCGATGCGGTCGGCGATCGCGACTTCGCGATCGAGCTCGTGTCGGCGTGCGCGCTCGTGCAGGTGCATCTGTCGCGACTCGGCGAGGAGCTCGTGCTGTGGACGTCGCAGGAGTTCGGCTTCGCGAAGGTCGGCGAGGCGTACTGCTCGGGCAGCTCGCTGATGCCGCAGAAGATGAACCCCGACCTCGCGGAGCTGGTGCGCGGCAAGGCCGGCCGTGTCGTCGGGGACTGGGTCGCGCTCGTCACGATCGTCAAGGGCTTGCCGCTCGCCTACAACAAGGACCTCCAGGAGACGCAGGAGCCGCTCTACGACGCGGTCGAGACCGTGCTCGCGTGCCTCGAGGTCGCGCGCGGGATGGTCGCTTCGTTGCAGTTCGATCGCGACCGGATGAGCGCCGCGATCGCGAAGGGCCACCTCGTCGCGACGGAGGTCGCCGATTATCTCGTGACGAAGGGCGTGCCGTTTCGCGAGGCGCACGACGTCGCCGGGCATCTCGTGCGCGTCGCCGGGAGTCGCGAGCTGGGCTCACTCGCGCTCGACGAGCTTCGTGCCGCTCATCCTGCGTTTGCCGACGACGTGCGCGACTGGCTCGACCCGGCCCGGGCAATCGACCGCCGCGATGTCGTCGGTGGGCCCGCGCGCGAGCGAGTGCTTGCAGAGATCGCACGCATCGAGGCGGAGCTGGGGTAGAACCGGCCCATGCCCGCGTTCGACTACCACGCTCACGAGCTGTACTGCGAAGACGTTCCGCTTGCGAAGATCGCCGCCGACGTCGGCACGCCGGTCTACGTCTATAGCCGCGGTGAGATCGAGCGTGCCTATCGCGCGTTCGATGCCGCGCTCGAGGGGATTCCCCACGAGATCTGCTACGCGGTGAAGGCGAACTCGACGCTCGGCGTGCTCGGTGTGCTCGTCCAGCTCGGCGCGGGCGCGGACATCGTGTCGGCCGGCGAGCTGTATCGCTGGCTGCGCGCGGGTGGTGTCGCGTCGAGCGTCGTGTTCTCGGGCGTCGGCAAGACCGAGGGCGAGATGAAGATCGCGCTCGACGCCGGCATCGGCTGCTTCAACATCGAATCGGCCGAGGAGCTCGCCGTGCTCGATCGCGTCGCGCAGTCGGTCGGCAAGCGCGCGCGCATCTCGATCCGCGTCAACCCCGACGTCGATCCGGAGACGCATCCGTACATCTCGACCGGCCTCAAGCAGAACAAGTTCGGCGTCGCGATGGCGGAGGCGCGCGGGCTGTTCCGCGAGGCGGCGGGTCGCCCGGGCCTCCACGTCGTCGGCGTCGACTGTCACATCGGCAGCCAGCTGACGAAGACGTCGCCGTTCTCGGATGCGATCGCGCGGCTCGTCGAGCTCGTCCAGGGCCTCGGCAAGGACGGCATCAAGATCACCCACGTCGACATCGGCGGCGGCCTCGGCATCGACTACGGCAAGGGCGACACCGTCCCGTCGCCCGCCGAGTACGGCCAGGCCGTGCGCGCCGGTCTCGCGCCGCTCTCGTCGCTCGGCATCAAGCTCGTCACCGAGCCGGGTCGCGTGATCGTCGGCGGCGCCGGGGCGCTGATCACGCGCGTCCTCTATCGCAAGAACAACGAGGCGAAGCACTTCACGATCGTCGACGCCGCGATGAACGACCTGATGCGGCCCGCGCTCTACAACTCGTATCACCCGATCCGTCCCGTCGAGCGGCCGGATCGCGAGGTGTGCCCGACGGACGTCGTCGGCCCGATCTGCGAGACGGGCGATTTCTTCGCACGCGACCGCGCGCTGCCGACGCTCGATGCAGGGGAACTTCTGTGTATCGGGGCGGCGGGTGCGTATGGTGCGGCGATGTCGTCGAACTACAACTCGCGGCCGCGCGCGGCGGAAGTCCTCGTCGACGGGGCATCTTTCACCGTGATCCGGGCCCGCGAGAGTTACGAGCATCTGCTCGCCGGCGAGCGCCTGGCGTAAGCTACCGGGGTGACCCGGTGGGCCGTCGCATTGCTCGTCTGCGTTGCCGCGTGCGGTGACAACGCCGAGAGTGACGAGCGCCAGGGCGGCGCGACGACGGTCGACGATCGCAGCGCGCTCGCGTTCACGCACTACGCGTCGAACCTGACGCCCGACGAGCTGCAGATGGCCGATGCGGGCCGCGGTCCGTTCGATTTCCACTGGGAGCCCCCGCAGCTCGGGCCGCTGTTCAACAACGATGCATGCGCGGGTTGCCACGCGTCGAACGGGCGCGGGCTGTCGCAGATCGGCAACGACTTCGACATCGACGTCAACGGCGCGAACTCGCAGTCGCTGATCCGATGCAGCCTCGTCGACGGCACGCCCGATGTGCCAGGCGGCAACGTGCCGGTGCCGCAGTATGGCTTGCAGCTGCAGGACCATGCGGTCGGCGCGGTGCCCGAGATCCACGCCGCGCTGACGTGGGAAGAGCAGCCGGTGCTGTACGGCGACAACACGGTCGCGATGCTCCGGCAACCGAACCTCGCGATCACGACGCCCGATGGGCAGCTGCTCGCGCCCGACATCCTGACGTCGTATCGCGAGGCGCCCGCGATCGTCGGCCTCGGTCTGCTCGAGGCGATCGACGACGCGACTCTCGAAGCGCTCGCGGATCCCGACGATCTCGACGGCGACGGCGTCTCCGGCCACATCAACCACGTGTGGGATCCGGTCGCGAACGCGACGGTCGTCGGGCGGTTCGGCTGGAAGGCGAATGCGCCGAACCTGCGCGCGCAGGTCGCGGGTGCGTTCGCGGGCGACATCGGGCTGTCGAACAAGGTGTTCCCCGAGAGCGACGGCCAGCGCGACGTCTCGGACACGCAGTTCGATCAGACCGTGTTCTTCGCATCCGTGATCGCGGTGCCGGCATCGGGGCCGCGCAATGGCAAGGCGTACATCGGGCGCACGCGCTTCCACGACTTCGGGTGCGCGGGGTGTCACATCCCGACGCTCGTCACCGGCGACTCGGTGATTCCGGAGCTCTCGCACCAGACGATCCACCCGTACACCGACCTCCTCGTTCACGACATGGGCGACTCGCTGACCGACTCGCGCCGCGATTTCGAAGCGACGGGCCGCGAGTGGCGCACGCCGGCGCTGTGGGGGATCGGTCTCACGCAGCTGATCGCGACGCAGGCGACGTTCCTGCATGACGGGCGCGCGCGCACACTCGAAGAAGCGATCCTGTGGCACGGCGGCGAAGCGATGGCCGCGCGCGAGGCGTTCCGGACGGCATCGAAGTCGGATCGCGACGCTTTGATCGCGTTCCTCATGACGCTTTGACCTACAATCCTTCGCAGGTGGAGGAGCAGGACGACAAGCGGAGAACCGATGTCGTCGACGTCCCGCCCGTCCACGACGATCTGATGGGCGTCGATGTCGGCGGCTACGTGATCGACGGCGAGCTCGGGCGCGGTGGCATGGGCGTCGTGTACTCGGCGACGCATCCCGTGATCGGAAAGCGCGCCGCGATCAAGGTGCTCAAGCCGTCGCTGTCGAACAATCCGGCGACCGTCGAGCGCTTCCTGCAGGAGGCGCGCTCCGTCAACCAGATCGGCCATCCCAACATCGTCGACATCTTCGCGTTCGGCAGCCTGCGCGATGGCCGTCGCTACCTCGTGATGGACCTGCTCCAGGGCGAGTCGCTGCGCGCGCGCGTCAAGCGCGGTCCGTTGCACGTGCGCGAGGCGGCGAGCTGCATCGACGAGATCGCGAGCGCGCTGATCGCCGCGCACGACAAGGGCTTCGTCCATCGCGACCTCAAGCCCGACAACGTGTTCCTCGTCGCGAACCCCGGCCGCATCGACATCAAGCTGCTCGACTTCGGGCTCGCGAAGCTGCTGCCGCAAGCCGTCAACACACGCGCGTTTCGTACCGCGACCGGCGCGCAGCTCGGCACGCCCGACTACATGTCTCCCGAGCAGCTGCGCGGCGACAAGGAGGTCGGTGCAGCGACCGATGTCTACGCGCTCGGCGTGCTGTCGTTCGAGGTCCTGTGCGGCAAGCGCCCGCGGCGGTTCTCCGACGGCACGTTCGATCGCGCGCCCGGCGAAGCGCTCGCGTTCGCGCCGCCCGATCTGCGGCAGCTCGTCGAGGCGATGATGTCGAGCGACGTCGACGGCCGGCCATCGCTCGCGGCGGTGCGCGCCGTGATCAAGCGACTGATGCCGTCGCTGCCGCCGCTGTCGATCGTCGGGATGCCGATGGCGATGGGCACGTCGCCGCCGGTGGACTCGCTGTCGCCGTCGGCCGTCGGGGCGCGCCCGGAGCTGCCGACGCCACCGGCCGGATCCCCCGCGCTGCGCAAGCTCGTCTCCGAGGCCGATGCCGCGTTCGTGCCGCCGCCGGATCCACCGCCGAGCGTCGAGCCGTCGCGCCGGCCGTCGCAGCCCGCGATGTCCTCACCGGGCTTGCGCGTCGGCGGAGCCGCCCATCCGTCGACCACGCTCGGGTTGCCGCCGCCACCGCCGCGCGTCAGTAGCCCGCTGTCGATCCAGCAGGCACCGCCGCCGCGCGAGAGCCGGATCTGGTTGATCCTCGCGATCCTGCTGGCGGTTGGGGCGGGGGTTGCACTCGCCATCGTTACCGCGCGGTGACCGGGCTACAATCGCGGGACGGTGAGGGACGTCGACGAGCGGCCGACGACACGGTCCGCGGCGGTCGCGGATGAAGAGACGACCGACGTCACGTCGGAACGGCTCGGTCCCGGCACCGAGCTCGGCGGCTACATCATCGACGGCGTGCTCGGCCACGGCGGCATGGGCATCGTGTACGCGGCGACGCATCCGCTGATCGGCAAGCGCGCGGCCGCGAAGGTGCTCAAGCCCGAGCTGTCGAAGGAACCGGCCGCCGTCGAGCGTTTCGTCCGCGAGGCGCGCGCGGTCAATCAGATCGGGCATCCGAACATCGTCGACATCTACGACTTCGGCCAGCTGCCCGACGGACGCAGCTACTACCTGATGGACCTGCTCGACGGCGAGCCGCTGCGCGCGAAGCTCAAGCGCGGTGCACTGCACGTCGCGGAGGCCGCGTGCGTGATCGACGAGACCGCGTCGGCACTGTCGGCCGCCCACGACAAGGGCATCATCCATCGCGACCTCAAGCCCGACAACGTCTTCATGGTCGAGACGCCGGGCCGCTGGCCCGAGGTGCGGCTGCTCGACTGGGGCCTCGCGAAGCTCGTGCGCGGCGGCGGCAAGTTCCAGACGGTGACCGGCTCGGTGCTCGGCACGCCGGTCTACATGTCGCCCGAGCAGGCGCGCGGCGAGCAGGTCGATCACCGCACCGACATCTATGCACTCGGCGTGATGTCGTACGAGCTGCTCGCAGGCGCGGTGCCGTTCAAGCGCGGCAGCTCCGTCGATACGCTGCTCGCGCATCAGGAGGACCCGGTCCCACCGCTCGCGCCGCGCGTGCCCGATCTCCCCGACGAGCTCGCGCAGCTGATCGAGGCGATGCTCGCGAAGAGCGCGGACGATCGGCCGACGCTCGCCGCCGTACGCGCCGTGCTCAAGCGGCTGCGCGGCACGAAGATCCCGATGATGACGGCCGCCGGGCTCAAGCTGCCGCGCACGATCTCGAGCGACCTGCAGCCCGCGGCCGATGCGAGCCTGTCGATGCAGCTGACCGTGCCGCGGCTCCCCGCGGCCGATGTGCCGCCCGCATCGCCGAGCGCGCAGATCCCGGCGCTGCCCCCGCCGCCAAGCTACCAGATGGCGGCGCAGCCCTACCCGCTCACGCCGAACTACTCGCCGAGCACGCCGATGTCGATGCAGGGCGTGCCGCCGTCGTACGGACCGGCGTACTCGCCGCGGCCGCCGTCGACGCCGCCGTACGCGTACGCGCAGGGCTCGCTGCCGCCGCAGTTCCCGTCGGCCGCCGGGCTGTTGCCGCCGCGCGCGCAGACCGCGCCGCCCGCTCCATCGCGCCGCTGGGTCGTGATCGCCGTCGCCGCGGTAGTGGCAACCGCGATCGGCATCATCATCGCGCTCTTGATCTAAGAAGAAGATGGGCGCGAAAACACGAAAACGCGAAATGTTGGTCTTTGCGTTTTCGCGTTTTCGCGCCAATCCGGGTCCGGATCGCGGCGTGTTCGCGTGTTCGGGTTAACTCTGGGTCTGGGTCTCGACCTTGGAGACCTGGACGCGTGCGTCGTTCCACGCGACCTGGCCGCCGAGGTCGGCAAAGCCTTCCGGGATCACCGCGTTTGATGTGTGGCCGTTGGACGTGTGCTTGTGCCACAGGCCCTTGGGCAAGAGGCACGTGCCTGGCTGCAGGTCGCTCGTGATCTTCGCCGTGCAGCGGATCTCGCCGCGCGCATTCCACACGCGAATCGCGTCGCCGTTCGCGATGCCGCGCGCAGCCGCGTCGGCCGCCGCCAGCTCGAGCTGAGCGGGCGCCGTGCGCAGCTGGCCGAACGTCGAGCTGATCTGGGTTGCGAGCGCCGGCGAGATCAGGGCGAGCGGATAGTCAGAGGTAGCGGGGTCGCGTTTGTACGTGTAGAGGCCGCCGGCTTCGCGATCGAGCGGGCCCGGGACGAGGTGGATCTTGCGATCGGGGTGCGACGGGAACACGTCGACGAACGGGATCGGATGCTCGCCGACCGACGGTGTCGCGATGCCGCGGCTGTCGAGCTGGGCGCGCAGCTCGGCGCCGGCGGGGTGCGATGCGAAGATCGCGGCCGCGAGCTCGTCGTCAGTCGTCGGGTCGCCCGGCTTCGCGAGGCCCATGCGGTCGAGCAGCGCCGCGAACACCTGGTTGTTCGAGCGGGCCTCGCCGGGCGGCGTCGCGACGGGCCTGGCGTCGTAGAGGCGCATCGTGCCGTAGCCGCGGGAGATCTCGCGGTGCTCGAGCATCGCCGTCGACGGCAGCACGACGTCGGCGAGTCGCGCCGTATCGGTCCACACCTGCTCGTGACACACGACGAAGACATCGTCGCGGCGCAGCTGCTCGAGTACGGCGACCTGATCGGGCGCGGTCGCGGCTGGGTTGCAGTTGTAGACGAACACCGCGGCGATCGGGGGATCGGTCAGCGTCGCGAGCGCGCTCGCGAGGTTGCCCATGTTGACGTGGCGAACGATCGACGGCTCCTCGGCGATCGCGGCCTCGGGCGTGACCTTCCAGCGCGCGGAATCGCCGTTGCTCATCGTGAAGCCGCCGCCGCGGACGCCGAACTTTCCGCCGACGGCGGCGATCGCCATGATCGCGGCGATCGCGCTGCCGCCGTTGCGGTTGCGCTCGGGGCCGTAGCCGATGCGGATCGCGGCCGGCGACGAAGCGGCGTACAGCTCGACGAAGCGATCGAGCAGCGCCGGATCGATCGCGGCCTCGCGCGCGGCCGCCTCGAGCGACCAGTCGGCGGCGCGCGACCGCAGCACGTCGACCTCGGCGGCGTGGCGCTCGAGGAACGCGAGGTCGGCGTGACCGCGCTCGAACATCGCGTGGATGATCGACAGCGCGACCGGCAGGTCGGTGCCGGGGCGCAGCGGGATGTGGAGGTCGGCGCGGCGGGCGAGCGGCGTGGCGCGCGGATCGACGACGACGAGCTTGGCCCCCGCCTCGCGCGCGCGCTCGATGACGGGCACGAGGTGGATGCCGGTCGCGTGGAGGTTGGTGCCCCACACGACGATCAGCTTCGCGTGCGCGTAGTCCTCGAGCATGACGCCCGGCATCGCGCCGACGACGCCTCCTTGCGCCGCGCTCGTCGCCGATGCGCAGTACGTGCGATCGAGGATCGATGCGCGAATGCGCCGGAAGAAGCGCGTCGCGAGCGCACCCTCGGTCAGCCAGCCGTTCGAGCCGCCATAGTGGTACGGCAGGATCGCGGCGCCGCCCCAGCGGTCGCGGATCTGCGTCAGCTTCGCCGCGATGTGATCGAGCGCGGTCTCCCAGCTGACGCGCTCGCCGTGGATCATCGGATGGAGGATGCGATCGGCGCCGTACAGGTGATCCGCGAGCTTGCGGACCTTGCCGCACACGAAGCCGTTCGTGATCGGCGCGCGCTCGTCGCCGGTGATCTCGACCACGCGGCCGCCCTCGTGGACGGTCACCGCGAGACTGCAGGCGTCGGGGCAGTCGAGCGGGCACGCGCTGCGATGAACGGTCACGCGCGCAGCTTACCAGGTCATGCCCAGGCCGAAAGTCGTCGTCGTCGAGCCGTTGGCCGTCGCGGCCTTGTTCATGACCGGCGTCACCGACAGCGCGGGCTCGTCCATGTGGCGAGTCAGCACGCCGCCCGCGATCAGGCCGACCGCGAGGCCGCCGAGCGCGAAGTTCGCCGTGCGTTCGTCGCTGCGCGCCGTCGACGTATCGCCCGAGGCGCGCTCGACGACCGAGTTCGCGGCGAGGCCGAGGATGATGCCGAGCACGCCGCTGGTGTCGATCAGCGCGGCGTGGCCGCGGCTCACCGTGTAGTTGTGCGCGAGCAGCGCGCCGCCGACCATGCCGATGCCGAGGCCGGAGAGCACGATGCCGGCGTCGATCGAGCGGTGCTGCGTCTTGCTGTCGAAGCTGATCGAGAACAGGCCGCCGGTGACCGAGCCCCACAGCGCGCCCGAGTTGACGACCGCCGCGTCGCCCGGCCGCACGTGGAAGTACTCGCCTCCGTAGTAGCCGCCGAGCGCCCCGAGCACGAGGCCGCCGCCGAGCGCGGGCGCGAGCACGTTGCCGTCCTCGGTGAAGATCGAGGCCGCCGCGAAGCCGGCGATGCCGCCGAACACGCTCGACGTGATCGTCAGCGACGACGTCCCGAGCGGCACATCACCGGCGCCGAACCACGCCGCCGCGCCACCGGCAAGTGACCCACCGACGACGCCGATGAAGTCATAGAAGCCGCTGTTCTGCGCGCCGGTCAGCGTGCCGCCCGCGATGCCGCCCGCGATCGTGCCGTACGCGATCAGCTGCCGCCGCCCGATCTGCGGCTTGGGGTTGAGCTCGACGTTGATCGTCGTGTCGCGGTCCGCGATCACCTCGACCTCGCGCGTATCGGTGATGAAGTCCGGCTGCTCCGCCGACAGCGTGTACTTGCCGCCCGGCAGATCGGCCTCGTAGACGCCGGTGCCGACCTGGCGCTTGTCGATGAACAGCCGCGCGTCTTCGGGAACGATGTGGATTCGGACGCGGCCGCGACGCGGCTCGAGCTTCTCGAAGAACGTGTACGGCTTGCCGACCTCGGTGACGATCTCCTGCGTCACCGTCTGATAGCCGTCGCGATCGATCGTCATCGTGTAGCGGCCGCCTGCGATCTCGATCTCCTTGCCGGAGCGCGACTCCGCTTCCTTGCGCGCTTCGTTCGCGATCACGATGTGCGCGTCGGGAGGCTCGGTGTTGACGCGGACCTTCGCGGGCAAGCTCTCGAGCACGCGGATGCGCGCCGCGATCGTCGCCTTCTGCTGCTGCGGATCGGCCGCGCAGTTCTCGCTCGGCTTTGCATCCTTCGGCACGGCCATGACGAACCGCTCGAAGTACGCGATCGCCTTCTCGTACTCGAGCTCGCGCTCGTACGACAGCCCGATCGACATCAGCGGCAGGTAGTGCGGCGCGAGGCAGTACGCGGAGACCAGCTCCTTCACCGCGCCCGGATAATCGCCCTGGTCGTAGAGCAGCTGCCCGCGCTCGAAGTGCTCGCCCGCCTCTTTCTCGGGATCCTTGCTCGTCGTCGGGCGGCAGTCGTCGATCTCGAGCACCGGGATGTCGCGGCCGATGTAGCCGCCGTTCGGGCGAGCGGATTGCGCGGCGGCCGTGCTGCACCACACCACGACGAGCGTCGCGACGAGAGCCTTCATTTGCCGTGCTTGTACGGATTCGGGCCGAGCTCGCCTTGGTTGGAGGTCGGCGCGGCAGAGCCGGCTCCCGAGCCCTGCTTCGGCGCCTTGATGTACACCGTCGATGCCTGCTTCCTGAGTCGCAACGTCAGCGTCTTCGTGTCGCCCGACTCCTCGACCGGATTGATCGTGACATCGCCGTAGTACCCACCGGCGAGCGTCGCGCTGATCTTGACGTCCTTGTCCTTCTTGACGAGCACGAGGTCCTGGGGGGCCTTGCCCAGCGGCTCGGACTCCTTGAAGACGTCGCCGCCCGGCGGCTCGGTGACGATGTGGATCTTCAACGTCTTGAGCGTCGGCTCGGGCGCCGCATCGATCGCGGGCGGCGGCGCGACGGCCGCATCGACGACGACCGGCGGCATGACCTGCGCCTGCTGCTTCTTCTTCGGCGGTCCGCCGTTCATCATGACGACGAAGATCGTCACCGCCGCGACGAGGATTCCGATGCCGCCGACCGCCCACGCGAGCTTCGGGATCTTCGGCCGCGGGATGCGGCGGCGCGGGCCGGTGATCTTCGCGCGCTCGGTCGAGTGCGTCGGATCGTCGAGCAGCGCGTTGAGGTCCTCGAGCAACGCGGTCGCGCTCGCGTAGCGCTCGTTGCGATTCTTCTCCATCGCCTTGGCGACGATCGCCTCGAACTCGTCCGTCAGCTCGGGGCGCAGCTCGCGCACCGGCTTGGGCTCGTCGTTGAGCACCTGCGAGATCACGCTGAGGTAGTTCGTGCCGGCGAACGGCACGCGCCCGGTCGCGGCCTCGTACATGATCACGCCGAGCGCGTAGATGTCGACGCGGTGATCGAGATCCTCGTCGCCGCGCGCCTGCTCGGGTGACATGTACAGCGGCGTGCCGAGCACCATGCCTGTCTGCGTCAGCCTCGGCTGATCTTCCTGCTCGTCGCTCGCGCGCAGGTTCTTCGAGATGCCGAAGTCGACGATCTTCACGAAGTCCTGTTCCTTGCGTTTGATGATGAACAGGTTCTCCGGCTTGATATCGCGGTGGACGATGCCCTTGGCGTGGGCGGCCGCGAGCGCGCTTGCCGCTTGCGACGCGATCCGCAGGATCCGTTGCTCGGGCAGCTTGCTCTCGCGCGCGAGCAGCTCCGCGAACGACTCGCCCTCGAGGAACTCCATCACGACGAACGTGCGGCCGTCGTCGGTCGAGCCGAAATCGGTGACGCGGATGATGTGCTCGTGATCGAGCGACGTCGCGAGCTGCGCCTCTTGCTTGAGCCGCGCCACGATCGCATCGCGCTTCGCATACTTGTCGAGCAGCACCTTGACCGCGAAGCGGCCGCCGATCGCGGTGTGCTTCGCTTCGTAGACGGCGCCCATGCCGCCCTGCCCGATCTTGCGCGTTACCATGTAGCGACCCGACAACGTCGAACCGATCAGCTCCTGCGTGGGCTCCGCGACGCGCCCCGCATCATCGGATGACGTCTCGGTCTGCTTGTGCGCGACCGCGGTGTCGCCCGCGCCGAACGTGTCGCCCTGGTCGCCCGAGCGCACGACGATCCGATTCGGGGTATCAGCTGCTGGCCGCCCCGGCGACGACCCACTGTTCGGCTTATCGCCGGAACCCGTCGTCATTATTCGCCCTCTTGATGGTAGGCCCCCGGGTGTCCCCGTTCAACGCGCAGAAGGTACTTGCCATCATGCGAATGATGGAATATATCAATCCTTGTGCTGGCCGCACGCGCAGATCTGTTCCGGCTCCTCGGAGATGAGGATCGGCTGCGCCTGCTCGCGCTGTGTGCCGAAGAGGAGCTGACGGTGGGAGAGCTCGCCAACCTGCTCGGCGAATCCCAGCCCCAGGTCACCAAGAAGAGCCAGCCGCTGCGCGATGCGGGGCTGCTCGCGACGCGCAAGGACGGCACGCGCACGCTGCTGAAGAGCCACGTGGATGCCGAGCCGATCCTCGATGCCGCGCTCGAAGAAGGCCGCCGGCTGTGCAGCAAGGACGGCTCGCTCGCGAAGGTCGCGCGCGTCGTCGCGCAGCGCGAGGAGCTCAGCAAGAAGCTGTTCGATGCCGCGCCCGCCGAGCTCGCGCCGCTCGCCGCCGACCAGCAGCTGCTCGCATGGGCGCCGCTCGTCGCGCCGCTGTTGCCCGGCCATGCGCTCGCGATCGACGTCGGCACCGGCGAAGGCACGCTGCTGCCGCTGCTGTCGCCGCTGTTCGACAAGGTCGTCGCGATCGATCGCAGCGCCGCTCGCCTCGCGCAGTGCGCCGCACGGATCGCCGACTGGGGCCTGCCGAACATCCGGCTCCGCGAGGGCACGATCGAGGATCTCACCGAGGAGCTCGCCGGCCGCGCGGATCTGATCGTGATGGCGCGCGTGCTCGTCCACGCCTCGCGCCCGCAGGACTCGATCGCCGCCGCCACGCGGCTGCTCAAGCCGGGCGGCCACCTCGCGATCATCGACTATCTCCCGCACGACGACGAATCGCTGCGCGAGCAGGGCCACGTGTGGCTCGGCTTCGAGCCGCAAAAACTCCGCACGTGGCTCGAGCACGCGCGTCTTCATCCCATCGCTGTTCACCCGTTCCCGACTCAACCCACTCTGCAGATCGCTGTCGGCCGAAAGGAAACTTCCCATGGACTCTCGCACTGAATTCCCCGCGTTCAAGATCAAGGACCTCACGCTCGCCGAGCTCGGCCGCAAGAAGATCCGCATGGCCGAGAAGGAGATGCCCGGCCTGATGGCTCTCCGCGCCGAGTACAAGGACAAGGCGCCGCTCAAGGGCGCGCGCGTCGCCGGCTGCCTCCACATGACGATCGAGACGGCCGTCCTCATCGAGACGCTCGTCGTCCTCGGCGCCGAGGTCACCTGGACCTCGTGCAACATCTACTCGACGCAGGACGAGGCCGCCGCGGCGATCGCGAAGGCCGGCGTGCCGGTGTTCGCGTGGAAGGGCGAGACGCTCGAGGACTACTGGCAGAACATCGAGATGCAGCTCACCGCGTTCCACGGTGGCAAGGGTCCGAACCTGATCCTCGACGACGGCGGCGATCTCACGCTGCTCGTTCACAAGGGCGTCGAGATGGAGAAGTCCGGCAAGGCGCCGGATCCCGCGTCCGCGACGAACGAAGAGATGCGCGTGATCTTCAACGTGCTGCAGAAGTCGCTGAAGGCGTCGAAGGACCGCTTCACGAAGATCGCGGCCGAGGTCAAGGGCGTCTCCGAGGAGACCACGACCGGCGTCCACCGCCTGTACGAGATGGCGGCGGCGAAGACGCTGCTGTTCCCGTGCATCAACGTCAACGACTCGGTCACCAAGTCGAAGTTCGACAACCTCTACGGCTGCCGCGAGTCGCTGTTCGACGGCATCAAGCGCGCGACGGACGTGATGGTCGCGGGCAAGATCGTGCTCGTCGCCGGCTACGGTGACGTCGGCAAGGGCTGCGCCCACGCGGCCCGCGGCCTCGGCGCTCGCGTGCTGATCACCGAGATCGATCCGATCTGCGCGCTGCAGGCGGCGATGGAAGGCTTCGAGGTCGTGACGATGGAAGACGCGGCCCCGATCGCCGACATCTTCGTCACCGCGACCGGCTGCTTCGACGTGATCCGCGCCGAGCACTTCCAGGTGATGAAGGACGAGGCGATCCTCTCCAACATCGGCCACTTCGACTCGGAGATCCAGGTCGCGTGGCTCGAGAACAACAAGGAGATCAAGGAAGAGAACATCAAGCCGCAGGTGGATCAGTTCATCTTCCCGAACGGCAAGCGCCTCACGCTGCTCGCGCGCGGCCGCCTCGTCAACCTCGGTTGCGCGACGGGTCATCCGTCGTTCGTGATGTCGAACTCGTTCTCGAACCAGACGATCGCGCAGATGGCGCTGTGGGCCAACGCGACGAAGGGCCAGGACGAGATGACCGGCATGAAGTTCGAGAGCGGCAAGGTCTACGTGCTGCCGAAGAAGCTCGACGAGAAGGTCGCGCGCCTCCACCTCGGCAAGCTCGGCGTCAAGCTGACGAAGCTCTCGACCGAGCAGGCGAAGTACATGGGCGTCGAGGTCGAGGGTCCGTTCAAGCCCGACCACTATCGCTACTAGAGTCGCCAGCCGACGTAGACGCGCATCGTCGCGTCGAGCTCGTGGTTGCCGTCGCGGTCCTGGGGCCGCACCATGGCGCCACCCTCGACGCCGATGCGCGTCATGCTTTTGAGCAGGATGTAATCGCCGATCACGAATTCGGCCGCGCTGTCGCGATGCGCGCCGATGATCAGGCCGCGAGCAGCGGTGTAGAAGCCGGCGCGCGCCTTGGGGCCGGCCATGTGGATCTCGCCGCGCAAGCCGGCGCCGACGTAGCCCTCGGCATACTGGTCGTTGCCGAGCTCGCCGACGATCAGCTCCGGCACGAGGCGCGCTTCGCCCGCGACGTGGCCCCACTGCGTCAGCGGCAGCGGCGCGTCCTCGAACGACAGCGTCAGCTGCGCGCCACCGAATGCATCGGGCGTCTGCTTCTTCTCGGCGGCGTCCCAGGTCGGGGAGGTGAACCGGAAGTCGATCGTTCCGCCGAGCGTGATCACCGGGATGCGATCGGCGTACGACGTCCCGGTCGTGACGAGGAGGACGGCGATGGCGGCGCGCATCGCGGGCTTCGACTCGCAAGCCGCGTTCCTGGTTTGCCGGGGACGCTTTCTCACTTCGCAACCCAGGCAACCAAGTCATTTCGAATGGATACCTGGGGACGCTTTCTCACTTCGCAACCCACGCGTGTCGCCGCGTCACCACGTCGTGTGGCGCGTCAGATACAGACCGCGGCCGTCGCGCAGGTTCCGGAGCCCGCTCCCGATCCCTGGTCGCAGTTGTCGCTCTGGCACTGCGAATTCGCGGTACAGGTCCCGCCGTCGGCTTCGTCTGCACGCACGTGGGCGACGCCGAGCCGAGGTCGCAGAACGTGCCGGCATCGAAGCAGCGGCCGGTGCACGCCTCGCCCGCGCCGGGAGCCTTCGTGCACTGCATCGCCTGCGTATCGCACGGGTAGTACGACGAGCACTGCGCGCCCGTCGTGCACGACGAGCCGGCGAGGCCGATCTTCGCGCACTGCATCGAGCTGTTGCAGTAGTTGCCGGCGTCGCGACATACGCCGTCGGGGCACGCCTCGCCGAGCTTCGGCAGCGTCTTGCACACGCGATTCGGCGACGTGCCCGCGCAGCCGAGGCCGTAGGCGCACTCGTTCGTCGAGCTGCACGTCGCGCCGGCGGCCTTGAGCTCCGCGCACACCTGATTCGTGAAGTCGCAGTAGAAGCCGACCGCACACGCGCTCGACGTGGTGCACATCGCACCCGCTCCTCCCGGCGCCGGCGGCGCGTCGCCCATGCACGTGCCCTGGCAGCACGCCATGCTGCACGTCGGGACGTTGCACGTGCCGCTCTTGCACTCGGCGCCGAGCGCGCACGCGCCGCCGTTGCCGACCGTGCCCTTGATGATGTCACGACACTTCGCGGTCGAGAACGCACGGCCGTCCTGATCCGTCGTGTCGCATGTCTGCGAGGCGAACGCGTCGAGGCAGTCCTGCGCGAGGCTGCCGTCGAAGATCACCTTGCCCTGATCGACCGATGCCTTGTCCGACGGATTGATCACGAGGTTGATGCCGATGTTCGCGCGCTTGCACGTATCGACATCCGGGAACGAGCCGCAGCGCGCGAGGTACTTGCAGAACGCATCGCGCACCGCGCTCGGATACTCGTCGATCGTCAGGCCGCCGCCACATCCCACGAGCACGAACAATAGGAGCAAGCTACGCATGGTCCCCCCTTGCGAGCATGATGGTCTCATGCCGCGCAGGGTCAGTCGATGCGGCGGTTGCGCTTGATCTCGGCGCGATGCCGCTTGCCCTCGATGCGACGACGCTTGCTCGCGCGCGTCGGCTTGGTCTCGCGGCGCGGCTTGTCGCGATGGAGCGCGGTGCGGACGATCAGCGCGAGCTTGGCGTGCGCGTCGTCGCGGTTCTTGCCCTGGTCGCGCGTCGCTTGCGACGTCACGATCAGCTCGCCGTCCGTCGTCAGCTTGCTCGCGAGGCGCTCGAGCAGCAGCGCGCGATCGGCATCGGTCAGCGCGGCGGACGTGCGCACGTTCCAGCGCAGGTCGACCTTGCTCGACACCTTGTTGACGTTCTGGCCGCCCGGGCCGCCCGAGCGCGCGAACGCGACGGACAGCTCGCCGGCGGGAATCGTCAGCCGCGGCGTGATCACCAAATCAGCCATGAGAAACCGCTAGGCGCGGCGGTGGGCGACTACGCCGTGCCGGACTTCTTGCGCTTCTTTGGCGGCGCCTTGTGCGCCTCTTCGTAGACGCGCATCTCGGTCTCCGCCGTCGTCTGCACCGCTTCGAGGTACAGCGAGGTCAGGCCGATGTGGTCGCCGCGAAGGGCCTCGTAGTAGCGCTGGCGATCGATCGAGTGGACGATCGCGATCGGGTAGCCGGCCTCCTGGAGCAGGAGGTTCGACGCGATGCGGATCGTGCGGCCCGACTCTTTCGCCCACGGGAAGATCGCCATGAACTTGGAGTGGAGCGACGCGACCTTCTCGATCACGTGCGTATCTTTGTTCGCCGGGTCCTCGATCCACTCGCCCAGCTTCTTCATCTGGGGGAGGATTTTCTCGGGCGGCGCGATGTCGTGATAGTAGAGGCGGTGGAGCGGGTTCTCCTTGCGGAACGGGAGGCCCTTGGCCTTCTCGTCCGGGGAGAGGATCGAATAGATCTCGCGGATCGTATCGAGCTTGAACGGCTTCTTCTTGTTCGCCGCTTGCTCGGCCGCGAAGTTACACGCGTCATCGAAGCGACGAATCTCTTCGTAGCTCGGGATCAGCGACGGATCGCTGATGATGCTCGGATCGACGGCGGCCTTGATCTCGCTGTACGAGAGGACCTCGCCTTCGAGCGCCGCATCGTGGTGGATCAGGGAGATTCGCAACCGATTGTTGAACTCGGTGCGCGCGACAGGCGGCGCGGTCGTGATCGCTTGCCGCCACACGGTGACGGTGCGCTCGACCTCGCTGAACCGCGCGTCGATGTCCTCGGTTTCTTTGTACCTGAGCACAGTTATCCTGGTCCGCGAACCGGTGGAGTCTAGTGGACACCATCCGGAACGGCAAGGGAAAATCTACACTTCCTTACATCCAACTGCACACGAGTTGCGAATCATCCGCAAGATTTCTGCAAACTTGCGTCGCTTGCGTGGTACGAACGCCGCGCCGTGGCGGACTTCGCGCACGAATCGGTGCTGCTGGCCGAGGTCCTCGCCTATCTAAGCCCTCAACCCGGCGAGCTTTTCTGCGACGGGACGCTCGGCGGTGCCGGTCACGCGGCTGCGGTCCTCGCGACCCCCAACACCCGGCTCGTCGGTATCGACCGCGACCCGGCGGCGCTGGCGGCCGCGCGCGAGCGGCTCGGCGATCGAGCGACGCTGATCCACGGCGAGCTCGGCGACATCAAAGGCATTCTCGGGGACCAGCGCGTCAACGGGTTCCTGCTCGACCTCGGCGTCTCGTCGCCGCAGCTCGACCAGGCGGAGCGTGGGTTCTCGTTTACCCATGACGGCCCGCTCGACATGCGGATGGATCCGACGCGCGGGCCGACCGCGCTCGATCTGATGAAGGAGCTCGATGACGACGAGCTCGTCAGCGTGCTCGCGGAGCTCGGCGAGGAACGCTACGCGAAGAAGATCGCGCGGATGATCAAGGAGTGGCTGCGCGAGGACCGCCTCCACACGACGAAGGACCTCGCCGAGCTGTGCTCGCGCGCGATCCCGCTGGTCGAGCAGCGCAAGTCGAAGATCCACCCCGCGACGCGAACGTTCCAGGGCCTGCGGATCGCGGTCAACCGCGAGCTCGATCAGCTCGAGCGATTCCTCGCCGCGTTCCCCGATCTGCTCGTGCCCGGCGGCCGCTGCGTGATCATCTCGTTCCACTCGCTCGAGGATCGGCTCGTCAAGCAGGCGTTCCGCGATCTCGCGTGGACGTCGTCGCTGCCGGCGAAGCTGGCGCGCGATGCGGGCGAGCGCGTCGACGCGGTCGTCGAGATCCTGACGAAGAAGGCGGTGTTCGCGACCGACGACGAGATCGCGCGGAACCCACGCTCGCGATCGGCGCGGCTGCGCGCGTGCCGGCGAACCGAGGCGCCGAACCTGCCGATGGGCGCGCCGCGCACGACCGTTCGAGACCGGCGCGCCTAGTGCTCGCTCCGTTCGGCGACGGCGCTGGCGCGCTGCTCGGTGTGCGTAGCTGGGGACGCTTTCTCACTTATCAACCTTTGGATGGTTGCGAAGTGAGAAAGCGTCCCCACTCAAGCGCGTGAAATCGCTCGAGCGCGTGGGTTGCGAAGTGAGAAAGCGTCCCTATTCGGGATCGGGCGGAAGGCAGGTCTTGATCACGTCGTCGCGGCGGAAGCGGCGATAGATGCCGGCATCGAGCTCGCGGACGCGCGGCTCGAGCGCGAGCACTTCGGCGCAGTCACCGCGGCGCGCCGCGTGCTTGGCCTGCTTGGCGAGGTCCATCGCGAGGTCGGCGGTGCGATCGGCACGCACATCGGGAGCCTCGGGGGCGTTGACCGTGCTGTCCGTCGCCGCGTAGAGCAGCGCGCCGACGACGGCGAGCGGGACGAACGCGATCCCGACGCGCAGGATCGTCGAGTGATCGTCGGGGAGCAGCTCGGCGGTGCCGACCGTGCCGATGATGCCGATGAGCCCGGCTCCCGTCATCACGGCGCCGACGCGGTGGGCGGTGCGGACCTGTCCCGTCGTGCAGGCGGCGACGAGGACGAGCGCGACACATCGCATCCACCAAGTATGGCGCCGTCGAAAAAATTGCCCATGTGCGGGGTTAGCGCTGTAGTGGGTCGGCGTGACCGCGACGCCGATGTACCGGATCTTCAAGCGCGCGGAGGGCGCGGCCAGCGTGCGACCGGTCGTGGTCGCGATGGTGCTGGTCGCCGTCCTCCTGACCGCGATCGGGATCGTGCGGGTGTCGCGTCAGCACGAGGTGCTCGCGCTCGGCTTGCAGCTCTCGAAGGAGAGCGAGCACGTGCGGCAGCTCGAAGAGGTGCGCCGGCGACTCGAGCTCGAGCACGCGACGCTCAGCGCACCCGATCGCATTCGCAAGCTGGCGACCGAGCTCGGCATGACGCCAGTCGCGCCTGATCGGATCCGGATCATCGGCCCGAAGAAGGTCGCGAGACAGCCGTGAGCAAGTTGAAGCCGATGACGCCCGGCGTGCCGGGCAGCGCGCGAATGCGTGCGTACCTGATGGGCGCGGTCGTGACGGCGGCGATCGCGGGCGTCGGGATGCGTGCGTGGGCGCTGCAGGTCGATGACGGCGATCGGTATCGCGCGCTCGCCGAGCGCCAGCACGCGATGCTCGTCGATATTCCTGCGCCGCGCGGCGACGTGCTCGATGCACGCGGCCGGCCGCTCGCGGTGAGCGCGGATGCCGACAGCGTGTGGGCGAACCCCCGCGAGGTTCACGACGTCGCGGGCACGGCGGAGAAGCTGGCGGCGATGCTCGGCCAGGATGCGAGCGTGCTCGAGGCGAAGCTCGCCGGCGATCGGCGGTTCGTGTGGCTCGAGCGGCACGTCAGCGCGGATGTCGCGAAGGCGGTGCGCGATGCAAAGCTGCCCGGGATCGAGGTCGCGAAGGAACCGCGCCGCTGGTATCCGGGCAAGAACGTCGGCGGCACCGTGATCGGCCGCGCCGACATCGACGGCAAGGGACTCGACGGCATCGAGCTCGCACTCGACGATCTGCTCGCCGGCAAGCGCCAGGCGGTGCGCGCGGTGCGTGATGCGCGCGGCCACTCGATGCTGTCGGAGGGACTGTCGGCGAGCGAGCCCGGCGCGACCGTGCACCTGTCGCTCGATCGGACGATCCAGGCGATCGCGGAACAGGCGGTCGCGGATACCGTCACGACGAACAAGGCGAAGAGCGGCGTCGCGGTCGTGATCGAGATCGAGACGGGCCGCGTGCTCGCGCTCGCGAGCTACCCGACGTACGACCCGAACAGCGGCCACGTGCCGGAGGGCGCGCGCGACAAGCCGGTGACCGACGCGTACGAGGCGGGCTCGGTGATGAAGGTCTTCTCGATCGCGACCGCGCTCGAGGCGGGCGTCGTGACTCCCGACACCGAGTTCCCGATCGGCAACGCGTTCAAGGTCGGCCCCAAGTCGATCACCGACGTGCACTTCTTCCCGTACCTGACCGTCGCCGGGATCATCAAGCACTCGTCGAACATCGGCGCGGCGCACGTCGCGCTGCGGCTCGGTGCCGACAAGCTCTACGAGGGGTACAAGCGGTTCGGCTTCGGCGCGAAGACCGGCATCGAGCTGCCCGGCGAGCAGGTCGGCATGCTGCGCAATGGCGACAAGTGGCGCGAGGTCGAGCTCGCGACGATGTCGTACGGATACGGCCTGACCGTGACGCCGCTGCAGATCACGGCCGCGCTCGCCGCGATCGGCAACCAGGGCATCTATCACGAGCCGCGGATCGTCGATTCGGTCGTCGATGCCGATGGCACCGTGATCTACCAGGCGAAGGGCGAGGCGCATCGCGTGCTGTCGCAGAAGGTCGCCGACGAGATGCTGCCGATCCTCGCGAGCGTGTTCGACAAGGGCAAGGAAGGCGGCACCGCGAAGCTGATCGACGTGCCCGGCTTCAAGTGCGGCGGCAAGACCGGCACCGCGTACAAGTACGACCCGGCGACGCATCACTATGCGACCGATCACTATCTCGCGTCGTTTGCCGGGCTCGCGCCGATCGATCATCCGCGGCTCGCGATCGTCGTGCAGACCGACGATCCGACCGGCGGAACGCACTACGGTGGCGACGTCTCCGGGCCCGCATTCGCGACGATCGCGAGCGAGTCGCTGCGCTATCTCGGCGTTCCCGGCGAGAAGCTGATTCCCCGCGATGCCGAAGGTCATCCGCTGATCAAGATGGATCCGTGGGGCACGCCACTCGTCGATGCGCAGGGCAACTGGATCCCGGTGAATCCACCGAAGCCCGCGCCGAAGCCGGTCGTCGCCGCGCCGGAGCCTGCTCCGGAACCGCCGCCGGTCGATGACGCGCCCGCCGATGCGATCACCGTGCCCGACTTCCGCGGGATGGGCGTGCAGCACGCGCTCGATCTGGCGCGCGAGTCGAAGGTCGATGTCGAGATCGCGGGGACGGGGCGGGTCACCGCGCAGGATCCGCCGCCGGGCAAGGTGGCCGGGCCGGTCCACGTCAAGTTGCAGTTCTCCGTCGAGCATCGGTAGTTCCCGCCGCTTGTTTTGATGAAAAAAATCGGTGAGGCTGCGCGTTCCATCAGCATGACGCTCCGCCAGCTCATCGAAGGACTCGCCAGCGCGAGGATCGTCGGAGACGCCGGTGTCGAGGTCCGCGCCGTGCACGACGATTCGCGGCAGGTCGGCGCGGGCGACGTGTTCGTCGCGGTCAAGGGCATGCGCAGCGACGGCCACGACTTCGTCGACAAGGCGATCGCGCAGGGCGCCGCGGCGGTGGTGGTCGAGCGCGAGCTGCGCGACGTCAAGGTGCCGCAGGTCGTCGTGCCGTCGACCGCAAAGGCGCTCGGCGCGCTCGTCGGGCGCTCGCTCGGCGATCCGGCCGCCGCGATGACGCTCATCGGCGTCACCGGCACGAACGGCAAGACGACGACGACGTATCTCGTCGAGGCGATCCTGACGGCGGCGGGACATCGGCCCGGCGTGATCGGCACCGTCGAGCTGCGCTGGCCCGGCCACAGCGAGGCGGCGAGCTACACGACGCCGACGCCGCGCCAGCTCCACGGCACGCTCGTGCGGATGCGCGAGGCGGGCTGCACGCATGTCGTGATGGAGGTGACGTCGATCGCTCTGTTGCAGGAGCGCGTCACCGGCATGGACTTCCAGGTCGCCGCGTTCTCGAACCTGACGCAGGACCACCTCGACATCCACGGCTCGATGGACGAGTACTTCGCGCAGAAGAAGCGGCTGTTCAGCGAGCGGCTCAAGCGAGGCGGCGTTGCGGTCGTCAACATCGACGATCCGCATGGCGAGCGCATCGCGCAGGGCTGCGAGAAGATCCTGCGCGTCTCCGCGGACGGCACGGCGAGCGAGATCCGCGTGGCCGAGCAGAAATCGACCGTGCGTGGCATTGTGGCGCGGATCGAGACGCCGCGCGGGCCCATCGCGATCGAGGCTCCGCCGCTCGTCGGTCACTACAACGTCGCCAACATCGCGCTGGCCGTTGGCATCGGCGAGGCGCTCGGGCTGTCGCACGAGGCGATCGCGAGCGGCATCGCCTCCATGAAGGGCGTGCCGGGGCGCGTCGAGCGCGTCGCCAACGGCACGGACCTCGACATCTTCGTCGACTACGCGCACACCCCGGATGCGCTGCGCAACGTGCTGTCCGCGCTGCGCCCGCTGACGAAGCGCAGGCTGATCTGCGTGTTCGGCTGCGGCGGCGATCGCGATCCGACGAAGCGGCCGAAGATGGGCGCCGCGGTCGCCGAGCTCGCGGACCTCGCCGTCGTCACGAGCGACAACCCGCGCACCGAAGATCCGCGCGCGATCCTCGATCAGATCCTGCCGGCCGTGCCGAAGCCGTTCTTCGTCGATCCGGATCGCCGTGTCGCGATCCGCGCCGCGATCGCCGAGGCAACGCCGGGCGACGTCGTGTGCATCGCCGGCAAGGGCCACGAGGACTACCAGATTCTCGGCACGACGAAGATCCACTTCGACGATCGCGAGGAGGCGGCGGCGGCGGCGACCGAGCGCGAGGTGCGGTTGCTCGTCGGGCTAGCGCGCGATGCGGAGGGTCAGGTCGACGGCGAGGCAAATATCGATCGATACACGATCGATTCGCGCGGCGCGGCGCCGGGTGCGCTGTACGTCGCGATCCGCGGCGAGACGCACGACGGGCACACGTTCTGCGGCGATGCCGTCACGCGCGGCGCGAGCGCGGTGATGGTCGAGCGCCATGTCGATGTCGGCGTGCCGCAGATCCGCGTCACCGATACGCGCCTCGCGATCGGCAAGCTCGCGCGCGCGCATCGCCGGGCGTGGGCGAAGAAGCTCGTCGCGATCACCGGCTCGGCCGGCAAGACGACAACGAAGGAGCTGACGCGCGCCGCGCTCGCGATGGCCGGCACGACGCACGCGGCCGAGGGCTCGCTCAACAACGAGACCGGCGTGCCGCTGACGCTGCTCGGGCTGCGGCTGTTCCACGAGTACGGCGTCGTCGAGATGGGGATGCGTGGGCTCGGGCAGATCGAATACCTGACGAAGATCGCCGAGCCCGACATCGCGGTCGTCGTCAACGCGGGCACTGCGCACATCGAGCTGCTCGGCTCGACCGATGCGATCGCGCAGGCGAAGGCCGAGATCTGGATTGGCCTGCAGCCCGGCGGCACCGTGATCCTGCCCGCGGGCGATCTGCGCCTCGAGCGCGCGGCCCGCGAACATCAGCCGCATGCACGGCACGTCACGTTCGGTGAAGGCGATGCCGACGTGCGGCTCGCGAGCTACCAGCCGCTCGATGCGGGCGGCGTGTGCGAGCTCGACGTGTTCGGCGATCGCTACGAGCTCAAGCTCGGGCTCGTCGGGCGGCACGCCGCGATCGATGCGTGCGCGGCGCTCGCGGCGGCTCACGCGGCGGGGGCCAGCGTCTCGCAGGCGCTCGCGGGTCTCGCGAAGGCGCGGCCGCCGGCGATGCGCGGCGAGGTCGTCGACGTCGCAGGCCGTCGCGTGATCGTCGATTGCTACAACGCGAACCCGGCGTCGATGGCGGCCGCGATGCGTGCGCTCGCGGAACGCGGCCAGGGCAAGACGGCGATCGCGGTGATCGGCGACATGCTCGAGCTCGGCGAGCACGGCCCCAAGGCGCACGACGAGGTCGGCGCGCTCGCGAAGCAGCTCGGCATCCGCGTGATCGCGATCGGCGAGCTCGCGAAGCATTTCGGCGGCGAGCATGTCGATTCTCCTGCCGCGGCCGCCGCGAAGGCGCTCGCCGACACGAAGGCCGGCGACTGGATCTTGCTCAAGGCGAGCCGCGGCATGCGACTCGAGCGCGTCCTCGACGCGATGCGGAGCCCGACGTAAATGCTGTTCCACCTGTTCTATGGCGCGCTCGCCGACAAGGTCGGCTTCCTGCGCGTGTTCCGGTACCCGTCGACGCGCATCCTGGCGTCGGCGATCACCGCGCTGCTGCTGTCGTTCCTGATCGGCCCGTGGTTCATCGAGAAGCTCAAGTCGAAGCAGATCGGCGAGATCATCCGCACCGACGGCCCGCAGACGCACAAGAAGAAGGCCGGCACGCCGACGATGGGCGGCTCGCTCGTGCTGTTCTGTCTCGCGATCTCGACGCTGCTCTGGTGCGACCTGCGCAGCCAGCTCGTGTGGCTCGCGCTGAGCGTCACCGTCGCGTACGGCGCGATCGGCTTCGCCGACGACTACATGAAGCTGGCGAAGAAGAACAAGGACGGCATCAGCGGCAAGCTGCGCCTGTTCCTCGAGTTCGCGGTCGCCGGCGGCGCGATGGCGTACCTCGTGTCGTCGAACACGTGGGGCCCCGACGTGCGCCTCCACCTGCAGCTGCCGTTCACCAACTTCTACGAGCAGCCGGTCGTGCTGCCGCCGTGGCTGTACGGCGTGATCGGCTCGTTCGTGATCGTCGGCACCGCGAACGCGGTCAACCTGACCGACGGCCTCGACGGCCTCGCGATCGGCCCGTCTATCATGAACGCGGGCGTGTTCCTCGTGCTCGCGTACATCGCGGGCCTGCCGACGATCGTCCACATCAACGGCGTCGACGAGACCGTGTCGCGCTATCTCCACGTCGCGCACCTGCCGGGAGCCGAGGAGCTCGCCGTGTTCGCGGCCGCGCTGTTTGGCGCCGGCATCGGCTTCCTCTGGTACAACACGTATCCGGCGCAGGTGTTCATGGGGGACGTCGGCGCGCTGTCGCTCGGCGGCTCGATCGGCATGCTGGCCGTGCTGACGAAGAACGAGCTCGTGCTGCTGATCTCGGGCGGGCTGTTCGTCGTCGAGGCGCTCAGCGTGATGATCCAGACGAGCGTGTTCAAGTGGACAAAGAAGCCGGGCCCTGACGGCAAGATGGTCGGCAAGCGCGTGTTCCGCATGGCGCCGATCCATCACCACTACGAGAAGGTCGGCTGGGACGAGCCGAAGATCATCGTCCGGTTCTGGCTGGTGTCGGCGCTGCTCGCCCTGCTCGCGCTCGGCACGTTGAAGCTGCGATGAATCTCGAAGGCAAACGAGTTGTCGTCGTCGGTCTCGCGCTGACCGGCGTGGCCGTCGCGAAGTTCTGCGCGCGGCGCGGCGCCCGCGTGACCGTCACCGACGGCAAGCCGGCCGACAAGCTCGCGGAGCAGATGAAGCTGCTCGACGGCGTGCCGGTCACGTGGGAGCTCGGCGGGCACAAGCTCGAGACATTCACGGGCGCGGATCTCGTCGTGATGTCGCCCGGCGTGCCGACGCTGCCCGAGATGACAGCCGCGCGCGCGGCGGGGGTGGAAGTCATCGCCGAGATCGAGCTCGCCTATCGCTTCCTCGATCCGGGCGCGACGCTGATCGCGATCACCGGCACGAACGGCAAGTCGACGACGACCGCGCTCACCGGCAAGCTGTGCGAGATGTCGGGCCGCCCGACGTTCTGCGGCGGCAACCTCGGCAACATGCCGCTGATCGATGCGGTCGATCATCCGGCGAACGTGCCCGGCGGGTGGATCGTCGCCGAGGTCGCGGCGTTCATGCTCGAGAACTGCACGACGTTTCGCGCGAACGCGGGCGTGCTGACGAACATCACCGAGGATCACCTCGATCGCTTCGGCACGATGGAGCGCTACGCCGAGATGAAGGGGCGGATCTGGGACTTCCAGACGCCGGGCGATGTCGCGATCGCGAACGCGGCCGACGCGTGGACGATGAAGGAGACGGCGGGCATCCCGTCGCAGCTCTACACGTTCGACTCGCGGCGCGGCGCAACCGCCACGCGTGGCGCATTCCTCGACGGGCGCGACATCGTGCTGCGCCTCCCCGACGAGGAGCGCTACCCGATGGATGACCTCGTGATCGTCGGCAACCACAACATGGAGAACGCGATGTGCGCGTACCTCGCGACGCGCCTGCTAGGCCTGCCGCCCGAGGCCGTTCGCGCCGGCGCACGCGCGTATCGCCCGCTGCCGCACCGCATGGAGCTGGTCGGCGATCGCGGCAACATCTACTACTACGACGACAGCAAGGGCACGAACGTCGCGTCGGTGGCCGCCTCGGTGCGCGGCTTCCCGCGGCCGCTCGTGCTGATCGCGGGCGGCGTCGACAAGGGCGGATCGTACGAGCCGATGCTCGAGGCGCTCGACGGCGTGTGCAAGGGCATCATCCTGATCGGCAAGGCCGGCCCGCTCATTCGCGCCGCCGCCGCGCAGCACGGCGTCACGTATCCGGTGATCGATGCGACCGACATGCACGATGCCGTCCGCCGTGCGACCGAGCTGTGCGTCGCGGGTGATGCGGTCGTGCTGTCGCCCGCGTGCGCGAGCTACGACATGTTCCAGAACTTCGGCCACCGCGGCCGCGTGTTTCGCGAGGCCGTCAGCGCGATCGGCGCGAAGCGACTCGATGTATGATGGCGCCATGCGCGTTCTACTCGCCTGCTCGATCCTCGCGGCCTGTGGTGGCAAGCCGGCGCCGCAGCCTCCGAAGGCACCCAACAACGAGCTGATCGTCGGCTCGTTCGAGCGTCACCCGCCTGACGGCACCCAGGTGCTCGCGTTCCGTGGGGACGGCTCGTTCGAGCTGTTCCACGACCGCGCGGCGCAGGACAAGGGGGACGCCGCGTCGTCCGGGCACTTCACGATCGAAGCCGACCAGCTGACGTTCACGAACGAAAAGGGCCTGTGCGCGGATGGCCCGGCGAAGACTGCCACCTACAAAGTCGTCGTCTCGAAGCTCGGCATTCACTTCACGAAGGCCGGCGACGACGGCTGCGACCGCCGGGCGACGATCGACGGCCAGACCTGGCATCGGTTCAAGTAGTCAAACGCAGGACATCACGCCGAAAACTGGCGCCGCGATCGCTGCCGTCCCAGACTGGCGCGGATGTCCCGGCCCGCTCGTCGCCACGTCGTCGGCAACGACGTCAGCACGCTGCCCGGTTTCGCGAGCGCCGACGCCACCGCCGAGCCGACCGAGCCGACGCCCGCCCCCGAGATGGCGGACTGGAAGCGCGCGGTCACCCAGAGCGACAAGCCGCCTCCCGCGTGGCGCCGCGCGATCCGCTGGGCCCGCGAGCGCACGCGCAAGAAGGCCGCGCCGATCGATCCGACGCTGCCGGTCAGCGCGCAGATCGTCGCCGTCCAGCACCCGAGCGCCGCGCTGCCCGAGCGCGCGTACGACCTGCTGCTGATCGCGGCCGTGCTCGGCCTGCTCGCGATCGGCACGATCGAGATCTACTCGGCGACCGCCGCCGATGCGCTCACGCACTTCCACGACGCCGCGCACTACCTCGAGCGCCAGCTGATGTACATGGCGGCCGGCGGCGTCGCGCTGTGGTACGGCGCGCGCCTCGACTATCGCCGCCTCAAGGCGTGGACCTATCCGCTGCTCGCGATGGCGCTCGTGCTGCTCGCGGCCGCGCTCGTGTTCCCCGCGCGCAACGGCGCTCGCCGCTGGATCCCGCTCGGGCCGCTGACGTTCCAGCCCGTCGAGCTCGCGAAGCTCGCGCTCGTCACCTACCTCGCGTGCTCGCTCGGCCGCAAAGCAGAAGCGATCAAGACGTTCACCGTCGGGTTCGTCCCGCACCTTGTCGTGTGCGGCATGATGATGGTGCTGCTGCTCAAGCAGCCCGACCTCGGCAGCTCCGTCGTCCTCGGCGCCACCACGCTCGGCATGCTGTTCATGGCCGGCACGCGCGTCTCGTACATCCTGCTCGCCGTGCTCGGCGCCGCACCGGTCGCATACCACCTCGTCGTCGGCACACCGTGGCGCATGCAGCGCATGCTCGCGTTCTTCAATCCCGACGGCTTCGCGAACAAAGAGGCCTATCAGTTCATCCAGGCGCGGCTCGCGATCGGCTCGGGCGGCCTGTTCGGTACCGGCCTCGGCGGCGGCCACCAGACGCTCGGCTTCCTGCCCGAGGCGCACAGCGACTTCGCGCTCGCCCCGATCGGCGAGGAGCTCGGCTGGATCGGCATCGCGTTCGTCCTGCTCTGCTTCGCCGTGCTGCTCTGGCGCGGCATCCGCGCTGCGCTCGGCGCGCGCGACGTGTTCGGCGGCTACCTCGCGTTCGGCATCACGCTGATGCTGGCGGTCCAGCTCCTGTTCAACGTCGGCGTCGTGCTCGGCATCGTCCCGAACAAGGGCATCACGCTGCCGCTCGTCTCGTACGGCGGAACCTCGCTCGTCGTCACGATGTTCCTCGTCGGGCTCATCCTCAACGTCGGCCGCCGTCCCGATCGCACCGCCGCGCGCGATGCCGCGCAAAAAGTCGTGCGGAAGAGGCGCGTCCGCGTGCGCGTTGTCACCGCGTGAAGATCCTGATCGCCGGCGGTGGCACGGGCGGCCATCTGTTCCCGGGCGTCGCGATCGCCGAGGAGATCCGTGCGCGCGACCCGGCCGCCGAGGTCACGTTCGTCGGCACCAAGCGCGGCATCGAGGCCCGCGTCCTCCCCGATCTCGGCTGGCCGCTCGAGCTGATCGACGTCTCCGGCCTCAAGACCGTCGGCGCCGCGGGCGCGGTGCGCGGCATGTTTCGTCTCCCGCGCGCGATCCTCCAGGCGCGTCGCCTGCTCAAGCGCTACCGCCCCGATGCCGTGATCGGCGTCGGCGGCTACGCCTCCGGCCCCGTCGTCCTCGCCGCTCGCCTGCGCGGCATCCCGACCGCGATCTGCGAGCAGAACTCGATCCCCGGCCTCACCAACAAGATGCTCGGCCGCCTCGTGCGCGCGGTCTTCCTCTCGTTCGACGAGTCGCGCCGCTTCTTCAACCCAAAAAAGATCCTGATGACGGGCAATCCGGTCCGCCGCGATTTGCTGCAGCGCCTGCTCGCCCCAGGTCCCACACCGGCGCCGGATCGCGTTCACGTGCTCGTGTGCGGTGGGTCGCAAGGCGCGGTCGCCGTGAATGAGCTTGCCTCCGCCGCGCTGTCATCACTCGCGAAGGAACACGCGATCGCCATCACACATCAAACCGGCGAAAAAGATCTCGAGGCCACGCGCGCGCGCTACGCGGCCGCCGGCGTCGACGCGATCTGCCACGCGTTCATCAAGGACATGGCCTCCGCCTACCTCGCCGCCGACCTCATCATCGGCCGCGCAGGCGCGACCACCGTCGCCGAGCTCGCGATCGCCGGCAAACCCGCCATCTTCATCCCCTACCCGTTCGCCGCCGACAACCACCAGGAGCTCAACGCGCGCGAGATGGCCGCCAAGGGCGCCGCCCTGATGTTCAAGCAGTCCGACCTGACTCCGGAAAAACTTGCGGACGCACTTCGCCCACTACTGAGCGATCCGTCACGCCGCGCCGACATGGGCGCCGCGATGAAGTCGCTTGCGCGGCCGCGCGCAGCTGCCGACGTCGTCGACTGGTGCGAAGCCCAACGCCGCTGATACGATCGTCGCCAGGGGGATCTGATCTATGAAGACTGGCCTGGCAGCGATCTTGTTCTTGGCGGCGTGCACGAGCTCGAGCAGCAACAACGGCGTGTGCGGCGACGGCACGCTCGACACCGGCGAGCAGTGCGACGACGGCAACACGACCAGCGGCGACGGCTGCTCCGCAACGTGCACGATCGAGACGCCCGCGAACGTGTGCGGCGACGGTCACGTCGGCGGCACCGAGCAATGCGACGACGGCAACACGACGAGCGGCGATGGTTGCTCGTCGACGTGCCACGCCGAATACAAGACGACGGCGAACTGGAAGATCCTGAACGTCGGATCGACGACTCCGCAGGCGTGTCCTCCGGGCTTCGACACGGCGGCCGTATATTCGCAGCTACTCGACGGAAGTGGGCAGCCGACCGGTCAGCCCACGATCGACCTGTTCACCTGCGCCGATGGCACTGGCACGACGTCGTATCTGGCGCAGGGCGTTTACGACACATGGATCGCGATCACGACGCACGACGGAACGTCAACGTATGCCCAGACCGTCGACGCCGATGTTGATCTCCGGACCGCAAACGCGACGTATTCTGCAGACATCTACAAGGACGGTGGTTACTTCTCGTGGTCCTGGATGCTGCAAGGCGCGACCAGCCAGAGCGCGTTGACATGTGCGCAGGTCGCGGGGCTTCAGGGCGTCGAGCTGATCGCGACGTACAACGGATCGACGCAGGCGGCAGACGACATGTTCACGTGCGAGGACGGCCATGGCGTCACCGCAGTGATTCCGGAGGGCGTCTACACCGTCTCGGCGGATGCGTATACGAGCGCAGGCAAGGTCAGTGAGGATGTGACTCTCACGAACAAGACCATCATGGGCCCCAACAAGGTCACGGACTTGGGCGCCGTTACGCTAAAGATCGTCGGGCAGTAGCGTCCGGGGCAACCGGCTGCGAGCAACGGCCGATACGTTGGCGGAGGTGTGTATGTACAGGTTCATTTTCGCATTGCTCGCAGTGGCCACGTTCGGGTGCACGAAGCCAAATCCGAAAGCATGCTGCTTGACCGGCGACGATTGCCGCTCGGCGGAGCTGCCCGAGATCAAGATGTGTGCATCGGGCGAGTTCTGTGATCACCACACATGCGTCGCCGCAACGTGCAGCAGCGATAGCGAGTGTCCCGCAGAGCATCCTGTATGCGCGGGCGCGTGTGTCGATTGCGACGCGACGCACGAATGTCCCGCAAAGGCGCCAGTATGCGCTCTCGCGACATACAGCTGTGGTTCGTGCGCCACCGACAATGATTGCCAGGGGTTCGCGAGCGCGCCCCATTGCGACCTAACGACGGGTGCGTGCGTGCAATGCGTGTCCGCTCTGGACTGTCCAGCAGGGACACCGGTGTGCGATGCAAACCAGTGTCGGCTATGCGCGACGGATGACGATTGCGCGAGCGAAGCGTGCGCGCTCGACGGTACCTGCGTTCCGGAATCGAACGTGCTCTACGGTCACCCGGGCGGAAACGACTCCGGGCAGTGCACGAAAGCCGACCCGTGCGGAAGCCTCATCCAGATGGTCGCGAAGTCAGACGCGAACCATGAACACATCTCGTATCACCTCACGCAAACGACACCAACGCGGCTGATCATCGGTCAGAACAGCACGAGCGCCCCTGCACTCTTCATGCATCTCCATGGTGCAACGCTTGTTCCTGCTACTGGGGGCACGCTGCAACCGCTTTTCGATTCCTCCATACCGATTGCATTCATGGACGCGGACCTCTCGGGGAATACAACTCCGATCGTCACGCAAAACGGTGCCTCGCTGACCCTGAGGCACGTAACCGTCCACGACAGCCAACGGCTTGCGGTAGCTGGCGCATTCGTCGCTAAGCAACTGAGTATCTACAACAACACCGACGCCACTGCGGCCATCGTGGTGACGGGGCCCTATGACGTCACGATCGATCGAGGACAGATCCACGACGCCGTTTCCGTTCTCAGCGTCCCTAGTGCATCGCACGTCCACCTGACCAATCTCATGGTGTGGAATGTCACGAATCGGCCGTTCAATCTCGCACTCAACGCTGGCGATCTTCAGTTCTCCACGATCGCGAAGTCAGGCGGAAGCACGACGACGGCGCCGTGCATCCTGAGTTGCGGAAGTCAGTTTCATGTCACGTCGTCAATCATCTGGCAGCCGCAATGCAACGGCACATTTCAGGACGCGGCAGGGCCCTGCAGCTTCCAGTCTTCGATCGTCTCCAACGCGAATGCGCCGGCCGGGACCACGAATGCGAACCCGATGTTCGTCGATCCGAACGCAGACTTTCACATTCGGCCTACGAGCGCGGCGCGCGATGCGGTGGACACGGGGCCCGCGGTCGACTTCGAGGGCGATGCGCGGCCCGGCGGACCCAAGTACGATATTGGCGCCGACGAAATTCCCTAGCTTTCGGGCGGGCATCGACGGAATGTGAGCCTTCTGGTACGACGTTGATCCGGTAGGTCCCATGTTCCGCAAGCACGACACGAAGATTCACTTTGTTGGCATTGGCGGGATGGGCATGTGCGGCATCGCCGAGGTGCTCGCGAACATGGGGTATCGGGTCTCCGGATCCGACAATAACGACACGGAAATCACGCGGCACCTGGCGTCGATCGGGTGCAGCGTGAAGCAGGGCCACCGGGCGGACAACCTGGGGGAGGCGGATGTCGTCGTCGTGTCGAGCGCGATCAAGGGCTACAACCCCGAGGTCGAGGCGGCGCGGGCGAAGTCGATTCCGGTGATCCCGCGGGCGGAGATGCTCGGCGAGCTGATGCGGATGAAGTACGGGATCGCCGTTGCGGGTGCGCATGGGAAGACGACCAGCACGACGATGATGCACACCGTGCTCATGGCGGCGGGGTTTGACCCGACGGCCGTCATTGGCGGGCGGGTGAATTCGCTCGGGTTGGCGAACGCGCGGTGGGGCAAGAGTGATTATCTGGTCGCGGAGGCGGACGAGAGCGATGGAAGCTTTCTGACGCTGTCGCCGACCGTCGCGATCGTGACGAACGTCGATGCCGAGCATCTCGATCACTACGGGACGTTCGAGAACGTGAAGAAGGCGTTCATTGATTTTTGTAATCGCGTGCCGTTTTACGGGATGAGCGCGCTGTGTCTCGATAACCCGGGCGTCGCGGCGATTCTGGGGAGTCTGACAAAGCGGTTCACGACGTTCGGGATCGCGAGCCAGGCGACGTATCGCGCGCGCAACATCCGGCCCGATGGTCTGGTCACGCGGTTCGTCGCGTGGCGGCGGGCCGACGAGCTCGGCGAGGTTGTGTTGCCGATGCCGGGCGCGCACAACGTGCTCAATGCGCTCGGTGTGCTCGCGATCGCGGACTTCATGGGAATTCCGTTCGAGACATACGTGAAGGCACTCGCGCAGTTCGAGGGTGTCGCGCGGCGGTTCACGGTGCGTGGCGAGATCGGCGGGATCACGGTGGTGGATGATTTTGGTCATCATCCGGCCGAGGTGCGCGCGACCTTGAGTGGCGCGAAGGCGAGCTTTGGCGGGCGGCGCGTGATCGCGGCGTTCCAGCCGCATCGGTTCTCGCGGACGCGCGATCAGTGGGACGAGTTCCCGAAGGCGTTCCTCGATGCGGACAAGGTCGTCATCTGCGACATCTTTGCGGCCGGCGAGAAGCCGATCGACGGCATCAGCAGCGAGGCGCTCGTGAAACGCGTGCGCGAGGCGGGGCACAAGGATGCGCACTACGTCGCGAAGCGCGAGGACCTCGCGAAGTGGCTCGACGAGCAGGCGAAGCCCGGTGACCTGGTGATCACGCTCGGCGCCGGCAACATCCAGCTCGTGTGCAACGATGTCATCGAGCTGCTCGAGAAGCGGCTCGGGCCGGCCACGCGGAAGAATTTGGT
>JAFAOG010000401.1 GCA_019237945.1 Deltaproteobacteria bacterium | reverse complement strand
GCCGACAACGAGCGCGGATAGTCGACTGAGACAGCCCGACACCATTACGCGACAGCGCTGCACCGACGGACTTCGAGGAGACCAGCAGCCGGCGACAACGCCGGACGGGAGGGATCCGCGCTTGACACGACTGCCACTACATAGTCGCTCTGCAGAACGCTTGCTCGAGCGCCCGGAAGAGGATCAGGACGCGATGAAGTGCGACGTCAAAATCTACGCCCAAACTATTGACGGCCGGAGCAATCGTGACTACGAAGAAAATATGGCGGGCAAGGCGAATCGCAAGAGGCACGTGCAGCAGCAGCTCCGCTGGGCGAACGCGGCCGGCGACCTGCGCGGCCGCAAGCGCGAGGCGAGCACTGGCGCGAGCCGGCGCGGCAAAAAGCGCCTCGGCCGGCCGAAGAAGCCCGGCGCCAAGCAGCGGCATGCGAAGCGCCCGGTGTTCGGCAGGCGCCAGGCGCTGCACGTCACGCTGCGGATCGAGCGGTCGATCGGCTCGCTGCGCAAGCGCGCATGCTACGCGGCGATCCGGCGCGCCGCGATCACGATGCTCGCGCACGAGGACTGCCGCATCATCCACCTCAGCATCCAGCGCACGCACCTGCACCTGATCGTCGAGGCGGAGACGAGCGTCGCGCTGTCGACGGGTATGCAGGCGCTCCAGATCAGCGCGGCGAAGCACCTGAACGCGGCCGTTTCGCGCGCGGGCAGCTGGTGGGAGCGGCGGCGGATGGCGGCGCCGCCCGCGCGTCGCAAGGGTCGCGTGTTCGCGGACCGCTATCACCAGCGCGAGATCACGTCGCCGATGCAGGCGCGGCGCGAGATCGCGTATGTGCTGAACAACTGGCGCAAGCACGAAGAAGATCGAAACGACGTCGCGCGCGGCTGGCAGATCGATCCGTTTGCGACGGGCTGGTGCTTCGATGGCTGGCGCGAGCGCGGGGATGCGCCGTTCGCGTGGAAGGTGCGCGATACGTACGACCCGATTCCCGTGTGGTTGCCGCGCACGTGGCTGCTGCGCGAAGGCTGGCGCCGGCACGGGATGATCAGCACGCACGAGGTGCCGAGTGCGGTCGCGCGGTAGTTGGTGATGCTCGACGAGACGGAAGAAGAAAGAGTGCGCGGCGTGCGGGTTGATGGACTTGTGGAGGGCCGCCGCCCCCCACAACGGGGGCGGCCCCCCACAGGGCCCACAACCCGCCGAAGGGAACCTCGACAGTCGACAACGTCGGTCGTGAGGATCGCGTGAGCGTGTCATCAGGCGCGGCGGAGCTTCGCGCGGGGCAGATCGCGGCCGATCTGCGCGCGAACACCTTCGACGCGCGCTTCGTAGCTACCCTGCAAGATGTTGCGAAGGTCCGCCTCGAAGAGCTGATCTTGGTCCTGGCTTTGGCGCCAGCTCGACGTACGTTTCGAAATGTCCGTCAGCAGCTCGGCGAGGTGCTCGGGTGTGGAGACTATTTGGAGAGCAGCAGCCGCCGTGGCTATACGTGCACGATGCACCGCCAACATCTTCGCGTCCGACGAGCTCGTCGGAAGCCATTCGCAATTCACCGTTGGGGCCGTGCATGGCATGCCGAGCGAGAAACACACGGTCTCGTAGAAGACATCACCGGCGAGCGAGAGCACGTAGAGCGACGATCCGTGGCGAGTCGCGACGATCGTTCCAGACTCGTCGATACAGTACCTGCTCACGACCACCTTCCCCTGGATCGTCGTCGTTAGCGCACCAAATTCGCGCATGCCCTCGACCGTGACCCTGGGCTCGTTCGCGCGCTCCTCCGCGGTTGCGACCCGATAGATAGACACCTGCTGGAACGCCTCGCGTAGCGTGTGCACGGCGTGCGCGAGGCGCGCATCGCGGCGGCGATCGAGAGCCAAGGTCCCCGAGATGAACGCGATCACCGCCGCGGCCGTCGCAAACGCCGCGATCACTTGACGACTCGCGCCTCGGGCACCTCGACGCCCAGCTTCGCCGCCAGCTTGGGGCCGAGCGCGTCGTACTTAGCGCCGAGGATCGACCGGAGGTCGCGGTCGAGCAGCGTCTGCGGCGCTTGCGCCTGACGCCACGCGATCGTCTTGGTGCGCAGGCGGCGCAGCTCGGCTTGCATGTCGTCGAGCGTGCGGATGACCGTCAGGCCCTTGGCTGACGCGATGCGCGCGCGGTGGCGTTCGATCGCGGCCGGGAGGCCGAGGAGATAGGGCGCGTCGTCGGTGTGGGCCCATGGCGCCGACGAGAGCTGGCCGCCGCGGGCCGGCGTGTGGCGCGTGATGTAGACGTCGTCGGGCGTCGTCGACATGACGAGTCCGACGACCGGGCCGGCCCCGGTGGCGGCGCGCGCGAGCCAGCCGAACGTCGTGCCTTCGGGGTCGGCGAATGCGCGGAGGGCGCCCGACGGAGAGCGGCCGACCGGATGCTCGACGAAGTCACCGAGCGCCTGCATCCCCGGCGGGACGTCGAGGCCGTCGAGGGTTGGACGCCAGCGCGCGTCGACCGGCTCGTACGTGATCTCGGTGAGCGCGAGGGCGCGGGCGTCGCGGATCAGCGTCTCGAGGCGCGCGAGCTGCTTGCGCTGGCGGAGCGTGGCGGCGGCGAACAGGGTCGCGAGGACGAGGGCGCCGAGGAGCGAGGTCATGGCAGGAGCTTGGCGGTCGGCAGCTCGATCTGGAGGTGGCGCGCGATCACGGGCGCGTCGCGATCGTACCTCCCGCCGAGCATCTGGCGGAGGTCCCACTCGAGGAGGGCGTCCGGGGTCTGGGTGTCTCGCCACGCGGCGATGCGGTTCGCGGTGTCCGTCATCCAGGTGCAGACGTCGGCTTGCGTTCGCATCGACTGGAGCGTGCCGAGGTGGCGGCGGCGGTGGGCGGCGAGCGCGTAGAGGTGGCCCTTGCCGTAGGTGACCCAAGTCGGGTGGACGAACGGGGCGCCCGCGACGGTGAGCGAGCGGCGGAATGTCACCTGGGTCAGCCAGATGCGATCGCCGTCGCTCGAGTAGAGGCGCATCATCGGGTGGCCGGCGAGCATGCCGACGGCGCCCCACGTGGTGCCCGCGTCGCCGAGGAACCAGCGGAGGGTGATCGCGGAGAGCGGGCCGCGCCGCTGGGTGATCAGGCCGAGGGCCTGGGTGCCCGGCGGGATTCGCGTCGAGCGGCCGTCTCCATCGACGCGTTCGCCTGCGTCCGCGGCGGCGTAGGTCGAGGACAGGGACGCCGCGGTGCGGATCTCGCGGAACGAGGCGGCGGCGTCGCGCAGGTGGCGGTGGCGCTGCCAGGCGCGGGCCGCGACGGCGGATGCCGCGATCGACAGCCCGAGCGCCGCCTCTGCGAGCAGGCTAGACCTTCGGTCCGCCCGCGCGAACTTCGGCCGAGGCCTGCGCCTCGTACTTCTTGAAGTTCTCCTTGAACAGCGCGGCGACCTTCTTCGCCTTCTCGTCGTACGCGGCCTTGTCCTGCCACGTGTTGCGCGGGATCAGGATCTCCGACGGAACTTCCGGGCAGGAGGTCGGGACCGCGAGGCCGAAGATCGGGTCCTCGGCGGTCGGCGCGTTGTTGAGCGTGCCGTTGTGGATCGCGTCGATGATCGCGCGCGTGTACTTGAGCTTGATGCGCGAACCGACGCCGTAGGCGCCGCCCGACCAGCCCGTGTTGACGAGCCAGGTCTGCGCGCCGTGCTTGCGGAGCTTCTCGGCGAGCAGCTCGGCGTACTTGGTCGGATGCCAGACGAGGAACGGACCGCCGAAGCAGGCCGAGAACGTCGGCTCGGGGTCCTTCACGCCGACCTCGGTGCCCGCGACCTTCGCCGTGTAGCCCGAGATGAAGTGGTACATCGCCTGGCCCGGGGTCAGCTTGGAGACCGGCGGCAGGACGCCGAACGCATCGGCGGTCAGGAAGATGACGTTCTTCGGGTGGCCGCCGAGCGACGGGAGCTTGGCGTTCGGGATCGAGTCGAGGACGTACGAGCCGCGCGTGTTCTCCGTGATCGACGTGTCGTCGAAGTCGACGACGCGCGTGTACGGATCGAACTTCACGTTCTCGAGCACGGCGCCGAACTGGAGCGCGTTCCAGATGTCGGGCTCTTGCTCCTTCGAGAGCTTGATCATCTTGGCGTAGCAGCCGCCTTCGATGTTGAAGACGCCCGAGTCGGTCCAGCAGTGCTCGTCGTCGCCGATGAGCAGGCGCTTCGGATCGGCGGAGAGCGTGGTCTTGCCGGTGCCGGAGAGGCCGAACAGGATCGACGTGTCCGAGCCGTCGCGCGCCTGCGTGGCGGAGCAGTGCATCGAGAGCACGCCCTGCTTCGGCATCAGGTAGTTCATGATCGTGAAGACGCCCTTCTTCATCTCGCCCGCGTAGTCGGAGCCGAGGATCACGAACTCGCGGCGGCCGAAGGAGAGGTCGATCGACGTCGTCGACGTCATGCCCTGCGTGTGGCGGTTCGCCGGGAAGCCGCCCGCGTTGAAGATCACGTAGTCCGGATCGCCGAACGACGCGAGCTCGGCTTCCGTCGGGCGGATCAGCATGTTGTGCATGAACAGCGCGTGGTACGCGCGCGCGCACACGATGCGGATCTTGATGCGGTACTTCGGGTCCCAGCCCGCGAACGCGTCGATGACGTAGAGCCGCTCGCGCGTGTTGAGGTAGTCGATCGCGCGCTCGCGGTTCACGAGGAACGAGTGCGGATCGAGCTTGATGTTGACGCTGCCCCACCAGACATCGTCACGCACCTCGGGCTCGTCGACCACGCGCTTGTCCGTCGGGCTACGTCCGGTCTTCTTGCCGGAGTACGCGATCATCGCGCCGGTCGAAGAGATGGCGGTGCCCTTTTCGAACTTCAGGGCGGCTTCGTAGAGGAAGGCGGGGGTCGCGTTGCGATGGATCTCCGAGACGGTGATCCCTTGCTTGTCGAGGCTGAAGGGTTGGTGGGCGGACATGCCCGGCTTTTTAACACACTCAGGGATTTGCGGCCCCGGGCGTCTTTGTCGCACAGAAGTGCCAGTCACTCGCCGCGTTATCGGTGTCGGTGCCCATCGCGTCCCGGCACAGAGAACCATCCGTTGTATTGGAATCGGCGACCGCGGTCGGCAGCACCGTCCCCTCGACCAGCGACACCGGCGCCGGGAAGTTTGGCAGGACGGCCGCGGTGATCGGGCCTTCATAGGACAGCGCGTCGATCACGGTGAGGGCCGCCGTATCGACGAGCGCGAGCCCGTCGGGGGCGCCGTTCTGGATCTTGTCGGTGCCACTGCCCCACCCCGGGTCGAGCTTGTTACCCGCCGTGACGTTGGTCCCGGCGATCACGAGATAACCGTGAGACGCGAGGGTGCCGGCCGACGACAGATCGATCGTCTGGTAGCTCGCGTTGTTCGCGCCGTTGACGAGGATCACAGCGAGGCCGCTGAGGTCGACGTCGACGCCGCTCGGGTTGTAGATCTCGATGAACTCGGCGCTGTCGCCCGTGCCGACGTTGTCGTAGTCGATCTCGTTGATCACGAGGTGGTCGACGCCGATCGTCACGGCGGTCTGCGACGTGCTGCCGCCGAGCGTCGCCGTGATCGTCGCGGTCGAGCCGCTCGCCGGCGCGGTGTAGTTGACGTTCGCGCTCTGCGCATTCGCCGGCACCACGACGTTCGCCGCGATCGTGCCCGCGCTCGCCGCGAGGTTGACGGTCGTGCCGCCCGGAGGCGCCGGGATGTCGAGCGTGACCGTCACCGGCTTCGTCGCGCCCGCGCCGACGGTCAGCGTCGCCGGCAGCGTCACGGTCGTCGGAGCCTCGGTCGCGCCGAGCGCGCGCACGTGCGCGGTCGCGGTGCCGGTCTGGTACGTCGCGGTCAGCGTGACATCGAGGACCTGCGCCGTCGCGGTGAGCGTCAGCGGCGCGCTCGTCTGACCGTTCGGGATCGTGACGCCACCGCCACTGACGACGAGCGACGCGTTGTTCGACGACACCGACACGAACGTGTCGCCCTGCGCGGGACCCGACAGGCTGACGGTCAGCGCGGTCGGGAACGACGGACCCGCCGCCGCACCCGCGCGCACGAAGCTCGTGCCCGGCGTGATCGCTGACAGCACGGGCGGACCCGCGACGAGGTCGGTCGCGCTGCGCGGCTCGAGGCGGCTCATGTTGCCCTTGGTCGCGAGCACGCCGGTGACCGCGGTGAACGTCTCGCCGACGGCCGGGTTCGGATGCTGGAACAGGAAGTTCGAGATGATGAGGTTCGAGCTGTTCGCGTCGGTGACCGTGAACTCGAGCATGTTGACGGCGGTCGTCTGCGACGAGCCGAGCGCGACGAGCACGCCCTCGAGCGTCGCCGCGCGCGTGCCGCCGGTCGTCACCTCCGCGTACGTCGCGGGGATCGCGGGTGGCAGCGGCTCGGCCGTCATCGTCGTCTGGTTGACCGTCGCGACGTTGTCGAGCTCGGTCTCGCCCTGGAACTGATCGACCGTTCCGTCGAGCGTGACGCGCGTGCCGACGACCGCGTTCGCGAGCAGCGGCGAGCCGGTGCCGAGGAACACGAACAGGCCCGAGTAGTCGCTGCTCGTGTAGCCGGCATCGCCGGGCTTGGTCTGCACGAAGAAGCCGGTCGCGCCCTTCGCGGTGACGAGCGCGTTCGTGATCTCGACCGCCTCGTGCAGCGGGACCGAGCCCATCTTCACCTGGTAGATCGTCGCCGGGCAGCCCTGGGCGCCCGGGTTCGCGGTGTTCGGGCACGCGTCGCACGCATCGCCCTTGCCGTCGGAGTCGCTGTCCGTCTGGCTCGGGTTCGCGACGTCGGGGCAGTTGTCGGTCGAGTTCGGCACGCCGTCGCTGTCCTTGTCGTTCGGATCGAACGCGGTGCAATTCGTCTGGTTCGCATCGCGCGGACACGGATCGCACGCGTCGCCGACGCCATCGGCATCCGCATCGCCCTGCATCCCGTTGTCCATCGGACGCACCGGGTTGAACACCATCGGGCAGTTGTCGCTCGCGTCGGGCACGCCGTCGCCGTCCATGTCGCCGGTGCCGGGAACGCCGGTGTAGACCGTCGAGCCCGCGACCGAGGCCGGGCGCTTCGGCGTGCAGCTCGGCTCGTTCATCGGCTGGCCGCACGCGAACGCCGGATAGATGCCCGCATTCGCGGTCTGCAGCGCGGCGTACGTCTTGCCGATCTCGCTCATCAGGCACACCTGCTTCGGCGTACCGCAGACGTCAGGGATCGCGTCGCAGCCCTGCGCGAGCACGCCGACCGCGTTGTCATCGCCGTAGAGGACCTTGCCGCCGCGCATGACGAGCGCGACGTCCTGCGGCTCGGCGTCGAGCACGGCGCGAAACGGATCCTTGCCGTGCGCGGCGAAGATCGAGATGTCGGCGACCTTGCCCATCGCGAGCGTGCCGATCGAGTCGTCGGTCGCGGTGACGGCGGCGGCGTTCGCCGTGACCATGCGCCAGAGCTGCTCGTCGCTGAAGAACTTGCCGAGGTACGTCTGGTTGAACGAGTCGGCGCAGCGCAGCTCGCGGAGCATGTTCATCGAGCCCGACGGCATCCAGTCCGTGCCGAGCGCGATGCGCACGCCGAGGCGCGCCGCTTCCGTGACGCGCGCGGTGTCGCCGTAGAGTGTGATGTTCGAGCGCGGCGACCAGATGAGGCCGGTCGAGCTCGCCGCCATCAGCGCGTAGTCGTCGACGGTGAGGCCGATCGCGTGGATCATCGCCGTCTTGCTGATCGCGAGGTCCTGCGAGACGCCCGGCGCGGCCGCGTCGTACGTGTCGGAGCTCTCGCAGAGGAACTCGTTGCGCGCGGTCGCGTCGATGCCTTCGCTCGTGTGCGGCTCGTACGAGTCGACGCTGGCGAGCGAGGCTGCGGTCGTGCCCGTCGAGCCGTAGTTGCAGTCGCCGGTGCGGCGCGTGCCGCTCGAGTCGCCGAGCGGGAACGTGTCGAACTTGACGGCCTTGTCGGTCAGGCCCTCGAGCAGCGTCGCCTTGTCGAGGTTGCGGAGCAGACCGGCCTGGCCGCCCGAGCCGACGGTGCTCGTCGCGCCGCCCATGAGGAAGCGCAGCTCGCCCCACGAGACCTGGTCCGCGGTCGCCGAGCCCTTCGACGGGATCTTCGTGTGACCGTCGAGGCCGATGCGCCACTGCTGGCGATCTTCGTAGCGCTCGCCGGTATCGGTGTACGGGTCGTCCTGCGTGTACGTGATGTGATCGTGCGTGTTGATCAGGCCGGGCGAGATCGTCGCGTCCGCGCACGCGATCACCGTCTCGCCGCCCGCCGCGCAGTCGCAACCGACGCAGCTGATCTTGCCGCTCGCATCGACCGCGACCTGGCCACCTTTGAAGACCATGCCGGGCGTGACGACGTTGCCCTCGAGCAGCAGCGTGGTCGAGCCGGCGGTCACCGCGCACGTCGTCGACGTCGTCGGCAGCATGCGGCACACGGTCTCGACCGTGCCCGAATCCCCCGGCGCATCTCCGCCGGCATCAGGTTTCTTCTTCGAACCAGAGCCGCACGCAGCGGCAAACACGAGAGCAGCAACAAGCAGTCGGCGCATGAAGGCGCGGACCCTATCACGTGAGGCATGAAGCCCCGTCGAAAATCGTGTGGCAGGAATGCGACGAATGCGCCGCAGATCACATCAGTACTGGTAGGCCAAAAGCGCCGCGAATCCGAACACCTTGTCGCTTGCGCCGTCGGCGTTCGGGTCCTGCTGCGAGAACGTCCAGCTGTATGAGGTGATCTCGCCTTCCGCTTTGGCCGCCAGCGAGCCCATGTGGATCGCGACGCCCGCCGCCGCGTGGATGCCCGTCGCGCTCGCGCCCATGAACTGCGATGCGAACCGGCCGCCGCCGACCACGAAGCGATTCTCGGCCTCGACGTACGGCGCGACATCGCCGAGCAGCGAAGCGCGCACGCCGACGCGCACGCTCTGGTAATTGGCATCGGGCACGTCGGGCGGGTTCGTCGTGTTCGTGATGTCGAAGCCGAGCGCATCGCGCACGTAGCCGCCCGACACGACGACCGCGAGCGAATCCGCGAGCTCCCAGCGCTGGCGCAGGCTCGCCTCGATCGACGACCACGCCGTCTGCGCGCCGGCCGGCATCACGGGGCCGGTGCCGACCTGCGTCGTCAGCTCCTGGTGGTTGACGCCGATCTGGAACCGCACGAACACCGACAGCCCGCGCAGCACACCGAGGTGCAGCGCTTCGGTCGGCCACACCTCGAGCGCCGGCCCGACGAGCACTTGCCCGTCCTCGGTCTCGCCCGATTGCGGCGTCAGCTTGCCGCGCGGGTTGTCGTACGAGAGTCGGCGAAACCCGATGTCGACCTGGATGCCGCCGGTGACGATGCGGCCGCGCGGACCCGCCGGCGCCGTCTCGTGCACCGCGCCGCCCGACGAGCCACCGCCGGCATCGCCGCCGCCGGAGTCGCCGCCGCCACCGGAGTCGCCACCGCCCGCATCGCCACCCCCGCCGGCCGCCACGGCCTGCGTTGCGGTGATCTCGACCTCGGCGCCCGTCTCGACCTTGATGAAGTCGTTGTAGAGCGTCTTGCCCTTGAGCGTCACCTGCACGTGGTGCGAGCCGCTCTCGATGTCGACCTTGTCGGGGATCTTGCCCTTGTCCTGCTCGTCGACCTGGATCGACGCGCCATCGGGCCCGTGGACGATCAATGTCCCGACGGCGCTCTGCAGCGTGTAGCTGACGCTCGGCTTCTTGCCCGCGCGCGGCACGTTGAGTGACTCGAACACCGGCTCGTAGCCCTCGAGCTGCAAGATGATCGGCGTCTTGCCGATCGGCGCATCGATCGTGCACGGCGTCTTGCACAGCTCGCCGTCGCCCGGGTCGTTGAGATAGACCGACGCGCCGGGTGGCGTGCTGTTGACGTCGACCTTGCGCGTCGGACCTGCGTGGGCCGTACCCACCCAGGCCGCGACCAGCGCAACGGCCAGCACCCGAGCCATGGCTAAATGATACCCCATGCGGGACGTCCTGCGCCTCGGGGCTCTGTTGGCCTGCGTAGCCCTCGCCACGAGCCGTTTCGGCCTGCTCGCGCACGAGCTCGTCGGGCATGGCGGCACGGCGCTGGCCGTCGGGGCGCACGTCGTCGAGGTCAAGCTGTTCTGGTTCGCCGGCGGCTGGATCCGGAACGTCGGCGCGCCGTCGACCGCGGCCGCGCTCGCGATCGCGATGGGCGGCATCGCCGTCGAGACCGTCGCCGGCATCGGCCTGCAGCTCGTGCGCGGCGAGACGCTCGGGCGGCGCATCGTGCGCGGCATCGGGCTCGCGCTCGTGCTGCATGCGAGCTGGTATCTCGCGACCGGCGCGTTCTCGGGCTTCGGCGACGGCGTGCTGCTCTATCGCGAGCTCGGTGGCGCGCGCGTGCCGGTCGCGATCGCAGCGGCGCTCGTCACGTGCACGGCCGGCTACCTCGGCGCGCGCGAGGCGCTCGGGGCGCTGGCGGCGACGCAGCGCCGGCCGATCGTGGGCACCGCGCTCGCCGTGCTGCTCGCGGCCGGTCTGCACGCGGGGCTCGCCGTCGGCGAGTTGCAGCTGCGCCGCGATCGCACGTACGCCGAGACGATGGCGCCGGAGCGCGAGCGGCAGATCACGGCCGAGCTGGCGCGGTGGCAGGCGGCGCATCCGCAGGCGGCCGAGCCGGAGCGTACGGCAGCGGCGCACTCGATCGCCGAGGCACATCGCCCGACGTTCCCGTTCACGATCGTGCTCGCGATCGCAACGCTCGTCGCCATCGTCGCGGGAGCGCGGCGCGCGAAGCCGGGCGCGGGGCCAATCACGCGGCGGCTGCTCGTCACGTGGGCGGTGGCCGCCGCGATCGCCATCGCCATCGTGATCGCGGTATAGACGGCGCATCGTGCAGCGCAGCGTCAAGGACTTGCTCGGCGGCGGGCTGCGGCCCAACGACCCGCGGCGATTCCTCGTCGAGGCGATGGTCGGCGCGATGACCGCCGATGGTCACGCCGATCCGCGCGAGCTGCAGATGATGGAGAAGATCATCGCCGAGCACGAGCTGTTCCAGGGGCTCGGCGCCGCCGCGTCGCGCACGCTCGTCGGGCTGTCGACCGATGCGATCCGGTTCGCCGGCAGCGCGATCGGCCGCACGCCCGCGATCGCGAAGGGCCTGCCCGCGCGCCTGCACCGGCTCGCCGCGTTCGGGATGGCCGCCGAGGTCGCGACCGTCGATAACGACCTCGCCGAGGGCGAGCTGCACTTCCTCGAGGCGCTGCGTGTCGCGCTGCGGATCTCGCCGCTCGAGGCCGAGTCGATCGTCCGTGCCGCGCGCACGAGCACGCTCGCCGCGTACCTCGACGATCGCTACCTGCGCGTCAAGTCGATGATCTCGGTCGCCTCCGAGGTGTTCGCGCTGCGCGCGCTCGCTCGCGGGATGGCCAACGACGAGCACCGCTTCAAGGTCCGCGACTTCTTCGCGGCGATTCCCGATCTCACGCTGACGAAGGACGAGCTCGATGCCGAGCTCTACCGCGCGTTTCGCCGGCCGCGCGCGCCCGATGCGCAGGTGTTCGGCGAGCTGTCACGCGTCGCGCAGAGCTTGCCCGATCCCGTCGATCGCTACTGGATGGTCGTCTACGCGCTCGTCGCGGAACCGCCGTCGACGGTGCCGAGCTGGCGCGTGATCCCGTTCATCGGCGTGATGCAAGCGGCATTTCACATCACCGATACGGACATGGAGCTCGCGGTCGTCGACGCCTTGACTTTTCCGGCATCACTCGCTCGGCCGCTCTGAGCGCGTGAGTAGACACATCGCGCGATTGTCAACGGCGACGTGCATCGACTCGCGTGACTCGCACGCGACGCGCATTCCGCCGATGGTTTTTTGATCGACGCGTGCATAATCGACGGTGCAGCCATGACGTCGGAAACCATCGAGCTTGTCGAACGCGTCCGTCAGCGACTGGATCATCAGGAGAACCCCGTGCGCATCGCGGGACCGGTGGCCGAGTCAGAGATCAGCGCGGCGGAAGAAGCGCTCGATTGCCAGTTCCCGCCGTCGTATCGGCAGTTCCTGCGCACGTGGGGCGGCATCGCGCTGCCCACGCACCTCGGCATCGTCCACGACTTCATCGGCGCTGATGTTGTCGAGCGCACGCTCGCCGCGCGCAACGAGCGCAAGCTGCCGGAGCACCTCGTCGTCGTCGGCATGGGCGCGCAGTCGCAGGAATGGTTCTGTCTCGATTCCTCGCGCCCGCTGCCCAACGGCGAGTACCCGGTGCTGATGTACGACGCGCGCGACAACGCGCTCGATCAGCAGTTCTATGACGACTTCGGGCAGATGCTCGAAGAGGTGATGGGATTCGTGGCGGATAGCCTCGATCAGCCGCTAGACTGATTCTTCCGCCGCAGGGCCCCTGCCTTGCTATAGCTGAGTGCCATGAGTAACCGACCGACCTGGGCGCGCTGGGTCACCAGGATCTCCCTGGTGGTTGCCGCGCTCGCGTTGGTGCTGACGGTTCGCAAGGTTGGCCTGCTCGCGATCGCGAAGTACTTCCGCCTGATCGGCTGGTGGTGGATCGCGGTGTTCGTGCTCGAGGTTGTCATCACGTCGCTCGACGCGGTCGCGATCCGCGCCTTCATGTCACCCGAGCAGCACAAGGTCGGCTTCCGCCACGCGCTGCTCTCCCAGCTCGCCGGCCGCTCGGTCAACGCCGTCACGCCGTCGGGCAACGTCGGCGAGGCCGTCAAGGTCTCGGTGCTCACCGAGCACGTGTCGACGCCGCGCGCCGTCTCGACGATCCTGCTCTACAACATCGTCAGCTTCTCGGTCGAGCTGCTGATGGTCGCGGTCGCGGCGCCGTTCCTCGCGCTGCTCCTGCCGATGCCCGGCTCGCTGCGCGCGGTGTTCCTGCTCGCCGCCGTGATCTGCGCCGCGCTGTCGATCGGCCTCTACTTGCTCGTCCACCGCGGCATGCTCGCGTCGCTCGCGCGCGCCGGCGTTCGCCTCAATCTGTTGTCGGAGGCGCGGTTCGAGCGCTGGCAGTCGCGCCTCGGCTCTGTCGACGAGAAGTTGCGGCTCGTCGCCGGCGCCCGCGCCCGCGATCGCTGGCTCGGCATCGCCGCCGTCATCATGTCGCGCCTGATCTCGATGACGCTGTCGCTCGTGATCCTCCACGCGATCGGCGAGCCGATCACCGTCAGCTTCGTCGCCGGCTACACGGTCGGCGGCTTCGTCGTCTACATGGCGGCGTCGCTCGTCCCGATGGGCCTCGGCATCAGCGAAGGCGGTACGTACGGCCTGTTCAAGGCGCTCGGCGAGAACCCGGCGCGCGGCACCGCGCTCGTGATCGCCCGTCGCGTGACGCTCGTCGCGTACGCCGCGATCGGCCTCGTCCTCGTGATCACGTCCGAGACGGTTCGCCGCGCGCGCGAGGCGCACAAGCCGGTGGTCGCGCCCGCCGTTGCCGACAGCGGCCCGACGGTCGCTCCGATCGCGTCGGTCGTCGAAGCGACGGAGTAGCCCGCGCTCACGTCGACATCGCCGCGCCCGACGAAGCCGCATGACGGCTCGACATGCGCAGCGCGCGCCGCTGCCACTCGGACCATAATGGCGACACCGTCGGTAGCGCGACACCGCGCAGCGTCGCGACGAGGTGCTGCCATCCGGTCGCGAGCTCGTGGCGCAGGCGGTCGGCGTGCAGCGTGTCCTGCTGCGCCTCGACGAACACGATCGCGAGCACGTGCGACTGGGTGATGTACTGGAGCGTGTCCTCGATCATCGTGCGCGTCGGCAGGTACGCGAGGCGACCGCACAGGTGGCGGCGCACGTGCTCGCGCAGCGTCGGCGCGTCGTCGGCGAAGTAGACGAAGCGGCGAAGGTGAAGGAACCGGCGAAGCCGGTGGTGGACCTGCCTGCCCTTCGTCTCGCCGAACAGCCTCGCGACCGTGACCGCGATGTGGCCCATCACGGAGCCGTAGGCGAAGCCCTCGAGCGCGTCGATCAGCAGCTCGCCGAGCCGGAGCGCTTCGTCGACGTCCTCGAGCGGCGGATCCGGGAGTGTGGCGAGCGTCGTCTCGTAGGCGGCGATCGTCGTCGATTTGAGCCATGCCATGTAGCCGGTACCGATGTCGTGCATGGCCAGGCTATCGGCCGGTCGCTCGAATGGTTGCGGAACGGCCAACTGCCCGGACGTGCTAGCGTCTTGGCGATGCGTCTGCTGCTGCCGCTCGTGGTGCTCGCCGCCTGCAACGCCGCTTCCGGCGCGCCCACACCGGCCGACCACATCACGCTGGCGCAGGCGGGCCTCGAGACGGCGTCGCTCGATCGCAGCTCCGACCCGTGCGTCGACTTCTACCAGTTCGCATGCGGCGGCTGGCTCGCGAACAACCAGATCCCGAGCGATCGCGCACGGTGGGGACGCCTCGCCGAGCTCGACGAGAAGAACAAGGCTGCGATCAAGACGCTGCTGGAGGACGACGCGAAGGGCGCCTCGACGGATCCGGCGGCAAAGAAGCTCGGCGACTTCTACGCGTCGTGCATGGACGAGGCCGGGATCGAGAAGGCCGGCGTGAAACCGATCAAGCCGCTGCTCGACAAGGCGGCGAAGGTGAAGGATGCGAAGAGCTGGCAGGCGGCGCTGACCGAGCTGCACAAGGCGGGCATCTCGGTCGTGTTCGCGGCGAGCGCGGGGCCCGACTTCAAGCACTCGACCCAGGAAGTGACGCTGCTGGACGCCGCGGGTCTCGGGCTGCCGGACCGCGACTACTACGTGCGCGGCGAATTCAAGGACAAGCTCGAGGCGTACCGCACGCACGTCGGCAAGATGCTCGAGCTCGCCGGGATCAAGAACGAGCAGGCGGCGAGCGACGTGATCGCCGTCGAGACCGAGCTCGCGAAGCTGACGAAGACCGCGGTCGAGCGGCGCGACGTGCCGGCCGCGTACAACCCGGTCGATCTCAAGGGCCTCGGCAAGCTCAGCAAGCTCGACTGGACCGGCTACTTCAAGGCGCTCGGGGTCGCGCCGAGCAAGACGATCGTCGTCGGCACGCCGAAGTTCTTCAGCGGGCTCGATGCGCTGCGCACCAAGCTCAAGCCGGCCCAGTGGTCGGCGTACTTCACGTATCACGTGCTCGCGGATGCGTCGTTCGCGCTGCCGAAGGCATTCGACGACGAGCAGTTCGAGCTGACGAAGGTGCTGACCGGTCAGCAGAGCCAGCCCGAGCGCAGCAAGCGCTGCATCGACGCCGCGTCGGATTCGCTCGGCGAGCTGCTCGGCCAGCAGTACGCGGCAAAGTATTTTCCGGCGGCATCGAAGCAGGCGGCGAGCCAGCTCGTCGGCGCGCTCGTCAAGACGATGAACGACGAGCTCGGCAAGACCGACTGGATGACCGCGGCGACGCGCGCGACGGCGCAGGCAAAGCTGGCGAAGGTCGTGCGGATGATCGGGTTCCCCGACAAGTGGCGCGTCTACGACTTCGACGTCAAGCGCGACGACTTCGCGGGGAACTTGCTCCGCGCCAGCACGTTCGAGACGCACCGCGTGCTCGCGAAGGCGGGCAAGCCCGTCGATCGCGGGGAGTGGCAGATGAACACGTTCACCGTGAACGCGTACTACGAGCCGACCGAGAACAACACCGCGCTGCCCGCCGGCATCCTGCAGCCGCCGTACTTCGGCGCCGATCGCGGCGTCGCGGCGAACTTCGGCGGCATCGGCATGGTGATCGGGCACGAGCTGACGCACGGCTTCGACGATCAGGGCGCGCAGTTCGACGGCGACGGCAACCTGACGAGCTGGTGGTCGCCCGACGACAAGACGAAGTTCGATGCGAAGGGCCAGTGCGTCGCCGAGCAGTACTCGACGTTCGAGGCGGCGCCGAAAGCGTTCGTCAACGGCAAGCTGACGCTCGGCGAGGACATCGCCGATCTCGGCGGCGTCAAGATGGCGTTCCGCGCGTATCGCGCCTCGCGCGCGGGCGCCAAGCCGATCGTCGCCGACGGTTTCACCGAGGACCAGCAGTTCTTCATCGCGGTCGCGCAGGCGTGGTGCAGCAAGGACCGGCCCGCCGAGATCCAGCGCCGGCTCACCGTCGATCCGCACGCCCCGCCGAAGTTCCGCGTCTACGGCGCGCTGCGCAACCTGCCCGAGTTCAACGAGGCGTTCTCGTGCGCCGCCGGCACGCCGATGCATCCGACGAAGGCCTGCAGCGTCTGGTAGCTACACCGTCGCGACGAGCAGCTCTTCCGCGTTGCGCGGCGGGCGGAGGCCGTCTGCGCGATTCGCGAAGTAGCGCGCGGCGAGCGCATCGGCCGACACGTGCTCGGCGCGCGAGAACCCGGCCGCAAGCGCAAGCTCGAGCAGCTCGGGTGGCCGGAAGTAGCTGACGAACGGTGTGCCACTGGCACGCGCTCCCTGCGCGGCACGCTCGAGACCGGGCCGCACCACCGGGTCGGCCATCTCGAGCGGCAGCAAGAACGTCGCGACGAACACCGAGCGAGGTGCGAGCCCGGCGACCTCGCGAAGGAGCGCGGAGTTCGCATCGCGCGACAGGTACATCGTGAGGCCGGTCGCGGCGATGATCGCCGGTCGCGTGCGATCGAAGCCGGCCGCGACGAGCGCCGCGAGCCACGACTGGTCGCGCTCGAAGTCGACGGGCACGAACACCGGCGCCGGCAGGCCGAGCTCGGCGAGCCGCGCGCGCTTCCAGTCCTGCGGCTCAGGACGATCGATCTCGAACACGCGCACGGCAGCGTCGGGGTGGCGCTGCACGAATGTGTCGAGGCCGGCACCGAGCAGGACGTACTGGTCGATGCCGGCGCCGGCGACGAGATCCTCGACGAATCGCGCGCGCGCGACGATCGACGCGCGGAAGACTGCTGTGCCTTGCGGATGCATGTCGCCGCGCTCGCGCCAGCCCGGCGGCGGCGCCGCGAGCTGGAGACCCAGCGTGTCCTCGAGCACGTGCGGCGGAGCGTCGAGCTCGACGTGAAGCGCGCGCCACAGGGCGGTGCGAACGGCGGTGGAGTCAGGCTGCATGAGCGTCCTCTATAAATACGACAGCCACGGCGAACGGCTGCGCGCCTTGACGGCGGCGTACCAGCGGCACGGCACGTACAGCGCCGCGACGACCGCGATCCATACGGCGAACGTCCCCGCGAGCGACATGCCGTACGCAGGGACGTTGTCGAACGCGGTGATCGGGTTCATGTCGATCAAGAAGTCGCTGCGGCCGATCGATACCTGCGCGTAGACGATCGCGACGAGGTGGATCAGCGGGATGTGGAGCACGTAGTAGAAGAACGGCACGCGCCCGTACGTCACGACGACCGGTGCGCGCACGTTCTCGAGCGCGGCGAGCCCGATGAACAGCGGGCCGAGCGTCATCAGCAGGAAGCACAAGGACGGCGGATACTTCGTGCAATTGAGGAACGACAGGAACGTATATGCGGCACCGCGCGGCTGCGACGCCCACGGGAACGGATCGCCGTAGACATTCGTCGCGCGCACGACGACGAACGCGACGACCATCAGCGTGCCCGCCGCGAGCAACACGCGACGGCGCCGCGCCGCATCCCACGAGAAGATCGGCGCGAGCGCGTAGCCGAGCATCATGACGAAGACCCACGGGATCAGCGGATAGCCAACGATTCCGTGGAACGGACCGAGCTCGAACAGGCCGGGCCGATGGAGGACGAGCCACGGCAGCGACGTCGAGTCGACGTGGTCGAGCAGGTTGTGCCCGACGATGCCGATCGCCGCGAGCGGCAACACGACGCGCGACGGCAGCCACACGACGGCCGCCATCACGATCATGCAGGCGCCGAGCGCCCAGATGACGAGCAGCAGCGGATGCGTGACGTCGACCGTGAAGGCGAAGCCGGCCATGCGCAGGATCGTCACTTCGAGCACGACGAGCCACAGGCCGCGCGTCACGAGGAATCGGGCGAGCGCGGACCTCGTCGCGCCGCGGCTGCGCTGGATGCCGATGCTCAGGCCGGCGAGCAGCATGAAGCCGGGCGCACAGAAGTGCGTGATCCAGCGCGTGAAGAACAGCGGGACGGTGGTCGTGGCGAGATCCGTCGGGCTCGCGCGCGGCGACAGGAAGTCGCGCACGTGATCGAGCGCCATCACGATCATGATCGCGCCGCGCAGCAGATCGATCGAATCGATGCGACGCGGGCGCTCCATGGGCCTGACGATAGCGGCAAGTCACGCGCCGGTGTGGCGCAACACGACGCGGTCGAGCCGCACGAGCTCGGCGACCGACCACGCCTGAAACGGACAGCCGCACGGCGTGTGCGGCGGATCGCCGTCGGCGATCTCCGAGAGGTGGCCGAGCCCGGCGATCTCGAGGCGATCGAGGAGCGGCGCGAAGAACCGGCGGCGTGCCTCGGCGGCGTCGCGATGCACGCGCACCCACGCCTCGATGAACGCGCCGGCGAGCCACGGCCAGATCGGCCCGTTGTGATACGAGCGGTCGCGCTCGAGCGGCCCGCCGAGGTAGCGGCCGCGGTAGCGCGAGTCCGCCGGCGAGAGCGAGCGCGGGCCGGCGGGCGTCCACAGATCGGCAAAGCAGCGCTCGACGACCTCGCGCGCCCGCTCGCCGGTGAGCACCGCATGCGGCAGGCCGCCGACGGCGAAGATCTGGTTCGGGCGGATCGTCGGGTCGGCGGTCCCCGCGACGTGATCGACATCGACGACATCGTGCAGCGCGCCGCCATTCCAGAACCGCTGCTCGAACGCGCGCTGCGCCTGCGTGATGTCGCGACCGGCGATCGCGAGCGCGTTGATCCACAGCGCCTGGATCTCGACGGGCTTGCCGATGCGCGGCGTGATCACCTGGTCGCCGATCTTCGCGTCCATCCACGTCAGCTGCAGGCCCGGCACGCCGCACGCGAGCAGCCCGTCGCGATCCTGCCGAATGCCGTGCCGCGTGCCGCGCGCGTAGCCGTCGACGATCGCGGCGATCGGCGCGGCGAGCTCCTGCGCGAGAGCCGCGTCGTGCGCGGCGACGACGAACCACAGCGCGGCATCGACGGAGTTGTACTCGGGCGCCGCGTCGTGCTCGCCGAACCGATTCGGCAGCATGCCGCCGTCGATCACGCGCGCCCACTCGCGGAGGATCGCGGCCGCCTGGTCGCGCTTGCCGCGCGCGAGACACAGCCCGCGCAGCGAGATGAACGTGTCGCGGCCCCAGTCTGCGAACCACGGGTAGCCGGCGATGATCGTCGTGCCCGTCCCGCGCCGCACGAGGTACGCATCGGCCGCGCGCTCGAGGCCGGACGCGCGTGCGCCGAACGGGCTCGCGTGATCGTCGACGCGATCCATCGCGAACACGAGCGTGCCCGGCAGATCGAACGTGAAGATGCCCGGCGACGCGAGGTCCTCCTCGTGATCGAGGCCGCGCATCGCTTCGATCTCGAGGTCGAACGCGCGATACCACTCGGGCGCGTGCTCGTAGCGCCCCGGATGACGGCACGCGATCGCGGGGACGCCGCCGTACGGCCGCCAGGTCACGACATCGTCGCGCGTCTCGGCGTCGAAGCGAAACCCGCCGTTCTCGTGGTGCGTCGCGTGGTAATCGCGCCCGGCGAGCAGCGGCCGCACCCACAGGCGCGCGGGCGGTCCCGCGAGCTGCGTCCACCGCACGTGCGTGCACGGTGCGCCCGGTGTCATCGCGAGCTCGCACGCGATCCGTACGCCGCCGGGCAGCGCGTACTCCCAGCGAGGCCACGGCTCGTGGCGAAAGCTCGCGATCCGCGTCGCGCCGTCCGGATACACGACGCCGCCGCGATAGCGATGCGACGACAGGGAGAACCGGCCTTCCGCCGTCTCCGCGAACACCTCGAGATCCGCGACGAGCACCATGCGCGCATCCGGCGGCTTCGTCGCGGCGAGCAGGACGGCGTGATAGCGGCGCGCGCGGATGCCGTCGGCGGCGCCCATCGCGAACCCGCCGAGCCCGTCGGTCTCCAGCCACTCGCGCATTTACTTGTGCGTGTGGCGATGTGGGTACGCGCGCTGCGACGCGATCCGCTCGAACAGGTTGCCCGCGAGCGCGGTCCACCCGGTCTGGTGCGATGCGCCGAGGCCGCGGCCGGTGTCGCCGTGGAAGTACTCGTGGAACAGCACGAGGTCGCGCCAGGCCGGATCGTCCGCGTAGCGCGTGTAGCCGCCGTGACACGGGCGGCGGCCGTTCGCGTCGGGCATGAACAGCGAGCACAGCCGGCGCTCGAGCTCCTCGGCGACCTGCCCGAGATCCATCTTGATGCCCGAGCCCGTCGGACACTCGACCTGCAGCGTGTCGCCGTAATAGTGGTGGTAGCGCTTGAGCGCCTCGATCAGCAGGTAGTTGACCGGGAACCACACCGGGCCGCGCCAGTTCGAGTTGCCGCCGAACAGGCCGGAGTCGCTCTCGCCGGGCGAGTAGTGCACCTCGTAGTTGCGGCCGTCGATCGGCAGCACGTACGGCTTGTCGCGATGGATGCGCGACAGCGACCGGATGCCGTGCTCCGACAGGAACTCGTTCTCGTCGAGCACCGTCTTGAGCACGCGCTCGAGGCGCGCCCGGCTCGGGATCGCGAGCAGCCGGTGGTGATGATCCTCGTCGCGCTGGATCGAGATCATGCGCGCGAGCTCGGGCCGGTTCTCGAAGAACCACGCGAGGCGTTCCTCGAAGATCGGCAGCTGCGTGATCACCTCGTCGTCGAGCGACTCGGCCGCGAACAGCGGCACCAGCCCGACCATCGAGCGGATGCGCAGCTTCATCGGGCCGTTCGGCGTGCTCATCAGATCGTAGTAGAAGCCGTCGCGCTCGCTCCACAGGCCATCGCCGCCGAGCGTGTTGATCGCCTTCGCGATCGCGACGAAGTGCTCGAAGAACTTCAGCGCGAGGTCGGCGTACGGGGTCTCTTCCTTCGCGAGCTCGAGCGCCATCGCGAGCATCGTGGTGCAGTAGAACGCCATCCACGCGGTCGCATCGGCCTGGATCAACCCGCGCCCACCGGGGAGCGGCTGGCTGCGATCGAACACGCCGACGTTGTCGAGGCCGAGGAAGCCGCCGGTGAACAGGTTGTCGCCCTCGGCGTCCTCGCGGTTGATCCACCACGTGAAGTTGATCAGGCACTTGTCGAACGCGCGCTCGAGGAACTCGCGGTCGTAGCCGTGGCCCGCCTCGCCGGCGAGCTTGTACACGCGCCACACCGCCCACGCGTGCACCGGCGGGTTGACGTCGCCGAACGCGAACTCGTACGCGGGCAGCTGCCCGTTCGGGTGCATGTACCACTCGCGCAACAGCAGCAGCAGCTGGCTCTTCGCGAACGCCGGATCGAAGCGCGCCATCGCGACCGAATGAAACGCGAGGTCCCACGCCGCGAACCACGGATACTCCCAACCGTCGGGCATCGAGATCACGTCGCGCGCCCACAGGTTCTCCCAGCCGCGGTTGCGTCCCTGCTTGCGGCCGGGCGGCGGCGGTGGCTGCCCCGGATCGCCCTCCATCCAGTGCTCGACGATGTAGTGATAGAACTTCCGCGACCACACGAGGCCCGCGTCGGACTGGCGCACGACGGTGCGCTCGTCTTCGGTCATCGGCGTGTTGCGCGCGAGCCGGTGATAGTGGTCGGCCTCGTCGATCCGCTTCTCGAACAGCGCGTCGAAGCCGTGGAACGGCGCGCCGTCGCTCTGCGACTCCTGCGTCAGCCGCATCCGAAACACGTGCTCGCCGCGCGCCGGCACCTCGACGACATGCCACGCGGCCGCCTTCGTGCCGTTGCCCGCCGGGTTGCACGCGCCGCCCTCGCCACCGACGACGCGCCGGTGAAATGCATCCTTGGTGTACTTGCTCGCGCTCGCGTAGCCCCACAGCCGCTCGGCGTTGCTGACGTTGTCGGTGAACAGCATGTCGCACGCCGTCTCGACCTCGAAGCGATACGGCCCGAGCGTCGGCTGCACGATCCGGCACCCGCTCTGCGTGCGCGTGATCGATCCCATCGGATCGTAGCCCTCGCCTCGCCGTCCCCACTGCCACGTGTTGCGCAGCCACACCTGAGGCAGCACGTGGAGCGTCGCGGGTGCGTCGCTGCGATTGACGACGGTGACGCGGATCAGGATGTCGTCGCACGCGGCCTTCGCGTACTCGACGAACACGTCCCAGTAGCCGTGGTCGAACACGCCGGTGTCCTCGAGATCGAATTCGAGGTCGCCCTTGCCGCGCCGCCGGTTCTCCTCCACGAGCTTCGCGTACGGGAACTCGACCTGCGGATACTTGTAGAGCGCCTTGCCGTACGAGAACGTCGGCGTCGCGTCGAGGAAGTAGTACAGCTCCTTGACGTCCTCGCCGTGGTTGCCCTCGGGCCCGGTGAGCCCGAACAGCCGCTCCTTGAGGATCGGATCCTTGCCGTTCCACAGCGCGACCGCGAAGCACATCCGGCACTCGCGATCGCACAGGCCGAGCAGGCCGTCCTCGCCCCAGCGATAGGCGCGGCTGCGCGCGTGATCGTGCGAGATGTAGTCCCAGACCTCGCCGGTCGGCGAGTAGTCCTCGCGCACGGTTCCCCATTGCCGATCCGCGAGATACGGCCCCCAGCGGCGCCAGTTGCGCACGCGCCGCGCGTCCTCTTCGAGCCGCTCCCTCTCGGCGTCGGATTCCATTCCTGGAGAACGATACGTCTCGTGGTAGCCTGAATGCATGCGGACGCGTCGATTTACGAACCCCGTGCCCTCGCGGTACCGGGTGTTCTACGTCCGCTGACCGCCGGGGCACGGGGCCTCGCTTCCCAAGCGTTTCCCCTCTCATGCCCGAGGTGTGTCATGTCCATTTCCACGTCCGAGCTCGTTCGCGCGCTCTCGCTGCGCGATCTCACCGACCCTGCGCAGGGTCCCCATGCAATGCAGCTGTTACTCGACGCGATCCACGCCGCGATGCCGGCGCCGGTTCGCGTCCATCGCGGCTCGCCGATCGTCTCGATCGCCGACAACTACGATCGTCTCGGCTACCCGCCCGACGGCGCCGCGCGCGACGCCCGCTACACGCGCTACGTGTGCGACTCCGCGGTGCTCCGCACGCAGACGAGCGCGGTGATCCCGCCGCTGCTCGCGAGCGTCACCGACGACACCGTGCTGTCGTGCCCGGGGCTCGTCTATCGACGCGACGTGATCGACAAGCACCACGTCGGCGAGCCGCACCAGGTCGACCTGTGGCGCATCGCGCCGCATCCGCTGGACGAGCGCGACCTCGACGACATGATCGCGCGCGTCGTCGCGGCGGCGCTACCCGGCCGGCGATGGTCGACGCAGGCCGCGCGGCATCCGTACACGCGCTGCGGTCGGCAGATCGACGTCGACGGCATCGAGATCGGCGAGTGCGGGCTCGCCGCGATCACGCAGCCGGGGCAGTGGGGGCTCGCGATGGGCCTGGGGCTCGATCGCCTGCTGATGCTGCGCAAGGGCATCGACGACATCCGCCTGCTGCGCGCGACCGATCCGCGAATCGCCGAGCAGATGCTCGACCTCGCGCCGTACCGGCCGGTGTCGATGATGCCGGCGGTGCAGCGCGACCTGTCGATCGCGGTCGACGAGCCGCTCGATGGCGAGGCTCTCGGCGATCGCGTGCGCGAGGCGCTCGGCGCGCGGGCGGACCTGCTCGAGAGCTGCGCCATGATCTCGGCGACACCCGCCGACCAGCTCCCACCTGCGGCGCGCGCGCGGCTCGGCATCGCCGACGGCCAGCACAACCTGTTGATCCGGCTCGTGCTGCGCGCGGTCGATCGCACCCTGACCCACGCCGAGTGCAACGCGCTCCGCGACGACGTGTACGCCGCGCTCCACCAGGGCCGCGTGCACACGTGGGCGGATCCGCGGAACCGCGCCGGCTCGCGTGTTGTCCCACGGCCATGAAGCGCGCCATCACCGTGGCGGCGCTGTGGGCAGCCTCGTCTGTCTATGGCGACGCCTTGCACGCAACTCGCGAACAGCCGCTCGTCGAGGTCTCGCACACTGTCGACATCACGCTCGCCGACGGCGTCGCCACGTACAAGGTGCGCCGCGTGTTCGCGAACAGCGGCAAGCAGGCCGAGGAAGCGCGGCTGATGATCGATCTGCCGTTCGGCGCGGCCGCGACCGGGCTGCGCATCAAGGCGCACTCGACCTGGTACGACGCCGAGCTGATGGAGCGCAGCAAGGCGGCCGCGCTCTACCAGGAGCTGACTGGCCTCGGCGCGTACCAGCCGAAGGATCCGGCGCTGCTGCAGTGGATGTGGGCGGACAAGCTGTCGCTGCAGGTGTTCCCCGTGATGCCGGGAGGCGCGTCGACCGTCGAGTACACGCTGACCGTGCCGACGCGCTACGAGAACGGCCGCTACTGGCTGTCGTATCCGCGCGTGTCGACGGCGGGCAGCGGCGAAGGCGATCGCGAGGGCACGACGCACGTGCTGGTGACGCCGGTCGTCACCGTCCACGCCGACGGCGCGATGGTCGATGGTCACGCCACGAGGCGCGATACGCCGGTGATGCTGACGCCGCCCGTGCATCACGACTGGGAAGATGATCCGTCGGCGAGCTTCGTCGCGAGCTCGCTCGTCGTGCCGGCGAATTCGCACACGACCGGCGCGTTCACGTCGGCGAAGGTGACAGTCGACATCCGCCACACGTACAAGAGCGACCTCCACGTCGAGCTGATGACGCCGGCCGGCACGAAGGTCCCGATTCACGAGGGCACGGGCGGCAGCGGCAACGACATCCGCGGCACGTTCGACGTGAAGCTCCCCGAGGCGACGCACGGCAACGGCACGTGGCGGCTCGTCGTCAGCGATCACGCCGCGCTCGATACGGGCACGCTCGATGCGTGGTCGCTCTCGCTTGGCGGCGAGACCCGCGCCGCGAAGGACCTGCCGATCTTCATCCCCGATGCGCCGGAGTCGGCGGCGGATGCCGGCGTCGCGCCGATCTCGATCGCGGCGCCGCCGATCGACACGTGGCAGGCGCGCCTGGGCAAGGTCGTCGCGTCGAGCGAGCACGCGTTCGGACGGCTCGAGGTCGATGTCGCGCCGGAGCTGCGGCCGCTGCCGAAGCGCGCGCAGGTCGTGCTCGTCGTCGACGCATCGTACTCGCAGGGCACGGAAGGACTGGCCGCGCAGCTCGCGATCGCGAAGGCGTACCTGTCGCACATCCCCGATGCGGACGTCGAGATCGTCGCGTACCGGCGCCGCGCGCAGCGCGTGTTCGGATCGTTCGTGCGCGCGAAGGACGTCGAGGCCGCGCTCGCCAGGCATCCGATCGCGCTCGGCAACGGCTCGGCACTCGACGAGGGCGAGAAGCTGGCGGGCGAGCTGCTCGCGTCGCGCACCGGACCGCGCCGCGTCGTGATGACGACCGACGAGCTGTTGCGCACCTCGCTCGCGGATCCGGCGCGCGGCCTCACCGCGATGCCCGCCGATGCGATCGTGCACGTCGTTCATCCGATCCTCGACGACGACGATCAGATCTCGCTGAGGCGCGACGACGGCGATCCACTCGCGCCGCTCGCGACGAAGCACCACGGCATCTTCAGCGAGCTGCGCGGCCTGCCGGCGAAGAAGTCGCAGGCGCTCGCCTCGACGGTGCTCGAGCTCGTGCGCCCGACGCGCATCGATCATCTGACGATCACCGGCCTCAAGGTCGACGACACCGAGCTCGCCGAGGGCGCCGGCATCCGCGTCATGCTGCTCGACAAGACCGCGCCCGACAAGGTCACGCTCGCCGGCGAGCTGTGGAGCGATCCGGTGCGCAAGGACGTCCTCGTCGGCCCGGCGTTCTCGGTGCAGAGCGCGGCGTTCGTGTTCGGCGAGGGCGGCTTCGATGATCTGTCGAACGACGAGCAGATGACGGTCGCGCTGATGGGCAAGGCGGTGTCGCCGGTGACCTCGTACGTCGCGTTCGAGCCTGGCACGCGCCCGTCGAGCGTCGGGTTCGAGGACAGCGCGATCGGCTCCGGCCGCGGCGGCCTGCTCGGGCACGGCTCGGGCACGGGTGGCGGCTACGGCATGGGCCGGCACAAGCCGGATCTCGCGGCGCTCGTCGACACCACAGCGTGCGAACGCACGGTGCATCCCGCCGCGGGATGGCACGTCGCGCTCGACGTCGAGACGACGAAGGACGAGGTCGTCGACGTGACGGGCGCGTCCGACGCAATGGCGACGTGCGTGGCCGAGGCGGCATGGGCGACCCGGCTGACCAACGCCTTCGACCTCGATCGCGAGTCCTTCCACCTGGATTTCCATTGAAATTCGCGTGCGACCTCGGGCAGCCTTTCGGCTCGATCTCCCGTGGCGTTGCTCGACGACATCCTGAAGCTGCTCGGCACGAACCGCACCCGCATGCAGTGGAAGCTGCGGGCGTGGAAGCGCGGCTGGGAGCGGCGTAAAGCGGCGCTGAGCAACCGCACGACCGCGCCCAAGCCGCAGCAGCGCGCGCGCCGGCTCGCCGGCCTGTTGTTCGACGACGACTCGCCGATGGTCGCGACGGTCCTCGTCGTGTCGTGCGTGCTCGTCTACGCGCTCGTGCTCGTGTGGCAGAACCAGATCGGGCTCGCGTCGTCGCGCAATCTCGCGCCGCACACGTACGCGCTGTGGCGCTTCGGCTCCGACTTCTCTCCCGACATCCTCGAGCGCGGCCAGTGGTGGCGGATGATCACCGCCTGCTTCCTGCACGGCAACTTGCTCCACCTCGCGATGAACATGATGAGCCTGTGGAGCGTCGCGACGTACCTCGAGGAGACGCTCGGCCGCGCGAAGACGCTCGCGCTCTACCTCGTGCTCGGCGTCGCCTCGTCGGCGTTCTCGCTGTGGTGGCACACGCGCGGCGGCGGCATCGGCAACTCGGTCGGTGCGTCGGGCGCGATCTGCGGGCTGATCGGCGTCGCGGTCGGATTCTCGACGCGCCATCGCAACGCCGCGCGCCACCTGCAGAGCCACTACATCGGCTGGGCGATCTGGATCCTGATCATCGGGTTCTCCGGCATGAACATCGACAACGCCGGCCACGTCGGCGGCTTCGTTCCCGGCTTCCTGCTCGGGCTCGTCGTGCGCCGCCGCGCCGCAACCAGCCCCGCCGTGCGCCGCGTGTGGACCGCGGGCGCCCTGCTCGCGCTCGCCGGCACGATCGCGTGCTTCGTGCTGATGGCGGCCTCCCCGCTGACGCACGAGCAGCTGTTCGGCAGCGACGACGACACCGCCGAGGACACCGCGTCGATCGACAACGCGACGCGCGCCGCGATCATCGAGGCCCGCAAGACGTTCGAGCGCGACGACGACTACATGCCGGGCGGGCTCGTGCTGACCTATCCGCACGCGCGCAACGACGGCAAGCCCGACGGCGAGCTCGACGGCCGCATGCGCCAGCTGTTCGGCGACCCGCACGTCGGTGTGTGGCGCCTCGCGGATCGCGGCAACGGCACGCAGCTGCGCCTGAGCGAGGGCTCCGACGACTTCCGCGTCGACGGTCCGAACGGTGACAAGTCGTTCGCGCACCTCGTCGCGCTGCTCGAGCGAGCGAAGCCGGCCGACTTCCACGGCGTCTACTACAACCCCGGCGTCGCGCTCGATCAGCGCATGCACCACAGCCACCTCGAGGAGCACACGCTCGCGTACGACGAGGCGGTTGCCGCGCTCGATCGCCAGATCGCCGCCTCCGAGACGACCGCCGACCGCGCGCTCGTGCTCGATAGCGCGCTCCGCTACTACCTCGGCACGGCCGGCCACGAGGCCGACAAGCCGCGGTTCGTCGGCTACCTCGCCGAGCTGCGCCGGATCGGAATCGATACGTATCGCGAGCAGATCGACGAGTACACGAAGGCGCTCGGCACGCCCTAGTGCAACCCGTCACTCATGAAGCGGCGCAGGAACCCGTGCGTGCCCGCATTGCCGAGCGAGTTGCACGTCGGTGACGCGTAGCCCGGCGCGCAGTCGACGTCGCGGTCGTACGACCAGTAGTGCACGCCGGCGAGCCCGCGCGCGATCGCGAACGACGCGACCGCATCGGCATCCTGCAGCGTGAAGCTCTCGCCGGCGGTGTCGTTGCCGCCGATCATCGGCGTCAGCTCGATGTTCGACCACGGCACGCCCCAGTGGTCGTGCAGGTTGTACGCGGCCTGCAGCGCCGACTGCCCCATCTGGCACTGCCCACCGCTGACGACGCACACGCCCGCGCTCGGCGAGCCGTAGTCCATCGTCATCAGATCGACGGTGACGAAGCTCGGCCACGTGCCACCGAACGTCTGGTGCACGGCGGCCATCGCCGTATCGCCGTAGCTGTTGAAGCTGTCGGGCGCGCCGCCGCCGAGCGACTGAGCGGTGGAGGCGCCGTTGTTGTTCGCGAGCGTCGCGAGCGTCAGCGAGAAGCGGAGCCCGGGATACGCGGCATGCGCGGCCGCGATGCGCTGCACGAGCGCGCCGATCACCTGCGGCGATTGCCCGGCCTCGATGTCGAAGTCGACGCCGATCAGATGAGGCGTCGCCCACCGGCCGATGAATGCATTCATCCCCGCGTCGCTGCCGCACGTGAAGCTGCCGGCCGCGCCGCCCGTCGACAGGATGTAGTCGACACCGTGGCTCGCGAGCGCCTGCGCGTTCGCCGATGCCATCGCCGCTCCGGGCACGCCGCCCCAGTTTTCGCTGCCGCACTCGCCGGTCGCGAACGCGAGCGTAATCGTGTGCGCGCCGACGCCGGTCAGATCATCGACGAGTGCGACGCGCGAGCCGGGCACCATCGTCGAGATCACGTTCGTGTTCCAGTTCATGTTGATCGACGTGTCCTTGTACGCGCCGAACACGAGGCCGGCCGGTGCGTTGCCGCCGCTGCCGCCACCACCGCCTTGATCGGGCGCATCGGGCGGCGGAGGTGGTGGTGCATCCGGCTGACCGCCGCCACCACCACCGCCGCCGTCGCACGTCACCGGTTCCCACAGCGCGCGCACGGCATCGGGCGTCCAGTCGGGCTGGCTCGTATGGCCCTGCACGCACCGGTAGTACGTGCCGCCGTACGTGATGATCGCGCCGGTCGCGTAGGCGGTCCACGCCTGCCACGGCGTGGCGGCCGCGCATTGCGCCGCGGTGACGTCACTCGTCGAGGTCGATCCGTGCGGCGCGCACGCGGTGAGACACAGCAGGAGGAGTCGGGTTGGATGCTTCATGACCAGCACGGAGCGCGGCCGAGCCGCGATCGGGTCAATGCATCGCGATCCGCGCGAGATCGCACGCGAAAAATCTCGTGACCCGATCGCCGCGCGGCGCGCCTCTATCTCCGCATGACCAAGCACTGCGTCCTCGTGTTGTCCTTGTTGGCCGCGTGCACCGGCGCGGTCGGTGGCACCGCCGGCGATGACGGTTCCGGTACCGGCTCGGGCGATCCGGGCGGTGGCGGCGGCGGTGGTGGCGGCTCCGGCGGTCACGCGCCGGCGGGCCTCGTGTTCGGCGCGTACAAGGACACGTCGATCAACATGGACTGGAACACGAACGTCATCTCGACGACGGTGTCCGGAACGCGTACCGCGCTTGCCGACGATCTCGCGGGCGCGGGCGGTCACACGATCACGCTCGCATTCGCCACCGGCGAGTGCGGCAGTGAAAACTGGGGCGGCGTTCCGGGCGCGGCGATGGCGACCGCCAACGCGCAGGCGTTCGCCGCGAAGAACATCGATGTCATCCTCTCGACGGGCGGCGCCGCGGGCAGCTTCACGTGCGGCAGCGATGCGGGCATGGCGAC
>JAFAOG010000391.1 GCA_019237945.1 Deltaproteobacteria bacterium | reverse complement strand
GAGGGCTTCGATCAGGCCGACGACGTCGCGCGCCATGTCGGAGAGGTTGTACGGCGCGCGGACGTCGAGGTACGCGAGGCCTTTGACGAGCGTCGGCATCGGCGGCGGGACGGGCGCGTCGAGGTGGGTCGATTGGCCGACGTCGCGCGCGTCGAAGCGGATCACCTGGAAGCCGGCGGCGACGAGCTGCTCGCAGAACGCATCGTCCCAGAAGATGCGCTGCGCGCCGATGCCCATGTGGAGGAGCAGCGGGCGGCCGCGATCGCCGAAGATATCGTAGGCGAGCTCGACGTCGCGCGTGGAGCCGTCGCGCGCGGTGTACGTGTTGACCTTGGCGCGCGCGGTGGTCATGCGTGCAACGGCGACAGCAGTGGACATCGATCGCGTTGTACCGCGCGACGCGCGCTCAGGGGCGCGAATCCGTCTGCCGCGGCAATCCGTGGCCGCGCGCTTGGTCGGCCGATGCTACTTGCCGTTGCTGCCGAAGCCCTTGAGGCACGGCATCTCGTCGTCGGGGCAATCGGGCTGCTTCGCGGCGGCGGACCCGGCGGGCGGTGGCGTCGGCGGCTCGGGCGGCTTCGTGGCGGCGGATCCCGCAGGCGGCGTCTCGGGTGTCTTCACCACGATCGCGGCGGAGCCGACGCCGGGCAGCTCCGGCGTCTTGATCGTGATGCCGGGGGTGCCGGTCTCGGGATGCGTGACCGCCGTCGAGGTGTCGGGTGCGGTGACCTTGCCCGTGTCGTCGACCTTGTGGACGACCGGCTGGGCTGCGGTCGCGCCCTTGACCAGCGGCTCGGTGTACGCGAACTGGGCCTTCGTGAACGGCAGCTCGATGATCGACTCGCCGTAGCCGCGGAGCTGCAGCTTGAACTGGCGCGGCGTGCGGCTGCCCGGTGCGCTGATCTTCACCGGCGTCTTGCCGAGCTGCTTGCCGTTCGCGTCGAACACGGTCGCGCCGTGCGGGGTCGAGTCGAGCGTGATCGCGACCATGTCGGGGAGCGGCGGCTCCGGCGGCGGGGGCGGCGGTTGCGGGGGTGGCGGCGGCTGGACGACCGCCGAGCCTGCGATCGCGGAGCCCGTGGAGGCGGAGCCCGCGCTAGTGTCGGGCGCCTTGTCGTGACCGCGCGTGAGGAAGAACGCGGCGGCCGCGCCTCCGCCCGCGAGGATGATCGCGCCGAGGATCAGCGGCAGCTTCGAGCGCTGCGGGACGGCCTCGACCTGTTGCGTGACGACTTCGGGGACGCGCAGGTTGCCCGTCCACTGCGTCTTCTGGCGGCCGGTCGGCTCGCGCGTCCGCTCGGTGCCGACGGGCGGCGTGTTCGTCGCGGGGCGCTGCCGTTCGACGGTGCCGGTCGGCGGGCGACGCGGATCGACGGCGCCGGTCGGCGGGCGCGCGCGTGTGGTCGCACCGGAGGGCGCGGGGACGGAGGCGACGCGCATCGGCTGGCTGCGATCGGCGGCCGGTGGATCGCCGGAGACCTCGCGCACGGCGGCGGCGAGCTCGTCGATCGTCTGCCAGCGCTGGTTGCGGTCCTTGGTGAGCGCCTTGTCGATCACGTCCGCGAGCGCGCGCGGAGCACCGATCGAATCGAGCGTCTCGGGCGCGACGAGCGGCGCCGGCTCCGTGAGGTGCATCGAGAGCACGCCCATGAAGTTCTCGGCGACGAACGGGACCGAGCCGGTGACGAGCTGGAACAGGATGCAGCCCATCGCGTAGACGTCGACGCGGTGGTCGACCTGCTCGCCGCGCGCTTGCTCCGGCGACATGTACTCGGGCGTGCCGAACAGCATGCCGGTCTTGGTCAGCTTGCGGCCGCCCTCGCCTTCGGCCTCGGCGAGCTTGGCGATGCCGAAGTCGAGCAGCTTGACGAAGTCCGGATCGCCGAGGAAGTCGACGAGGTAGACGTTCTCCGGCTTGAGGTCGCGGTGGACGATGCCCTTGGCGTGCGCGGCGGAGAGTGCCGCGCAGATCTGGAGGAAGATCTTCTTGCTGCGCGACCACGGCAGCAGGTGGCCCGACATCCTGGCACGCGTGACCTCGTCGTGGAGGTCGTGGCCCTGGAGCAGCTCCATCGCGAAGAACACGAGGCCTTCGGGGGTCGAGCCGAAGTCGCTGATGTCGATCACGTTCTCGTGACGGATGCGCGATGCGGCCTTCGCTTCCTGGATGAAGCGCTCGACGAGGTCGGGCTTGCGCGCGAACTCGCCGTGCAGGACTTTGAGCGCGACCTGCTTCTCGAGGATCGTGTGGGTCGCGAGGTAGACCGCGCCCATGCCGCCTTCGCCGAGCTTCTTCGCGACCTGATAGCGGCCGGCGATCGTCTGGCCGAGCAGTGGATCCGGGATGTCGGGCAGGTACGACGTCGCGTGACCGGGCGCGGGCGTGGCCGCAGGCGCCACCGGCGCGGGCGTGGCGGAGGGCGTCGCGGGAGAGACCTGGCTTCCCGTGGGGCGATTCGTGCGCCCGGTCGTGCCCAGCTGGGTCTTCTTTTCCTCGGCCACCAGCGACAGATTCTAGCAGCTTACGGGCCCTGCTGGTCGATCCATTCGGAGGCCCGGATCATCGCCGAGCAGACGTGCTGGACGTAGTCGATCCGGACCGAGCGGTCGATCGGGCTGCCCGGCATGCCGCCGTCGGCGCTACCGGCAGCGTCGAAGTCGTCGTCGGGGCGGATCTGCTGGCCGAGCGCGTATTGCAGGGCGGCGCGGATCTGGGCGGCGATCGCCGGGTCGGGGTCGCCGTGGTGCTTGCCGAGCAGGTAGGCCGAGATCATGGCCTCGGTGCGCGAGCCGGCCGGCGTGTTGTAGGGCGGCACGAACGGCGTGAAGTTGTAGGCGCCCGCGAGGTCGTCCTCGTCGGGGAAGTCGCCCGGCTGAGGTTGCTGGGCGCGCAGGAACTCGCCGTAGCCGTCGCAGAACTCCTGGTACTTCGGGTTCTTCACGGCGGGCCAGATCGCCTCCGCCGCGATGCACGTCCAGTGCTCCTCGCCGTAGAAGAACCCGCCGAGGAAGAAGTCGTACCAGTCGACGAGCCAGTCGAGCCCGCGCTCGGCGGCCTGGGCGTAGCGCGCGTCGCCGGTCACCGCGTACATGCGCGCGAGCGCGAGCGCCGCCTCGCCGGAGTAGTAAAGGAGCTCCGCCTTGTCGTCGGGCTGCCGGGTCTTGGGGTTGTAGAGGTGCCGAAACGAGCCGTCGGGCCGCTGCATGTAGAGGATGAATGCGGCGAGCTTCGTCGCGAGCGGGCGATAGCGTGGATCGCCGGTGGCGCGCTCGTACTCGACCAGCGCGACGACCGCGAGCGCCGTCGAGCCGAGCTGCGAGACGCTCTCGTTGCGATCGAGCACGCAGTCGAACGGCGTGCCGTCGGGCAGCGTGCCGCCGCAGTGACCGGCCGCGAGCAGGTCCGCAAGGTGCTGGAATGCGCGCTCGATCGGCTCGCGCAGCCAGTCCTCCTTCGTGATCCGGTACAGCTCGGCGAGGAAGTACGTCGTGCCGGCGTGGCGCGGCATCGAGTAGTTCACGCTGCGCGGATCGGTCTTCTGTCCGCTGACGAGATCGTGCTCGTAGAGGTAGCGGCCGTTCGCCGCCTGATGCGCGACGAGGTAGCGACCGCCGTCGAGCGCAGCGGCCCGCAGCGCGGCGCCGGTCAGCGCGGGGGCCGGCGGAACGCCGCGGTACAGCGGCAGCGCGAAGCCGTGATCGGGCGACTCGACGAACGTATCGGTACGGAAGCGGTAGAGATCGCCGACGGGAACCGGCTCGTGCTTGCCGGCGCGCAGCGCGACGAGCATGCGGATCTTCGACAGGTCCGCGCCCATCGCGAAGTCCGGCACGACGTCGCTCGGCTGGTTCGATGCGAGCAGCTTCGCCGAGACGAGCTCGTGCGGCAGCAGGCGGATCGTCTTGTCGCCGACCTGGGCCGCGATGCCGTCGATGCCGGGATTGACGGCGAGCGCGTCGCTGACCCCGGGAAGCGCGAACGCGGCGACCAGCGGATGGTTCTTGCCGAGCGGCGCGTGGCCGTGGATGACGTCGACCTGGATCCGCGCGTGCGCGAGGTCCTGCGCGCGCAGCAGCGTGTTCGCGCGCAACTGCGCACCGGCCGCCGCGACATCGTCTCCGTCGACGCGCGCGAGCGACCGCCCGTTGAGCCACACCGTGACGGCGACCGGACCGATCGTCGGCGCCGGTGCCTCCTGCCCTTGCATCGCCGCGCGCAGCGACGCGAGCACCTCCATGCGTGCCGGCTCGCCGAGTCGATCGGGCGGCGCGATGCGATACGCCGAGTACACGACGCCGGTGATCGCGACGAACACGATCGTCGGCCCGAGCCAGACGATCGCATCGAGCCCCCGCCTTAGCCTCAGCGCCCGAATGCTCGCCGTCCCGCGCGGGTCATCAGGTACTTGATCTGGAACACCGGCAACAAGGCGACGACCTCGACGACGACCGCCACGCCGATCATCGCCGTCGACGCTGCCGCCTTGCCGAACGCGCCGTACGTCCCCGCGAGAAACGCCGCGCTGACGAGCACGCGGATGATCAGCAGCACGGTCATGAGGAGCATCAGCGAGCCACTGACGATCGCGACCCACCAGCCGTGCCGGCGCGCGCGCGGCACCCAGACGCTCAGCGTCCCGAGCGCCATCGTCTGCGCGAGCACCGGCAGCGCCCACAGGTGCAGCGACGCGCTCGCGAGGCGGTTCGGGATCACGCGCCACACCGTGATCGCGTACGCGACGGCGAAGATCTGGTCGAGCGCGCCGTAGATCGTGGGCCGCAGGTCCCGCTTCACGGGGCCAATCTTAGAAGCAACTGGGGCGCGGCGAGTTATCGGGCGGCGAATTCGACGGCATGATCTGTCGCAGGTACGTGTACTCGTCGTCGCAGAACACGCCCGGGCCCTGGCCGAGCAGCTCGGCGCGCTCGAGGAACGGGCGATCGCCGCCGGC
>JAFAOG010000495.1 GCA_019237945.1 Deltaproteobacteria bacterium | reverse complement strand
TCCGCGACGACGAGCGTCGGCACGGTGATCGTCTCGAGCGCGGCCATGTAGTCGACTCCCGCGAGGCTCGTCCAGCGCCCGCTGCGCTGCCACCCGGTCAGCTGCGCGACATAGCTCTTCGCCTCGTCTGCGGTGCCGACATGGAGTGCCTTGATCGGGGCCTTGCCGAACAGCGCCGTCACGCCGCGATACGCCGCCATGATCGCGGTGCGCCGCACGCCGCCGCCGAGCCAGACGTTGGTCGCGACGAGCACGAGCCTTCGCGGCGGTGTGATCGTCCCGGTCGCGATGCCGGCGAGCGCGACCAGGCCGCCGAGTGAGTGGCCGATGATTGCCTCCTGCTCGTGCGCGAGCGCGGGGAGGTCTTTCTCGACGAGGTCGTCGAAGCTCCAGTCGTCCTTGCCGGCGACCGGCGGCACGCTCTCGCCGTGGCCGCGAAAGTCGGCGACGCTCGCCTCGCACCCGAGCGCGTGCACGAATCCATTGTCGCGGCGCGCGCCGAAGTAGCGCCCGTCGGTCATCATGGCGTGCAGGCACAGCACGCGCCGCCCGGTCCCCACCCGATCGAGCCGCAGCGCGACGCCGTCAGAAGTAGTAACGGACGCCTGCACCGAGATTCAGCCCCAGCCCCGCGCCATTGCCCGACTTGAAGTCGTACTCGAGCACGCCCGCGACCTCGACGAACGCATCGAGCGGCACGTTCTTGAAGTCGAACAGCATCCCGCCGACCGCGCGCAACCCGATCGCGAAGTGCGAGCTGCTCTGACTCCCACCGCTGTAATCGATGAGGCGAACGCCGGGCCCGACGTACACGGGCAGCACGAACGTCTCCTTGTCCTGAAGAATCCACGGGTGAAACACGTAATCGCCGTCGACCTGCAAGCCGTTCGCAACGAACGCCGCCCCCGCGCTCGCCTGGATCGCCTGATCGTCTTTCAGATACAGCTTCGCCGTGATGCCGGTCGGCTCGCCAAGAATGATGCCGACGCCGAGCGTCCCCTTCTCGGCGGGCCGCCCCTTCTCGCCCGCGGCATCGTCATCCGCGAGCGCGGGCGTCGAGACAGCGAGCATCGCGAGCAGAAGCCAGCGCATGGCGCGACGCTAGCCCGCGCATGCCCGCGGGCGCAACTTGCTAGCCGCGATGCGTGCGTGGTGTGTGGCGCGCTGTTGGCGAGGGGTCGGTGGACGCGAGCGTGGCTCGTGATCTGTGGTTGGCGGCGGCGTCGTTCGCGCGTCACTCACCTGGGCGCTCGAGCGAGCGCTCCGCAGAACGCGATCGGCGCTGTTGATTTGTGACCGGCCGCGCCTCTGCGCCAGTCGGGCCGTGAGCGCGCCCGCTCACAAGCTCAACAGCGCCTGAAGCTCGAGCGAGCGCTCCGTTTCGGAGATCAAAAAACGGAGAGAGAAGAGCGGCAAGCGCGAGCGCCCTGCCAGAGCGCGAGCGCAGGCGAGAGTGGAGCAAACCGCGTGACGCGTGCGCGGTGCGCGGTGCGCGGTGCGCGGTGCGCGGTGCGGTGCGCGGTGCGGTGCGGTGGCTGCGCGGTGCGCCGGCCGCGGTGCGCGGGCCGCCGGTCGGGGCGAACGTGATCGGGGGTCAGGCGCATATCGCGGAGGCGAGCACACATGCGGCGAATACAAAGAAGTACAACTAATATCGGCGAAATTAATGAACGGCGTGATATGAGGTATGCATGGGTCGCCAGCGCAAGCGCCACGTGCAGCAGTCGCTGTACTTCGGCGACAAGAACGGCCAGCGCCGCGGCGATCCGAACCGGAGACGCCGGCGGCGGCCCGGCGTGAAGCTCGGCCGCCCGCCGAAGGGCCCGCGATCGAGCGAGCGCCACAAGGTGCGGCCGACGCTCGGGCCGAACCAGCCGGTGCACGTCACGATTCGCATCACCGACGAGCTGGAGCGTATGCGGACGCGCGACGTGTTTCGTGCGGTGCGGTGGGCAACGATCGCGATGGCGGAGCGGTCGAGCTGTCGGATCGTGCACCTGAGCATCCAGCACAACCATTTGCACTTGCTCGTCGAGGCGGATGACCGCATTGCGCTCGCGCGCGGCATGCAGGCGTTCCAGATCAGCGCCGCGAAGCACATCAATGTCGCGGTCTCGGGCGGCCGTTCGAAGGCAGGCTGGTGGGCGAATCGTGCGGTTCGCTCGCGGACCTATGTGGGCGCGGGGCGCAATGCGAGCGCGGGGCGCAATGCGGGCGCGCGGCCGGATGCGGGCGCGAGGCGCGATGCGGGCGCGGGTCTGCGCTGGTGGAACGCAAAGAAGCACGCGTGGATCGACGGTCGTCGCAAGGGCAGCGTGTTTCCCGACCGGTACCACCAGGAGATCATCTCGACGCCGCGCCAGGCGCGGAACGCGCTCTGCTACGTGCTCAACAACTGGCGCAAGCATCGTGAAGACCAGCGCGAGCTCGCCGCGGGCTGGTTGATCGATCCGTTCTCGTCGGGTTGGACGTTTGGCGGCTGGGCGGAGCGGGGTGCTTCGCCGTTCGCGTGGAAGACGCGCGACACCTACGAGCCGATGCTGACCGCGTACCCGCAGACGTGGCTGCTGCGCGACGGATGGCGCCGCGCGGGTGGCGCGATCAGCGTGTACGCCATTCCAAGTGCGCGTTCGGCGGCGAGCGCATGAGCTCTGCTCTGTTCTGCTCTGTCTGCTCGGAAACGAAGTTTTCTCTTCGCGGGGCGCTCGCTCGAGCGTCAGGCGCTGTTGAGCTTGTGAGCGGGCGCGCCCACGGCGCAACCGGGCGTATCGACGCACGCAGAGGCGCGGCCGGTCACAAATCAACCAGCGCCGCCTCGCGTTCGGCAGAACGCTCGCTTGAGGGCTGGCTGACAGGACCGGTCACGTGGATAAGCGATACCGAACGGCGTTTCTTGGGCATCATTACCGGATGCGCATCTGTCTTCTCGTGGCGCTCGTCGCGTGCTCCGGATCGAAGGCCGCGATGCACGGCGATGGTCCGCTCGCTGATAGCAGCGGCGACGGTGCGGGGAGCGGAAGCGGCAGCGGCGGTGGGAGCGGCGCGCTCACCGCGAATCAGAAGCGCGTCGCGGAGGAGCTGACCAGCATCTGGGAGAACGACACGCCCCAGCTCGATTACGCGTACAGCGAGAACATCGGCGACGGGCGTGGGTATACGTCGGGGCGCGCGGGGTTCTGCACCGGGACCGGCGACGCGATCCAGGTGATCGCGTGTTACGACGCGAAGCGGACCGCCGCGCAGGGGAACCTGATGGCGAAGTACATGCCGGCGCTGATGGTGATCGATCAGCGGTATCAGTCGACCGGGATGGATCAGGCGAGCACGGCCGAGCTCGATGCGGTCGGGTCGTGGACCGCGGACTGGGCGGCCAGCGACAACAACCAGACGACGCAGGCGGACTTTCGCGCGTGTCAGGACCAGATCGTCGATCTGCTCTACTACACGCCGGCGATGGACGCGGCCGCGCAGCGCGGCTTGACCACGGCTCTGACGAAGGCCGCGCTCTACGACATGTGGATCAACCAGGGCGACGACGCGCTGGCGAAGAAGGCCGACCAGCTCGCGGGCCCGGGGGCGACCGAGGATCTGTGGCTGCAGAAGTTTCTGGAGGCGCGGCGCGATGTGATGTGGGCGGATTCGACGTGGAAGTCGGCGGTCGATCGCGTCGCGGGCTACGAGAAGCAGCGCCGGCGCGGCAACTGGCAGCTCGGCACCGCGATTCGCAACGACGTGCGGGCGCTCGACTGCTGGGGCGCGCCGTACACGTCGAGCGGATATACGGTTCGCGAGATCGCGCCCGATGGGACGTGGACGACGCCCGCGACGTCGACGTACTCGTGTAACTAGGACTTGAGCAGGCGCGCGAGCTTGTTGCGCGAGATGCCGAGCGCGCGGGCGGCGGCGCTCTGGTTGCCGTCTTCGCGATCGAGGACCGCGCGCGCGTAGCGGCGCTCCGCTTCCTCGAGCGAGAGGCCGGCGGGGAGCGTGATGCCGTCGGCGGGCGCGGCATGCGCATCGTGAGCGAGCGGCATCGCCGGGATGCTGACCTGCGAATCGCCTGGCTGCGGGGCACGGCGCTCGAGCGCGAGGTCCTTGGCGCCGATCGTCGGGCCGGGCGCGAGGACGACCGCGCGCTCGATCGTGTTCTCGAGCTCGCGCACGTTGCCGGGCCAGGCGTAGGCGGTGACGGCGGCGCGGCCGGAGTCGGCGAGGCGGAGCGGGCCTTTGCGATAGCGGCGGGAGAACTGGGCGACGAAGTGATCGGCGAGGTCGGCGATGTCTTCGGGGCCGCGGGCGCGCAGCGGCGGGATCTCGATCTCGACGACGCGGAGGCGGAAGTAGAGGTCGCTGCGGAAGTTGCCGGCGGATGACATCGCGGCGAGGTCGCGGTTGGTCGCGGCGACGAGGCGGACGTCGGCGGTGAGGGTCTCGCGGCCGCCGACGCGCTCGAACTGGCGCTCCTGGACGAAGCGCAGGAGCTTGCCCTGGAGGGGGAGCGGCAATTCGCCGATCTCGTCGAGGAACAGGGTGCCGCCGTTCGCGGCCTCGACCTTGCCGATCACGCGCGCGTCGGCGCCGGTGTACGCGCCGCGTTCGTGGCCGAACAGCTCGCTCTCGACGAGCGCGGCCGGCAGCGTCGTGCAGTCGACGTGGACGAACGGGGCGTGGCGGCGATCGCTGTTGACGTGGATCGCGCGCGCGAGCAGGCCCTTGCCCGTGCCGGTCTCGCCGTGGAGGAGGACCGTTGCGTCGGTCTGGGCGGCTCGCACGATCATCTCGTACACGGCGGCCATCGCGGGCGAGCGGCCGATGACGTGGTTGAAGCGGCCGCGGACGGAGAGGCCGCGGGAGGCGTCGTCGCCGCGGAGCGTGGTGTAGTCGAGCGCGCGGCCGATCTGCTCGGCGAGCACGCGAACGAACTCTTCGTCGCGGTCGGTGAAGTACCCGTCGGTCTTGTTCAGGACCTGGATCACGCCGCGGATCTGATCGCGGCGGATGATCGGCGCGGACAGCATCGAGGCGACGCGGTAGCCGATCTGCTGCGCGAGCGCGTGGGCCCAGCGCGGGTCGGCGGAGGCGTCGCGGATGTTGACGAGCTCGCCCGACTGCGCGACGTGCCCGACGACGCCCGTGCCCGACGGGACGCGCAGCTCCGGCATCTCGGGGAGCGTGGCGACGCGCGAGCGGATCTCGCCGGTCGCGGCATCGATCAGCCAGAGCGTCGCGCGATCGGCGCCGAGGGCTCGTGCGACGCGGTCGGCGAAGGTCGCGAGCAGGTCATCGAGCTCGACCTCCCCGGCGATCATCGCGCCGAGGTCGGCCAGCAGCTCGAAGCGCTGGTCGTGTTTCGACATCCAACCGATCATCGCACGAAGTGGCGTCATGCCGCGGCGGCCCTCTCGGCATCGCGCGCGTTGAGCACGAGGCCCTCGCGCGCCGCGACGGTCCCCGGCAGCGCGGCCTGTGCGGCGGCCTCGAGGGTAGCGAGCGCGGCGTCACCGCGGGATGGATCGTGATGGAACAGCACCAGCTGCGGCACGCCCGCCGCGCGCGCGAGCTCCGCGCCCGCCTCCCACGTCGAGTGGCCCCAGCCGACCTTCGACGGGTACTCCTCGGGCGTGTACTGCGCGTCGTAGATCAGGATGTCGGCGCCTGCGGCGAGCTTCTTGAGCGTTGGGTCGACGCACGAGAAGTGCTCGGTGTCGGTCGCGTAGACGATCGACTGGCCGGCGTGCTCGAGGCGATAGCCGTAGACGGGATCGGGATGGTTGAGGCGGGCCATCGTGATCGTGATGTCGCCGATCGTGAAGTGATCGTTGGGGCGCAGCTCGCGCGTCGTCACGGTGCCGGCGAGGTCATCGAAGTCGACCGGGAAAAACGGCGCCTTGAACAGCGCGCGGATCGCGGCGTCGTGCGACATCACGCCGTTCGGGCCGCTCGCGATCTCGACGCGATGACCGGGCACGTAGACCGGCGTGAAGAACTGGAGGCCGGCGACGTGGTCCCAGTGGAGGTGCGAGAGCAGGATCGTCGAGTGGCGGATGCCGCTCGCCATGCGCTCGTTGCCGAGCGTGCGGATGCCGGTGCCCGCGTCGAGGATGATGCGCGTGTCGCCCGCGACGACCTCGACGCACGCGGTGTTGCCACCGGCGGCGAGGCCAGGCGTCGCGATCGAGCCGCGGACACCGAGGAAACGGACGGTCAGGTCGTGGGTCATGACCGGGGGAAGAGCAGCTACAATGCCAACCGTAACCATGCGTACCGTCGAGACCTGCTGCTCCGCCGTGAAGCGCCTTGCTTCAAAACGGAGCATCGTGTTGCTCGCGGTCGCTGCATGTACGAGCAGCACGCCGCCGCACTGGCATGTCGATGGCGATGCGCTGCGCGACCCCGACGGGCGCGCGGTGATCCTGCGCGGCATGAACGTGTCGGGGACGCAGAAGATGTCGCCGTACCTCGACGCCAAGACGGCCGCCGACTACACGCGGATCCGCAGCGACTGGGGGATGAACGGCGTGCGGTTCGTGATGACGTGGTCCGCCGTCGAGCCGCAGGAAGGCCAGTACGACGATGCGTACCTCGACATGGTCGCCGAGCGCATGCAGTGGGCGCAGGCAGCCGGGCTCGTCGTCGTGCTCGACATGCACGAGGATGTCTACGGCGAGGGCTTCGGCTTCGACGGCGCGCCGCGCTGGACATGCGATGCTGCGCGCTACGCCGCATTCACGCCGACCACTCCGTGGTTCCTCGGCAACTTCGATCCGAACGTCGAGGCGTGCGTCGACAACTTCTACGTGACGCACGGCAAGGCGTTCGCGGCGGCGTGGGCGCATGTCGCGAAGCGGCTCGCCGCATCGCCCGCCGTCATCGGCTTCGACGTGCTCAACGAGCCGGGCTGGGGCACGTACGCGGAGGCGAAGTTCGAGAAGGACCGGCTCGCGCCGCTGTATCGCGAGGTGGTCGCGGCGGTGCGCGCGGAGGCGCCGGCGTGGGTGGCGTTTCTGGAGCCGAGCTCGTCGCGCAACGCGGGGTTCCCGACCGGCCTCACCGCGTTCGACTTCGGCGACGTGATGTACGCGCCGCACTCGTACGACTCGAACGCGGAGATGGGCAGCGGGTTCGATCCGGCGCACCGCGACCAGGTGATCGCGAACGTCGCTGACCTCGCGAACGAGGCGAAGCAGCTGCACGCCGGCATGTGGATCGGCGAGTACGGAGGCGTCGCCGCGTCGGCGGGGATCGTCGACTACATGACGGCCGAGTACGATGCGGCCGGCGCCGTCGCGGCGAGCACGATGTACTGGGCCGACGACGACGGCGGCTACGGGCCGGTGAACACCGACGGCAGCGAGCGCCAGCCGCTGATGGACACGCTCGTTCGCCCGTATCCGGAGCGCGTCGCGGGCGATCCCACGAGCTACGCGTTCGACGCCGCGACGAAGACGTTCACGCTCGTCTACACGCCGCACGCGAACGCGCAGCCGACGCGGATCATCGTGCCGGCGCGCGTGTACCCGGCGGGCTTCACCGTCGACTGCGGCGACTGCGCGACGTCGCGCGATGGCGATACGGTGCTCATCGATCATGCACCGAGCTCGGGCACGATCACGCTGCATCCCTGACATCCGTGTCACGCGCTCGCAGAAATTCGTGATGCGCGCGAGACGGCTCGCGAGCTTCACGCGGGCACGCTCGCTGCACAGGCGATGGCGTGCGCACGATCCTGTTCGTGATCTTCGTCGCATCGGCCGCGTGCGATGACGAAGAAGACGACTGCGATCCGACCCACGTCTACCTGACGTTCCATTCGCAGGACACGAGCTGGATCGAGTACGTCGACCGCGATACGTGGGTCGTCGGCGAGCATCCGATCGCCGTCGGGGGCACGCAGCGCTACGGCGTCGGTGACGAGACCGAGTGCGGCGACGAGCGCGATCCGCTGCCGCTCGCCGTCACGAACGAGACACCGCAGATCGTGTCCCTCGCGGTCGACGGCGCGACGATCGACGCGAAGGGCCTCTCCGCCGGACCCGGGACGCTGAAGCTCGCGAACGCCGATGCGGTCCGGCCCGCGGACATCCCTGTCGCGCCGATCGACGACGTCGCGGTCGTCGGGGACGAGCTCGGCGACCCGGGCGCGTTCTATGTCGGCGCGGCGACCGCGAAGATCCAGCTGCTCGCGAGTGACACGTGGGTCGTCGATCGCGGGCTCACGGTCGCGGGCGATCTCCCGCACGGCAATCGGTGGAACCTGCTCGATCTGTCGCGCGCCGCGCCGGGCGTGCATGCCGTCACCGTGATCGCGGGCGAGTCGAGCTGGCCCGTCGATGTCATGATCGTCGACCACATCGACGACATCACGCCGCGCGACGCCGCGATCACGCAGCCCGCCTGGGGCTCGGCGTTCGCGTGCTTCTTCGCGCACGCGAATGGCGCGGTCGTCGCGGGCGTCCCGTGGACGTTCGACTTCGACACACTCGGCGGTCGCATCTATCGCCCGAACTGTGTCGAGGTGTGGACGCACGACGACCACGAGATGCAGACGACGGTCGTCGCGCACGCGCTCGGTCTCACCGCCACCACGACGGTCACGTTCACGCGATGAGGATGACGGTCGCATCGTTTGCGGTGTGGATCGCATGCGGCGCGCTGCGCCTCGCGCGGCCCGCGGCGCTCGAGCACGACGAGGCTCGCTACGCACTGTCGGCGCGGGCCCGGCTCGCCGGCGAGCATCGCTGGGCGTACGTCCCGGTCGGCATGGACGCGGTCGCGATCGCGCCGTTCGCAGCGGGGGCGTGTCGATGACCGCATGCGAGGAGGCGCTTCATCTGGTTCCGGCGCTGCTCGGCGTCGCGTTCATCGCCGCGAGCTGGTTCGTCGCGTTGCGCCTCGGCGGTCGCGACGCGGCGGCGTGGACGATCGCGGTCGTCGTCGGCACGACGCCGCTCGTGCGCTTCGACGTCGAGCTGATGTCGGATCTGCCGAGCACTGCCTGCATGCTCGCGATCGTCGCCGTGCTCGTGCGCGAGCTGCGCGACCGCCCGTCGTGGCGCATCACGGTGTGCGCGCCGCTCGCGATCGCGGCGGTGTACATCCGGTACGGCAGCTGCCTGCCCGTCGCGCTGATCGGCGCGGCCGCGTTCGCGTTCGGCGCGCGCGCGATCGTTCGCCGGCCGGGGCCGCCGCTCGTCACCGCCGGGCTCGTCGCCGCCGCCATCGTGCCGCTGCGCGCGACGCTCGCCTACAGCGCACGCGTGCCGCCTGCGACGCCGGGCCTGGTTCACTACGTGACGCGCGCGTACTGGTACTTCGGCGCGCTTGCCCCGCCGCTGATGATGCTCGCCCTGATCGCGCGCGACCGCTGGCGGCGATTTGCGGTCGTCATCGGCGTGGCCGACATCGTCGCGCTCGGCATCGAAACCGCCGCGCAGACGCGGTATGTCGTGCTCGGCCTCGTGCTGCTCGTCGCAGTCGGTGTCGCGGAGGCTCGCGATCGGATCATGCGCTCGCGCCATCGCCGCATGCTCGGCATCGCCGCCGGCGTCGCGGTCGGCACGATGTGGCTCGTCGCGCTCGCCGCCGCCTACACCGCACGCGAGCGCCGCCACGCCGGCATGGCCCCGACGCTCGCCGCCGCCGCCGCGATCCGCCACGATGCGCACGGCGAGCCCTGCGACGTGATCGGCCGCCACTTCACGCAGCTCGAGTGGTACAGCGGCTGCCGCGCCGTTCACGCCGCCACGCCGGGCATTCGCACCTACGTCGTCCGTGACGACACCGGCGGCCCCGGCCAGCCCGAACCCGTCACGGGGATTCCGATCCTTGCCACGTCGCACGTGCAGGTGACACGCGTGCCGTGACACGGGTGTCACGCGACCCCGAGAATCCGCGATGACGACGCGCAGGTTCGCGGACTTGGACCGGGCATGTCCGCTGCACCATGCTCGCGCGATGCGACGTCTCGCGCCCTTGTTCCTGCTGACCGCCAGTGCGTGCATCGGCACCTCCCACGAGTGCGAGAACATCATCCAGGAGGTGCGTGTTCACTCGACCGACGCCAGCATTCCCGAGTACGTCGACACGTATCCATCGAGCTTCGGTCTGCCCGCCACCGCGCTCGGCGGAACCCAGCGGTTCCGGGCGGACTACCTGAGCTGCGACGCGACGACGCCGATGATGCTCAGCTCGGTGCGCGCTGACGACCCCCAGCGGGCGACGCTGACGCTCACGTCGTCGTCGACGTTCGACTTCACGCCGCTGTCTCCCGGCGCCGCGACGATCACCGTCTCCGGCAATCTGGGCAGCACATCGGAGGCGCTGCATGCGGCCGCGATCGATCACGTCGCGCTCGTCGGCCAGGAGCTCGGCGAGCCCGGCGCGTTCTACGTCGGTGCGCCGCTCGCGATGATCCAGCTGCTCGACAGCTCCGGCGCGCCGCTCGTCGACCGCAACGTGTCGATCGTGTCGGGCGCGTTCCAGCTCGGCGACGCGTGGAACCACCTCGCGCTCGGCAGCATGCCGGCCGGTCAGTACTCGCTCGCGGTCAACGCCGGGGGCCAAGCGTGGCCGCTCGACGTGACGCTCGTCGATCACCTCACCGGCGTGATTCCCGAGAAGGAGAACGTGACGGGCGTGACGAACGAGCCCACCGACGTGTGCTTCTTTGCGTATCTCGGGCCCGTCCTCGTCGCCGGCGTCCCGTGGCAGTTCAGCTTC
>JAFAOG010000491.1 GCA_019237945.1 Deltaproteobacteria bacterium | reverse complement strand
CCAGCCACCGAAAGTCGATCACGCGGCCGAACGACGCCGTCGTGAAGAAGAGCAACGCAAGGAGCGCGAGCGCCTGAAGAAGCGCTCCCACCTCGAGCAGCAGATCGCGAAGGCGAAGGCTCACGTCGACAGCGCCGAGGAGCAGCTCGCGCGTGCCCGCGAGGTGGTTGCTCAGCTCGAGCGCCAGCGGCGCGACCTCGACTAGCGATTCACGGCTCCGATTGCGGAGGGATCGGGTTGCCGCCCTCGTCGCGCGTCTGGCCCGCCGCGCCCGCCTCGTCGGAGAACGCGGTGTTGCACGCGTACGGAGTCGCCTTGTGCGCCTTCGGCTCGATGAACATCTGGTTGTAGACCCACGTGCCGCGCTCGTTGTAGAGCGCGTGGCACATCAGGTCCGCCTTGTTGCGGTTGATCGCGAGGTGGTAGCGCGCGTCGCGCACGAACTCGACGTCGGAGTCCGAGTCGCCCGCCGCGAACCACTGGCGATCGAGGTGGCGCTGCCACGCGACGGCACCGGTGTCGCCATAGACGACCTTGTTGACGTAGCAGCGCTTGCCCTGGACGTACGGGATGACGTCGCCGCCGTCGGGGACATCGCCGCAGCCCTCGAACGACGTCGTCAGCTTGCCGTTCGCATCGGTCTTGCTGCGGATGCCGACCACGTGATCCGCCGGAACGCCGACCATCGCGGCCGCGGTCTGGATCACGTCCTGCGGCGACGCGGTGATGATGTAGACGTCGTAGCCGCGCGACTGCGCCGCCCCGATCAGGTCCTTCTGCTGGTCGTAGATCCGCAGCCAGCCGTTCTCGGTCGTCGTGCCGATCGTCTGCGTCGTGTCAGGTGCGGCCGCGAGCTCGACCGCCAGCATCGCGCTCGTCTCGGCCTGGACCTCGGCATGCGTGTAGCCGGCCATCAGCTGCGGCGTCCACGCGAACGCGGGCTCGAGGCGGCGCATGTTGCCCTGGCGCCACGCGGCGGTGCCGGCGCGCGTCGTCTCGTTGTCGTAGATCGACAGGATCTCGTCGGCGCAGTCATGGTTCGTCGCGGTCGGCGCGGGGAACGGCTGGCCGGCCGCGACCGTCGTGCCGCACGCGGCGGCGAGCGCGGTGACCGCGGCGTCGGTCAGGTAGCCGCTCGAGTTGTGCCAGTCCTGGCCCGGCGGCTGGAGCACCTTGCCGTGCGAGATGAACCAGTAGGTCATCGCGTCGCCGAAGTCATTCTTGCTGATCGTGTTGTCCCAGTCCCACAGCGCGACCGGGCGGTGCGTCTTGTCGAAGCCGGGGCTCTTGCAGCCGGCCTCGTCGAGCCACGCGGTCAGCGTCTCGCGGTTCGTGTGATCCCACGCGAGGTCGGTGCGCAGATCGGTCGGCGTGCCGTCGCACTTCGACTTCGCCACCTCGGGCGAATCCGGCTGCGCGGCCGGGGCATCGGGTTGGACAGCGTGATTGCCATCGTCGCCACAGGCGGCGGCGGCGAGGAGCGTTGCGAGGATGAGCTTGTTCTGCATGAAGCAGATGTGCCCGACCTCGGCGTTATTCCGACATGACCGCCGCGTGAAGGACGCGTGATCAGGGAGCGAGCTCCGCCGCGAGCGCGTCGTGGCCTGCGTACTCCGCCCATCCGGCGGGCGTCGCGCCGTGCATGATGTCGCGAAGCTCCCGGCTCGCTCCGCGCGAGACGAGCAGCCGCGCAACTTCGGCGTGACCGGCGAGGGCGGCCTGGTGCAATGGCGTCGTGTGCGAGTGGCCGCCGACCGGAATGTAGTGGCTCGGATCGACGCCGGCAACGAGCAACGCGCGCACGACGTCGAGGTGGCCGTACTGCGCGGCCTCGCCGAGCGCGAGCAGACGGTCGTCGGCGCTCGCGGCCGCGACCAGCCGCACGACATCCGCCGTGCGCCCGAGCGCCGCCGCGACGACGACATCGATCACCGCGCCACGCGCGAGCAGCTGCTGCGCGGCACCGTGCTCGCCCTGGACCACCGCCGTGCGCAGCACCTTCTGCGGATCGGCGCCGCGGTCGCACAGCAGATCGATCAGCGCGGCTTGCACGCCGGCGGTTCGCGCGGCGAGACTCGACGCGACGAGGTCGAGCGCGTCGTCGAGAGATTCGGCGCCCGCATCGATGATCACGCGCGCGACGTCGACGATGTTCGCCGGGAGCGTCCCCCGGCGCGTCGGGTTCTCGGCGATGAACTCGAGCAGCGTCGGGTGCGTGAAGTAGTTGCCGCCGGCGAGCTCGACGCGCTGCCTGACGACGTCTGGATGCGCCGCGAGGTGCGCGCGCAGCCCTGCGACGTCACCGGCGTCGAGCAGATCGACGGCGCGGCGAAACTCGGCATCGCGGATCCGTTCATGGGCCGGGACGTCGAGCCGCTCGGGCTTGTCGACATGCGCCTTGAGGCGCGGCCAGCTCGCGAACCCGCGCTCGCGCGCGATCGTCAGCTGCGCATCGGCGAGCTTGAGCTCGGCGGCGAAGATCTCGTCGTCGCTCGCGCGCCGATAACGCGGATGAAACTCGCGGATCCGCTGTGCGGCGGCGCGATCGCGCGCGGCATGGTCGCGCTGGAGGTCCCTCGCCTGATGCTTGAGGTGATCGAGGCTCGGGTCGGGGGGAAGAGGACGTACGGGCATGGAGAGCTCCTTTCCGAACGCCCGAGGTCCGCATTACCGGGCAGAAAGAGAGCTCGCGTGGTGCGAGTGCGAAAGATCGGGTGGGCTTCTGCCCTGTCCGCGGACCGGATGCGCCCCTGTGCGCGATCCGAGCCTACCTTACTTGCGCGCGCGCGGCACGCCGTACGTCGCGGTCGCCGTCTCGCGCTTGCCGTTGCGCAGGAACACGATCTTCGCCTCGGTGCCGGGCTTCGCGGCCTGCAGCACGAACATCAGGTCGTTGACGTTGCGGATCTCGACCGTGCCGATCTGGACGATCCGATCGCCGCCCTTGAGGCCGGCCTTCGCGGCGGCGCCCTCCGGCACGACATCCGACAGCAGCACGCCGGCCGGCGCGCTCGGATCCTCGTCGTACGACGGCACCGTGCCGAGCGACGCGCCGACGCGCCGCAGATCGCCACCCGACATCTCCGGCGGTGCCTTGACGTACGTCAGCGCGGTCTCGCGATTCGCGACGTGCTCGGCGATGTCGCTGACGATCATCGCGACGCGCGCGCCGCCTGCCGCATTGATCTTGTCGGCGTCGTCGGTCGCGGTGTGATAGTCGAGGTGGTTGCCGGTGAAGAAGAACAGCACCGGGATGCCCGCGAC
>JAFAOG010000488.1 GCA_019237945.1 Deltaproteobacteria bacterium | reverse complement strand
TCGCCGCCACCTGCAGCGCCGTCACGTCATCGCCCGCGCGCAGCAGATCGATCCACGCGACGACCACGCGATGCCGCAGATCGCGCAACGCCAGCTCCGCCTCGCTGCGCACGACCTCGGCCTCCGCCGCCGCGACGCGCCTCGCCACCCCGATCGTTCCGAAGATGGGCAGCGGGATCGACGCCCCGACGATCAACTTCGCGGTCAGCCGATTCGTCCCGACGTGCAATCCGGTCAGGGGCCACGCCGTCGCCGCATCGATATTCGCCTCGGCCGCCGCGAGGTCGTAGCGACCGATCTGCGCCGACGGCGCCTTCCCCGCCGCCGCGAGCGCCGCCTCGAGCGTCACCGGCGTTCGATCGTCTGCGTGCGCGACGCCGCCGATCAGCAGCGCGAGGGTACAGACGACAGCGCAACGCACGCGTGGATTCTGCCCCAGCATTCTTAACGGCGGGTGAATTCACGAGCACTTAACACGAGGCAATGCAGGTATATAGGCGCTCGTGGCGCGACTGCGCGTGATCCTTCGCTTACTGACGATCGAGCCCCTGCGCTCGCTCGGCCGGAACAAGGTGCGCGCAGCGCTCGCGATCCTCGGCATCACCGTCGCGGTCGCCACCGTGATCTGGGTCGTCTCGATCGGCCGTGCGGGCACGCAGGCGTCGCTGCAAGAGCTCGACAAGCTCGGCGACAACCTCATCTGGGTCGAGGCCGGCGCGCGCAGCGTCAACGGCGTCCGCAGCGGCACGCACGGCGAGAACACGCTGACGTGGAAGGACGCGCAGGCGATCCGCGACGAGATCAAATCCGTCAAGGCGGTCAGCGAGAACACCGACGGCCGCACGCGGATCGTCTACGCGGGCCAGAACTGGCTGACGCAGTTCCGCGGCGTGTCGCCCGAGTATCAGGACATCAAGCGCTGGGACCTCGCGCTCGGCACGTTCTTCGACGACGACGCCGTCAAGCACGCGACGCTCGTCGTCGTGATCGGCGAGACCGTGCGGCATCAGCTGTTCGGCAGCGACAACCCGGTCGGCCAGCAAGTGCGCATCAACGGCTTCTGGTTCGAGGTGATCGGCGTACTCGCGCCAAAGGGCGCCAACGCGAACGGCAACGATCAGGACGACACGATCATGATGCCGTGGACCACCGTGATGCAGCGGATCAACGGCCGCGACATCACCTGGCTCGACGACATCCTGTGCTCCGCCGACTCCGCGGAAGCGATCCCGCTCGCGACGCACCAGATCCAGGACCTGCTGCGCGACCGTCACCACATCCAGCCCGGCGCCGAGGACGACTTCAACATCCGCCACCCCGAGGAGCTGCTCCAGGCGAAGGTGAAGTCGAGCCGCACGCTCGAGGCGCTGCTGCTGCTGCTCGCCGTGATCTCGCTCGCGATCGGCGGCATCGGCGTGATGAACGTGATGCTCGCATCCGTTGCACAGCGCACGCGCGAGATCGGCATTCGCAGCGCGATCGGCGCCGGCCCGGGCGCGATCCAGCTGCAGTTCCTCGGCGAGGCCGTGCTGATGACGACCGTCGGAGGCGCGCTCGGCATCGGCCTGGCCGCCGCGTCGAGCACGATCGTCGAGCGCACGCTCGCGTGGAGCCTGCCGAGCTCGACGACGACCGACATCGCGGCGTTCGGCTTCTCGGTGCTCGTCGGCGTCTTCTTCGGGTTCTACCCGGCCTCGCGCGCGTCGCGCCTCGATCCGATCGAAGCGCTGCGCGCCGAGTAGGCGCCGCCGCGGGCTCAGTACCAGTTCAGGCCGAGACCGATCGTGGCGCCGGTGACGTGATCGTTGATGCCGTGGTACGTGCCCTCGATCAGGCGGCCCTGCAGATCGACCGCAAAGAATCGCGCCGACAGCAGCTCGAAGCCCGCGGCGCCCATGATCACACCACCGCCGCCGTAGTTCCCCGACGGGCCGAAGGCGTCCTGCGTATCGAGGTGCGCGAGGCCGATGCCGCCCTTCACCCAGAACTGCGGCGTGATCCAGAACTGGCCCGCGATCATCAGCGCCGATTGCGTGAGGACCGTGTCGCCGTTGAGGACGTCGGAGTGCACGGTCTGGGCGTTGTCCTGGAACTCCGCCATCAGGCCGAAGCGCGGCGACAGCATGCCGCCGAGGTGAGCATCGACCTCGACGGAGATCGGGTTGTAGTCGCACGACGCATCGCACTTGATGTCGCCGCCGTCGTCACTCATGCCGCCGAGCCCGACGGAAACACCCCACATCGGCCGGCCCATTCTGTTGTGGAATCCGCCAGGCAGCGGAGCGCCATAACCGCCGCCACCGCCGTAATAGCCCTGCGCACCCGCGATGGCGGGCACGAGCAGGACCGCGAGGACGAGAAGGGACTTGATAGGCTTCATGCCGGCAAATCTTCGCAAGTCCGAGGCCAGGCCGCCAACCTTGCTCCCGCGCCGGTTTACATGGTCGGACCGCCAACGGATGTTCACAGCGCCGACGCTAGACAACCACTTCGAGCAGGCGATCGACGGCCATTCGCGCGCGACGCGCGTCACCTTGCAGCGTCACGCATGGGACATTTCGGGCCGCGAAGAGATTCTCGACCCACGACGCCGAAGCGCCGTTCGTCAGCCAGCCGGCATCGATCAGCGCTGCGTCGGCGGGCCGCGCGCCGTTGTGCGCGAGCTGGACGAGCGCGCCAGGATCCGTACCGCCCGTCACCGCGTAGCCACAGCCGGCGAGCGCTTGCGTGAGCTCCGTGAGGCGAGCGGGAGATGCCCCGATCAACACGCGCTTGTCGGCGCGGCGTTCGATGCGCGCGAGGAACGCGAGCCAGCGCATGCGCTCCGAGTCGGCCATGTCCGTGATCGTGATCCCGTAGCCGGCCTGCAGCCCGCACTTCGTCGCCTCGTCGGCCGTGATCTTGCGAACGACCTTGCCGCGACCGGCGATCGGCGCGCCGCCGTCGTCGAGCACGAGCGAGAAGTTCAACGTCGAGTCGAGATCGATCGCGACGTTCGGCCTGACGAACATGCCCGCGGTCGACACGTCGAGCGCCTCCGCCTTGATCGCACCGCGCATCGTGCCGAGCGCGATCGGCCACTCGACCGGGAACCGGCGCGTCGAGCGCGGCGGCGGCGGCTTGATCGTGACGTTCGCGGCGCGCGCGGCCTGCAGCAGCGCGACGAGCTGCTTGCGCGATGCCTCGTCGAGATCGAACTGCACCGAGAACGTCGTCGCCCCCGTCGAGCGCGACTCGCCCGTTGACGAGACCTTTCCGACCGCGCCGCGCACGAGCGCGCGATGGCCTTCGTACGTCAGCGCGACATCGACGTTGTCGTCGACGCGCGGCAGCGCGCCCGCGAGCAGCGCCGCTCCCTTGAGCGACAGCGATCCGACGCGCACCGGCACCCAGCGACCGCTGCGCAGGTAGCGCGCGTAGATCACCTCCGACTGTCCCGTCGGCAGGTGCGGGCCACTGCCACTTGCCGCGTTCGGCGACTGCGCGCGCAACCGCTTCGTCGGCGGCGCCGGCGGCAGGTTGTCCTCGACGTCCATGATCTTCGTCTCGGTGACGAGCCGCTGCCCTTCCTTCGGATCCATCTCCACGGTCGGCAGGCGATTGTTGCGCGCGACGATATGCTTGTGCGGCGGCGGGCTCGCGGCATCGGCGGCCTGCCTCTCGAGGTCGTTGCGCGTGCCCTTCGCGGCGACGAGCAGCACCGGATCCGCGGTATCGCCGCGCGGCTGCACGGAACGTATCGGCTTCGCGGTCCGCTGTTCTTTCACGCGCCGTACGAGCTCGGTCAGCGCACCGACCGCACTGCGCTCCGTCGACACCGCGAGCACGCAGCGCGCGAGCCGCTCCGTCAGAAACCTCCGCCGCTCGACCTCCGACAGCTCCGCCGGCTGGATCATCCCGACCTCGGCGAGCAGCGCGACCTCGACGACGAACTGCAGGCGTCGCGGCCCGAGCGCCATCTCGTCGTAGCGCAGTGCCAGCAGCGCCTGATCGCTCGTCGGGTCGTACAGCGCGGTGACGTGCGCGAGCGCCGGCGCCATCGGTGAGTCCAGCGCGGCCAGAGACTGGGTCCAGTGCCCGAGCCTCTGGCGCGGCTGTTCGATCAGCAAATAAGCCTCGACGAGGTGTTCCATGCCCACGCACGCGAAGAGCAGCGCGGATGCCGGCGGGTCCAAGCGCAAGCTCGCTTACAGCTGAACGTCGATCGTGAGGTGATCAAACATTGGCCAGACGCACAGTCACCGACCTCGAATATGGCAGTGCAGCCATACGCTGCATGGCAATTTTGCCGCGCAGGCTCGCCAAATCTTGCCCAACTAGCCGTGCCGGCTAACGTATTCAATCATGAAATCCGACGAGCCACGGGGTGGCTACCGGCTCCCATTGCTGCCCCTGCGCGACATCATCGTGTTCCCGCACATGGTCGTTCCGCTGTTCGTCGGACGCGACAAGTCGCTGCAAGCGCTCGAAGAGGCGATGGCGGGAGACAAGCAGATCCTGCTCGCCGCGCAGCGCCGCGCGAAAACGGATGATCCGGCGGAAGAAGACATCTTCGCGATCGGCACCGTCGGTCACATCATCCAGCTGCTGCGCTTCCCGAAGGGACCGGTGAAGGTCCTCGTCGAGGGTCGCGCACGCGCACGCATCCGCGGCTTCGCGCAGAACGATCCGTTCTTCGTCTGCGATGTCGTCGATGTCGAGGAGCCCGACGAGGAGACCGCCGAAGTGCAGGCGCTGATGCGCTCGGTGCAGGACGTGTTCGAGGACTACGTCAAGCTCAACACGCGCATCCCGCCGGAGATGCTCGTCAGCGTTCGCACGATCGAAGAGCCCGGTCGGCTCGCCGATACGATCGTCGCGCACGTCGCGCTCAAGCTCAAAGACAAGCAGGAGCTGCTCGAGCAGGCATCTCCGTCGAAGCGGCTCGAGCGCCTCGGCGAGCTGATGCAGGGAGAGATCGAGATCCGTCAGGTAGAGAAGAAGCTGCGCACTCGCGTCAAGAAGCAGATGGAGAAGCAGCAGAAGGAGTACTACCTGAACGAGCAGATGCAGGCCATCCAGAAGGAGCTGGGTGACCGCGACGAGTTCAAGAACGAGCTCAACGAGCTCGAGAGCAAGATCAAGTCGAAGCGAATGAGCAAGGAGGCGAAGGATCGCTGCCTCAAGGAGCTCAAGAAGCTGAAGCAGATGTCGCCGATGAGCGCGGAGGCGACGGTCGTGCGCAACTACCTCGACTGGGTGATCGCGCTGCCGTGGGACGACAAGACCGAAGACCGCCACGACATCAACGAAGCCGAGCGCATCCTCGAGGCCGAGCACTACGGCCTCAAGAAGGTGAAGGAGCGCATCCTCGAGTACCTCGCCGTGCAGGCGCTGGTGCCGCGGCAGCGCGGACCGATCCTGTGTCTCGTCGGACCGCCCGGCGTCGGCAAGACGTCGCTCGCACGCAGCATCGCTCACGCGACCGGCCGCCGCTTCGTGCGTCAGTCGCTCGGCGGTGTGCGCGACGAGGCCGAGATCCGCGGCCACCGCCGCACGTACATCGGCGCGCTGCCCGGCAAGCTGATCCAGTCCCTGAAGAAGGTCGGCAGCAACAATCCGGTGTTCCTGCTCGACGAGATCGACAAGATGTCGATGGACTTCCGCGGGGACCCGGCAAGCGCGCTGCTCGAGGTGCTCGACCCGGAGCAGAACTCGACGTTCAACGATCACTATCTCGATCTCGACTACGACCTCTCCGACGTCATGTTCGTGACGACGGCGAACCAGCAGCACGCGATCCCGCTGCCGCTGCAGGACCGCCTCGAGATCATCGAGCTCCCCGGCTACACCGAGTGGGAGAAGATCGCGATCGCGAAGCAGTACCTGATCCCCAAGCAGGCCGAAGCGAACGGCGTGAAGGACCTCGCGATCACGTGGACCGACGAGGCGCTGACCGCGGTCATCCATCGCTACACGAAAGAAGCGGGCGTTCGTAACTTCGAGCGCGAGCTCGCGACCGTGTGCCGCAAGATCGCCAAGGAGTGGCTCGCCGGCGGCCGCGTCGCAGGCCAGCAGTTCACGGTGACGCCGGAGAAGCTGACCGAGTGGCTCGGCGTCGAGAAGTACCGCGAGGCGCGCCGCGAAAAGGAAGACGAGATCGGGCTCGCGAACGGCCTCGCCGTCACCGCGTTCGGCGGCGATCTGCTGACGGCCGAGACGACGATCGTCCCCGGCAAAGGCAAGCTGACGCTGACCGGCAAGCTCGGCGAGGTCATGCAGGAGAGCGCGCAGGCCGCGATGAGCTATCTGCGCTCGCGCGCCGGCACGTTCGGCCTCTCCAACGACTTCCAGAACAAGGTCGACATCCACATCCACTTCCCCGAGGGCGCGATCCCGAAGGACGGGCCGTCCGCGGGCATCACGATGGCGACCGCGATGGCGTCCGCGCTGCTGCGGATCCCGGTGCGGCAGACCGTCGCGATGACCGGCGAGGTCACGCTGCGCGGCCGCGTGCTGCCGATCGGCGGTCTCAAGGAGAAGATCCTCGCCGCTCACCGCGCGGGCATCGAGACGGTGCTGATCCCCGAAGAGAACCGCAAGGACCTCAAGGACGTCCCGGAGTCGGTGCTCGAGCAGATCGCGGTGCTGCCCGTGAAGCACATGGACGAGGTGCTCCGCCACGCGCTCGCGCATCCGCAGCCGGATGAATTCCTGCGCGAACCGTCGTCGGTGGTCGACTGGCGAATCGTCGAGACGATGCCGCCGACGGACCCGCGCGACGCGCACTGAGGTACGATGCGCGCTGCGTGTGGCGGCGTAGCCTATTGATCGCGGCCGCTGCGCTGCCCGCCAGCGGCTGCTTCATCAAGCCGGATCGGCCGGGCGCTTCGCACGACGCGAGCACCTCCGACGGGGCGCACGATGCCGCGGCCGACAGCGCGGCCACCACCCCGATCGTCGCGACGAAGGTCGGCGAAGCCTGGTACAGCGCGCAGGGCCTGTCGCCGAACATGAGCCAGCAGCAGTACTGGGTGCAGACGACCGGCATCGTCGACGGCGACATCGTCGTGTTCATCGCGAACGTCGACAACGGCAGCAACTCGGTGTGGATGCTGCCGACGGGGTTCCATCAGCTTCATCAGATCAAGTTCGGCAACGACGGCCAGACGTTCGTCGTCGGCTGGAAGCTCGCCGCCGGCGAGCCGAACGTCTACACCGAGCCCTACGGCAACGGCATCATCAGCGGCCACGCGGTCGTCGCAGTGTTCGACGTCCATGGCGCGAATCCGGCCGGCCCGACGTCGACGTTCACGCTCGGCACGAACCAGACGCAGTCGCCGGCGATCCTGCCCTCCAACGGCATCGCGATCTCCGCCGCGCATTCGCTGCTGATGTTCGCGGGCGGCGTCGACTGGGATCAACCCGACGGCACGTCGGTCGCGATGTTCACCGAGCCCGCCGGCTTCGCCACGCTCGAGGAGCTCAGCGATCAAGGCGGCGTGATGTTCGAATGGACGACCCAGATGGTCTCGACCATCGCCGTCGACGCGCCGAGGACCGCCGTGCCCCACATGGCATCGGTCGCCTCGAGCCCGCTGCGCATCGGCATCCCGTGGACGGTCGAGCTCGCGTTCGCACCTGCGATGTGATCCGGGCTGCGCTTTGTACGAGCGCTCCCTACCCCACCGCTACCCGACGTCCCGTTCGGGACGCCGCGCCACACACTCGCAACATCACGACGCACTGCATCTCCGTAAGTTGCACGGAATTCTGTAGCGGAGTGCGTACCAAGTGATGTCCACTCCTACCACCCAAAGGAGTGTCACCAGATGAAGTTGATGTACGCCCTGCTCGGTAGCGGTCTTGCCCTCGGCGCCTGCGTCTCGGAACCTGACATTGACTCCACCGTTCAGGATCTCGGGAACGGCAACTCGACCGAGCTGAACACCCACCCGCGTCACCATCCGACGAACCAGGCCGGCCATACGCGCCCGGGCTCGTCGAACCTGGTCAACCACGGTGGTCCGGTGATCACGAACGCGCACGTCGTGCCGATCTTCTGGGGCCCGTCGTGGAGCGCCGGAGACGCCGGCATCGCGAGCTCGATTGTCTCGTACGTCGGCCGCTTCGGAACGAGCGGCGAGTACAACACGATCACGCAGTACTCGGGCATCCAGCTCTCGAACCTCGCGGGCGGCGCAGCGGCCTGGTACGACTCCTCGACGCCGCCGACGAACGCGACGGACGCCGCGATCCAGGGCGAGGTCAACAAGTACCTCTCCACGCACGCCTTCGACGCGAACGCGATCTACGAGGTGTTCCTCCCGTCGACGTCCTACTCGTCGGACGGCACCTCGACCTCGTGCGGCGGCCCCTCGCTCGCGTACTGCGCCTACCACAGCAACTACACCAGCTCGCACGGCGACACGCGCTACGCGTCGATGCCGTACCCGAGCTGCGGCGGCTGCCAGTCGGCCGGCTTCTCGGCGACGCAGAACTTCGAGCACTTCATCTCGCACGAGACGCGTGAGGCCGTGACCGACGCCGACGGCACCGCGTGGTGGGATTCGCGCGGCAACGAAGCGGACGACAAGTGCGCCTGGACGCCCTCGCCGTTCGGTGACAGCGCGGTCGGCACGAACAACGACGGCACCGCGTTCGCGTTCCAGTACGAGTGGAGCAACGCAAACTCCGGCTGCATCCAGCGCCGCTAATCAGCTCTCGTACATCGAGGCGATCACGTCAGCGTACTTCGCGGTGATCGCCTTTCGTTTGAGCTTCATCGTCGGCGTCAGCTCGTCGCCGCCGGGCAACCACTCGGCTGCCAGCAGCGTCCAGCACTTCACCTGCTCCACGCGAGACAGCTGGCCGTTCGCCCCCTCGATCGCGGCCCCGACCGCATCGAGAACCGCCGCATGCTCGACGAGCTGCGCGAGCGGCGCATCGATCCCGCGCGCCTTGCAGAACGCCATCGCGCCATCAGGATCGAGCACGAGCAGCGCGACGTTGTAAGGCCGCCGGTCCCCCACCACCGCCGCCTGCCCGATCAACGGGCTCGACGCCTTGATGCGCGCCTCGATGTTCGCGGGCGACATGTTCTTCCCGCCGGCGCTGATGATCAGCTCCTTCTTGCGATCGACGATCGTGACAAACCCCTCGCGATCGATCGTCGCGACGTCGCCGGTATGCAACCACCCCTCGCGATCGATCGTCTCGCGCGTCTGCTCCGGCTTGTTGCGATACCCGCGCATCACGACCGGCCCGCGCACGAGCAGCTCGCCATCCTCGGCAAGCCGCAGCTCGACGCCGGGCAACGCCGTCCCCACCGTCCCGATCCGGTTCACCCCGAGCGGCATCGACGTCGCGACGCACGACAGCTCGCTCATCCCCCACACCTCGCAGATCGCAACCCCGATCGCATGAAAGAACTCGAGCACGTCGCGCGTCGACGGCGCCGCCCCGACAAAAAACGACCGCGCCTGATCGAGCCCGACCGCCGCGCGCAGCGGCCCGAACACCATCGCGTCCGCGCGAGCCACCCCCGCCGCCAACGCCTCCGGCACCGCCTGCCCCGCCTGCTCGAGGCGCACCTTCTGCAGCGCCGCGTCGATCGCCGCCCCGACGATCTTCCGCTTCGCCTCCTCCGGCTCCGCCGCGAGCTTCGCCTCGATCCCCGCCTTCAGCTTCTCCCACACGCGAGGCACCCCGGTGAACTCCGTCGGCCGAACCTCCACCGCATGCTCGAACAGCAACCGCGGATCCGGACACGCCGTCACGCTCGCCCCACCAAACATCGGCAGGTAATGCGTCCCGAACCGATCCGCGACGTGCGCATGAGGCAAATACGAAATCACGCGCGACCCGGGCTCGATCTGCCGCACCGCCTGAAACGCGCGCGCCTCCGCGACCATGTTCGCGTGCGTGATCTCGACGCCCTTCGGATCGCCGGTCGTCCCCGACGTATAAGTGATCGTCAACAGCGTCTCGGGCCGCACCGCGCGCCACGCCGCCTCGAAGTCAAAGTCCGCGCGCGCCCGCGCCTCGAGCTGATGCAGCGACAGCGCGCCCTCCGCGTCGCCATCCACACAAACAAAGATCTCGACCCTCAGCGCCATCGCGCGCAGCCGCGCCAGCTGCGCCCGCTCGGTGACAATCACGCGCGTCCCCGAGTCCCGCACGAAATACGCGAACTGCTCGGGCGAGCTCGTCACGTACATCGAAAACGGCGCGGCCCCCAGATGCATTACCGCCGCATCCACGCAGTTGAACTCGGGCCGGTTGCACATGACGATGCCCACGGTGTCGCCGGGCCCAACACCCACCCCGGCAAACCCGGCCGCCAGCGCCCGCACGCGCGCCCCGTACTCCCGCCACGTCATGCGCACCCGATCGCCCTTCGTCCGCAGCGCGACAACATCGCCCTGCGCCGCCACCGTCTCCTGAAACGCCGCGCACAACGTCGCGCACCCAAACGCCGCCGGCGTCCCGCGCGGCAACACGACTTCAACCATGAGCCCCTCCGAGCCCCCGAGCCTGCCACAGCTCCCGCCGCCAACGACCCTTGACAGGAGCCCCCGACCCGTCTAAACAACCATCCCTCGGAAGCGGGCGAATAGCTCAGCGGAAGAGCGTCGCCCTTACAAGGCGGTGGTCGCAGGTTCGAACCCTGCTTCGCCTACTGAAAATCAGCTGATTCTGGAGCGGTAGTTAAGTCGGTTATAACGCCGGCCTGTCACGCCGGAGGCCGCGGGTTCGAGTCCCGTCCGCTCCGCCACTTACTCTGCTCATTACCGGTACTTACGGACCTGTAACGAGTAGTGTAACGGCCTTCTTGGGGGTCCACTGGTTTCGCCGTCACAGGCGATTCTGCAGCGGGCCCCTTAGTCGTTTCGGCATCGATCATATCGATCACTTCGATCGCCGGCACGGAACGCAGCGCGATCGGTGCGGCAGGCTCGATGGCGTGTGCGGCGCTCGCGTCCCTGCCGGTGGCGGCGAGCGGCAGCTCGATCACCTTGCCTTCGAGCACGCTCACGCGAACCTTCGCGACCTCTTCGCAGAGTGTCGGCCAAGGAAGCGTCGTGTAGTCGTCCACGATGTCGCCGGTCGGTCCGTGAGTCGCCCACCGTAGGATGTCGGGCCGCGCGCCATCCGCGCGCGCGATCGAGATGAATGTGCGCCGCGCGTCGTGCTGGCGACGCGCGCGTAGCCCGACGCGCTCGAGATCTTCGTGGAACCGGCGCAGCATGTGGTTCGCGTTACGCGGACGCTTCTGCCGCGACGGCACGATCAGATCCTCGGGCTTCGGCGGACGCCCCATGAACCGCTCGAAGCCTTCGAGCTTCCACGCCGCGAGGATCTTCGCGAGCGTCGGATGCACGGGCATCTCGCGCGGGTTGTCGGTCTTCGTCGTCTTCACCTTCTTGAGCTTGGACGAGTACGACTTCTCCACCACCAGCTTGCCGAGCGGCGTCGCAGCCGCGTCGTAGTCGCGCCATGTCACCGCCGCGGCCTCGCCGAACCGCATCGCGCCGAGGAACATGATCGCGTACATCACGCGGCGATCCTCGGGGATGTGCTGCGGGTCGGCGGAGATGATCGTCTGCACCTCGTCGCGCGTGAACACCGCCGTGCGGCGCCACGTTCGGTCCTTGTCCTTCTTCTCGGGCAGCTTGTCCTTGAGGATGCATGGGCTCGACGGGATGACCTCATCGGCCACCGCGTCGTTGAGCATCGAGCGCAGCGTGCCGTAGATGTGCAGCACCGTGCGCGGCGCGATCGTCTCCCCCTCCTCGCCGGTGAGCGAACCATCGCGGCGCACCTGGCGCTTCTTCTTCGTCACCTTGAGCTTCTCGACGAACTCGCGAATGTGGCGTGGGCGAAGGTCGGCCATCGGGATGTGACCGAGCGCGGGCAAGATGTGGTTGTCGAGCCGGCCCTGGTCGTCGTCCTTGGTCACGATGTCGCGCGACGCCTGCCACTTGGCCGCGAACGCACGAACGGTGAGCACGCCCATCCCCGAGGCGGCGACCGTTGCCGGCGTGCGCGACGCGCGGATGTGCGCCTCGATCTTGTCGAGCGCCTTGAGCGCCTTCTCTTCCTCGTGGAGACCACAGCCCGTGCTCTCGCTGCGCCACTTGCCATCGATATCGCGATACCGGATCCAGAGCGTCTTGCCTCGCGTGAAGACTCCCATCACGCACCTTCCTTCTTGAGAAC